>DTSO01000020.1 GCA_012965315.1 Phycisphaerales bacterium | reverse complement strand
ATCGCAGGCAATTGCAAGCTGAAAAAGAAGGTCGATTAGAAGCAGAAACCGCCCTCCTCATGATCGACCTTGCGCAAGAAAATGGCGACCCTCCGCCTTCTCGCATGGCAATGATTGTTGGTCTTGCAAAACTTGCAGAGTCACGGGACGATGATACTGGTACACATCTAATACGAATCAAACACTACACATCGATTATTGCAAATGCGTATGCGACTGCGAATCCAAAACATTTACCAAGGGGTGAAGTTTCAATTATTAGTGCAGCTTCAATGTTGCACGACATTGGTAAAGTTGGAATCGCTGACAAAATTTTGTTACATCCCGGAACATTTTGCGAAAAACAATTCAATGAAATGAAACGCCACACAATTGTTGGTGGTGACATACTCCTGGCGCTCTCTGAAGAACTTGGTAGTGATCCGTGGATTGACACCTCAATTCAAATTGCACTTAGCCACCATGAAAAATGGGACGGCTCTGGATATCCATTTGGGCTAAAAAACGAAGGCATAAATTTACCTGCCCGAATCGTCGCGGTTGCAGATGTATACGATGCGTTAACGTCCCAACGAGTGTATAAAAAAGAGATGTCGCACGAAGAAGCCGTTTCAATTATTCAACAAAATAGCGGCAGTCATTTCGACCCTAAAGTTGTCGAAGCATTCGTTTCCAAAATAGATGCCATATCAGAAGCAAAAAAACGTCTAGTTAGTTAGATTGATTTTTCGAATCTGCGAAGCACAACAAACACCAACCAAGAAGAAAAGCGAGCCATAAACCGTTTGTAATTAGTACTGTTGCCATAGTGCGTAGTATACAAAGTTTGACGCTTAATCTATCAATTATCTCTTTGAGAGTATGATAGTTTTATGGAAGAACGAAATACATTGCGAATTAAAGTAGGTAAACGGGGCTGGATAATACCCGTCCTACTAGTTATCTCATTAACTGCAAATATCCTTGGCTTGGTGCTTCCTTTTCTTGAGATAGATGAAGTATTTCACGACAAAGTCATTTACAGTCTTCCGCATTCCGTTGAGTTATTGTGGGAACACAAGTTGCATTTCATTGCAATTCTAATTTTAGTTTTTTCTATTATTTTTCCATTTTTTAAACTGTTCTCTTTATTTGCAATTTGGTTTCGACCTTGGAGACCTACCACTCGTGAAAAATACTTAAACGCAATTGAACTGCTTGGCAAATGGTCATACATGGATATTTTCGTCGTCATATTATTGCTTGCTCTGACAAGTAACCAATCTTTTATCGCATCAACCATTCACATTGGAGTTTATTTCTTCATAGGTGCAATAACGCTAAGCATGATTACATCGGAAATTATCATGACGCTCGCTCGTAAAGAATGCGAAAAAGAATCGCCAGCATTACCAATCTCTAATAAACGAAGGTGGATGCTTTTTGACCCAATTTATTTTGGATGGATAGTGCCCGTCCTTGCAATTGCCTCTGCGGCGGCGCTGATTGAATCGTTAAACGCAACTTTTTTACGAATCAGCCAATTCTTTCTTGTTTCACATTCTTACAGCATTCATGAAATTGGGACGTTGCTGTATACGCAAAAACATTGGGTATTACTTTTCATTTTAGGGAGCACTCTTTTTATTATTCCATTGTTGCGCCTCGGGATACTTTTAATTGCATGGATCACACCCTTAACTGATTCGCGCCACCTACAAGTTAAAAAAATCATCGATGTGTTATCGCGATGGTGCATGCTTGACGTGTTCGGACTTGCCCTCTTCCTTATCACAACAGAAGGCAAGTCTCTTGTTAAAACGCAAATACAGCCCGGACTTTATGTTGTAGTAATTGCAATAGGCCTAAGTTATGGGCTTGGCGTAATTGCGGTTACATTAAACAAGTTGATGATTGCAAGAACTAATCGGCTTGAGTCAAAGTCTTAAGATACGCAACCACATCTCGAATCTCTCGTTGACTTAACAGCGAACCCATCGGAGGCATAGCAGAGTACGCTCCGAACCCTTCTGTAACTTCAGCGGATGGAAGGAGCAATGCATTAAGTAGTTGTTCTCCGTCTAATCGGCTTGCTACACCGTCAAGGGACGGTCCTGCGATACCTCCACTATCGTTTATTGTATGGCACCGCAAACATTCACTTTTTGAATTTTCAAATACAACTTTTTTGCCATGCATAGAATTTCCGCCAACCACAAGCCACTCGTTGATTATTCCATCCGCTGGTGGAATAACTTCAGCGTATTCCAATTGCAATTCGACCCGCAGAGTTTCCTTGTCAATTTTTGATAATGCAGAAGGTTTACTTGCGAGTGATTTGATGGCTTCTTGTGCTTCAAATATTTCGCCTGATTCAACCGTATCCAGAAGTAAACCATCTGCCGTTGAGTTTGACCTTTCTAGCAGCACATCCCTAGCAACAGCACGGAGTTGCCAATGTTCACTCTGCAACGCAAACTCAACGAGTTCTTCCCCAAGACTTTTTTGAAGTGCATAGGCACGAATTTGTATTGGCATACTTTCATCGAGGACTAATGTTGAGCACACGTCCTCTGGAATTTTCAAATGCTGTTCATTCGCGAATCTAAGGGTTTCCATCAACAGTTCGCCCTGAGCATTTGAAACTAACTCCTCAATTGCTTCGTCAATTCCTTCGATACAATAAAACGTACTGTGCCTGCGTGCAACTATACGCCCTTCGACAATATCTCGTTTTGCAGAACGCCTAGGACCCCAATCTCGGAGTGCCTGCATTGCAAGAATGCGCATCGATTCTGGTTTCGTTGCATCGGCGGCGAATTCTGCAACACGCATACTTTCTTCGCAAGAGTGCGCCATTTTATTTGCACTTATTGCTCGCTTCTGCCAAGCAATAGTTCGAGCGTCGTCTAAGGATGACGCAAGTATTGCCATAGCGCTTTCCACTCTGCCATCATGTATTGCGCGGGCTGCTTCGGTTGCGACACCATCGTCTTCATCGCTCAAATAATCGGCGAGAAATCTTGACTCCATTCTTCTCAAAACAAGAACTGCTGCCAATCGCACGGCGGCGCTTGGGTGGTTTTGCAAATTTGCCATTGATGCTGCATATTGTGTTTTTGACAGCGCAACAACGGCAGCATGGCGAAGATATACATCGGTATTATCATTCTGCTCAAGCATTGCAATGATTTCATCCAAGGCGTTACCAAGGTATCCCGAGGCCATAGTTGCAAAATAAGAAACGCGTGCTGATGGATCTTGTAGTAACTCTACTATTCGAGTGAACGATTTTGTGTAACTCGCTTCCCCTAGAATTTTACATGCTTGCGCACGTATCTCTGGGTCTGCATCATCGAGTAACGGGGCAACAAATTTCATACAAGACTGCCCGCGTCTATGCAGCATTGCCAGTGTCCACATCACATGTATTTTTTCAATTTGGTTTTCTGTAGCAAGCGCTTCTTTTAATTCGTTTACAACATCTCTATCTGCCAAAGCAAGTTGCGCTCGAATGCGAACTCTACGGTCAGCGTGCGAAAGGAAATGGACTAATGCATCCGTTGTACGGTTACTGAATCCTTCTGAAAAAATTCCGGATACATCACCACTCTCGCGATGCTCTTCATCCCATACGGAATACAACCTTCCCTCATAATTGCCTGTCCACCCTTCGCCCCAATCACTAATCACCAATTTGCCGTCATAACTAAAGTCAACATCGGTACACAAAATTTTCCCAGCAAATGTGTGAAGGTCAACTAATTTAAAATGCGCTCCATCTGGTTCAACTGAAAAAGAAAGCACATTGCTATGTTCTGCGCCGCCAAGAAAATCGCATAAGAAAAAATGGTCTTGGTACCGCTCAGAAAATCCCGCACCAGGATACGCAACTAATCCGGATGGTCCTGAGCCGATTATGTCAACTGCAGGCAAAATCCATGCTGGGCGATTTTGCGAATGTGGATCCCAACCATTTTCTTGAACCCAAGGTCCTCGGTCGTTCACACCGTTCAATGTTTGGTATTCCATCCGCCACCCAGTTTCGCCACCCTCTACACAGTAAACCAAGCGCGCCTTATCGACAGAGTCCGAGTTATTGTCTCCTGTAAATAAATTTCCGTATTTGTCGAATGCAAGTTCTTGAGGATTTCGTAATCCGTGATGAAAAACCTCAAGATTACTTCCATCTAACTCGCATCTAAAAACTGCGCCTTCGCCAGGGCTATGCATGACGGCTTCATTTTCAAGTTCGATGTGGTACCCACGATCGCCGATTGACCAATACAACCTTCCATCCAAACCGAGTGCAAGGCCATGCATGTCGTGTCCGCGCAATGCTATTCGAACTCCGAATACTTCTCCAAAAAGCGAAGTTTTGGAGGTTGCGATTCCGTCATCGGTAGAAAAAGACCAAAGATGTGGGATGTTTGTATACCAAACAGTTCCTTCCATTGCTAATACGCCTGCGCCAGTTCCGTCAAGCGGTTCATTAAAACCGTCAGCAAAAACCGATGCGGTTTCATAGACTCCATCTCCATCTGTATCTTTCAGCAACCGTATGCGGTCTTCGTATTCAGAATAATACTCCATTGCGTTTACGCGCTGATCAGCAAAATATTTGTACATTGCTAATCTACTTTCGACAGATTGCAAGCTCAGATCCCAATGCAACCAAAAGGTACTTGAGCGATTGTCTTCCACGCCTTGCTCTTGCCTGAATGACTCTGCAACAAGAATGTTGCCATTATCATCAAAACAAAACGCAACAGGATCCATGATTTGCGGTTCGGTTGCAATCAGTTGTTTTGAATAACCGTCTAGTACTTGCAAATTATCAAAAGATGCTTCAGGTGAACCTGCAAGCGCAAAAGCGAGTAATGCAATCAACTCCATGATAAACCTTCAGGAAGGGTATTGAAATTTTCACAACCGTTTTCAGTAACCAAAACCATGTCTTCAACGCGAACTCCGCCAATCGTCCGACTATATAAGCCCGGCTCAATTGTTACAACATCCCCTGCTAAAAGTTCCGGACCGTTCCTATCTAAAAGCGGCGACTCGTGAACGTCGAGCCCGATTCCGTGACCTGTTCCGTGTGGCATTGAACAAAAGTTTTCTGGATCTGTTTCTGTTGGCAACCCTTCCGAAAAACCATGTTCATTCAACACGCGTAATGTTTCTAAATGTATTGCTTCACCAGTTACGCCAGCTTTTGTTGCTGCTGTTGCAACTAATTTTGCTTCAATAACCGCAGCGTGCATTTTTGCTACTTCTTCTGGGATAACACCATGCACAACCGTTCTCGTGCAATCTCCGTTGTACAGCGTTTTACTATCCCTTGGAAAAATATCAACAATTATTGGTTCACCAGTTCGAAGTTCACCGCTGCCGTGTTCGTGACAATCGCCACCGTCTCGTCCTCCCGCAATGATTGCAGGAGAATTTTCAAATGCCCGTTCGAGTAAAAAAATATCAATCATCGTTTTAACGCGTTCACTTGTTAATGGAGAACCGCCAACTTGCAAGATTCCATTTTCATCAGCTGTTGCGTTTGCAATTGTTTCACAAGCCATTCGCATTGTCTCTTCAGTAACTTTTTGAGCCGCACGGAGATGTGCTACTTCTTCAGCATCTTTCATGCGACGTTCAAGAACACCAAGGTTTGCATCCAGCTCTACC
Organism: Phycisphaerales bacterium; assembly: GCA_012965315.1. Lineage (GTDB taxonomy): Bacteria > Planctomycetota > Phycisphaerae > Phycisphaerales > SM1A02. The sequence continues at coordinate 11,100 of DTSO01000020.1, read as the reverse complement.
GTAATTCCAGCCGCTTGCATTTCGTCAACGTATAAAAGCGGAAGCGTTCTGTCGCCAATTACTTTTGTAATTCCATTCCGTCGCAAACACTCTGCTGTCGATTGCGCTGCGCTGACATCTCTGTCGCCTGACAAACCACCCGGTGGCGTAAAATCTGAATAGCCATATACGCGATCAGCTCGTGCATGTTTTTTAGCACGGTCCATTTCAATTTCGCGAAGAATTAGTGTTCGAGTTCCATCGGGCATATCAATCGCAATCATTGCATCATGTACAACGAATCGAACTTTTCGATACAACGATTTGTTCGCCCATGCGAGCCCCGCCATAACTTGTGCAGTTTTGTTTTGCATGCAAAGTAGTGTAACAAAGAGATTCCAAGGTGACTGTCACATGCATTTCGCGAGGCTTACGCATACTTATCTCTAGAGTCAGGTCCTCACACTATGAATTAGTTTTCACCCAACGCAGAATGAAAAGTAAACTCCGTACTAAGATTTTCGTTTAAGAACAGACCCACCGCGAATTCGTAGCGAGTGGAGCCGATCGGGATCGAACCGACGACCTCTTGCATGCCATGCAAGCGCTCTCCCAACTGAGCTACGGCCCCAAATTAAATCACATCGCTGCGTTAATAGCTTCTACTAAATCATCTTTTGACGCAATTCCAACGAACTTATTAGAAATTTCTCCATTTTTCATAATAAGAATAGTCGGAATAGATTGAATGCCATACGTCACTGCGGCGTCACGGTTCGTGTCGATATCGACTTTGCCAACTTTTGCTTTTCCCTCAAACTCAACAGCAAGTTCATCAATAACTGGGCCAAGCATTTTGCAAGGTCCGCACCATTCAGCCCAAAAATCAACAAGGACAGGTTGGTCTGAGTCGAGGACTTCTTCTTTAAAATTAGCGTCTGTAAATTCTAATGCCACGGTTCTATCTCCTGCGTTTTCGTGGTTCTGGGGAAAGTATTAATACTCTAAGATTGGGATTGTAGCATTCGTTGGTGGGCGGCAACATTGTGAACCCGAAAAATTTGCACTCCTTGTTGGGCAAGGTCTACAGAAACCTCCGCGGATGCTTCATCTCGCAATTCTGGAACTTCAATTCCAGTCAATGCCCCAATAAAACTCTTACGGCTTGCTCCCACAAAAACTGGATATCCAAGTGCGACAATACGGCCTGCCTCTCTGATTAATTGCCAATTCTGCTCAACACTTTTCCCGAAACCAAGCCCTGGATCGAGTGCAATTGAGCTTTTTTGGACTCCTTGCGTTATCGCCGCCGTTGCTCTGGACTCCAACCACCTCATCACATCTTGAACAATATCGTTCGACACCGGTGGCGTATCGTATTCGTGGCTGTATTCATCCAATTCGGGAGGTAATCGCCTGTGCATTAAGACCAGCCCAGCCCCTGTCTTTGCTGCAACCTCAAACATCTCCTCGTCCTCTACGCCCGCAGAAACATCATTAATAATCGAAGCGCCGGCATATATCGCCGCTGAAGCGACCTGCGAATTTGTCGTATCTATCGAAATGAGTGCCGAAGTCTGCTTTCGAATTCCTTCGATTACAGGGATTACTCGAGCAATTTGTTCTTCTGCAGAAATGCGCACCGCACCTGGTCGTGTCGATTCCCCACCAACATCTACGATATAAGCACCCTCGTTGAATAACTGCATGCTCTGCTGAATCGCATTCTCGGCTAGTTCGTACTTGCCTCCATCACTAAAACTATCTGGTGTTACATTTAAAATGCCAACAATAATTGATGATTCCAACGATACTACGCATTGTGCACAGTTCCAAGTTGTAGCAATTTGTTTCATAGATAGGAATTAGCGTATTCGATGCAAGACCTCGTTATCAATAGTACCGTCCAACTCACTTTACTTCTTTTTGTTCCACTCTTTTTTGCTTATATTTTAAAACAAACGAGAATTCGCTCATGGGCAATGCTCGGTGGTGTGCTTGGTGGAGTTTTGCTAGGTCCAGCAGTTTTTGGGTCAATTTCGCATGACTATTGGGAGGATATTTTTCAAGGTGGAGCGAACGAACATGAAATAGTTTTCCGGCTTGAGCGCCAGCAACAAGCGGATCTACTCGCCGCAACTACGCTCGGAGTCGACGAAGTCATTCTCATGCAAATGCGTGCTGACCAGCAATACGAGGTATCGCTAGCGGTTGAAAAATGGGAACAGGCACAATGGAATTCACAACAAACGCTACGATATTATGCCATTTTTCTCATCTTTTTAATACTTTTAAGCGGAAGCATGCGCTGCAAAGCGAAGGGCACTGCTCCGCACGCCATGTCTCTTTCTGTTGGTGTTTGGGCCGTACTCGTGCCAAGTGGCATTACATCTTTGCTCCTGTTGCTTGTCACTGATATGGGAGTAACCGAAGTGCTCGCGCTTGGTGCTTGCCTTGGGGCGGGACCATGGACGCTTGCTTCTTGGGAACAAAAGGTTGCTAATAAATCGGAACCCAATGGTGCGCTGTTAATGTTGCGGTGTGGTCGAGTTGCTTGGATTGGCGCGAGCGCAATTGCAATGTACGCCGCATGGCAAGTCCAAGGCGCTATGGCACTTCTCTGGATGCTCCCACTTCTGTTGTTGCCTGTTATCTGGATTATTCCACGCAAACAGTTGCGATGGCTTCAACTATTTGTGGACTACGCTGCAATTCCAAGCGTAATGGCGACATCGCTTGTGCTTATAAATCCACTTGAGCATTTACAGTTTTGGCCAATTTTATTAGTCCTATTATTCTGCGCAGATGCAAGATGGCTAGGTGGCATTATTGGATTGGGCTTACTTGGTGGTCGAAAAAGTGGCGATGCAATGCGTTTATCCATTCCACTTGTTGATGCGGGCGTATCACAACTTTGTCTTGCAACGTTGCTTATTGGAGTTGGAGCACTTCCGCCCTCATTTGCCATTGCTGCTCTGCTTGGCGCACTTTTTCTTGAGCATACAGCACCTATACGTATGAAAATGGCAAATGTTGATTCTGAATCTCCCCCACAACCGTAAGTCATTACTCCACGGTGACTGATTTTGCGAGATTACGTGGCTTGTCCACGTCCTTGCCGCGAAGAACTGCGGCGTGATATGCAAGGAGTTGTAACGGAACGACTGTTACCAGTGGTTGCAAGGGCTCTGGAACATCCGGTACATAGAACACATCGTCACAATGTTCAACGATGGAGGTGTCGCCCTCAGTGGCTACTGCAATAACGTGACCTCCTCGCGACCGAACTTCTTCCATGTTGCCAATTACTTTTTCGTATTGGCTACCTCTGGTCGCAACAATTACAACTGGCATGCCCTTATCAATAAGCGCAATCGGACCGTGCTTCATTTCAGCAGCCGGCATTCCTTCAGCATGTATATAACTAATCTCTTTTAATTTCAGTGCCCCTTCAAGAGCAACTGGGTAATTTGTCCCTCTACCAAGGAACAACCAGTTATCGCGGTCAACAACACCTTTAGTAACTTCAAGAATATGGTCGGATTGCCCCAGCACTGTTGAAATGTGGTCTGGGATTTGTTCAAGCGCTGAAAGTAATTCAGACATTTCATCGCGGTCAAGGTGATGACGACGACCTATGTACGTTGCGAGCATAGTCAACACTGCGACTTGCCCGATGAATGCTTTTGTAGAAGCAACGCCAATTTCTGGGCCAACACGTAAATAGACACCTGCGTCTGTTTCGCGGGAAATTGTCGAACCAACAACGTTCACCGCGCCAAAAGTTAGTGCACCACGGCGCTTCGCTTCTAAAACCGCAGCAAGCGTGTCAGCAGTTTCGCCGGATTGGCTTACCGCTATTGCTACTGTATTTTCTTCTACGATTGGATTGCGATATCGAAACTCGCTGGCAAATTCTACCTCGGTCGGAATGCCTGCAAGTTTTTCAAACAAGTACTCGCCAATCATTGCAGCGTGGAGCGCTGTGCCTTGACCGAGCATTAATATTCTTTTTGCTTTTACTATTTCAGCTTCAAAATCAGCAACTCCGCCGAGAACGATTTTGCTTCCGACTGCATCCACTCTGCCCTGAATGCATGTACGAAGTGTATTTGGTTGTTCATAAATTTCCTTGAGCATGAAGTGGTCAAAATTGCCAAGTTCAATTTGCTCAAGTGTAAATTCAAGTTCTTTAATTTCAGGAGTTAGTTCAACATTGTCAACTGTTGTAGTTCTAAACGAATCGCGAGTCAATCGCGCAACTGTTTCATCATCTAGCAAAAACGCTTGCGTTGTATGGGCAACAATTGCACTTGAATCTGAAGCGACAACATATTCATCCTTGCCAACGCCAACAATAAGAGGCGAGCCCTTTCGAGCAACAACTAACACTTCTGGCTCTTCTTCGCATACAACGGCTATTGCGTACGCTCCCGTTACTTCGCGTAATGCAGACTGCACTGCAGTTTCTAAATCGCCGTCGTACAGTTCACCGATTAAATGCGCGAGTACTTCTGTGTCTGTGTCACTTGTAAACTCGTGCCCTTTGCTTATTAAATATTTTTTTAGCGAAACATAATTTTCAATAATTCCATTATGAACAAGATGAATCCCGTGTCCATTTTTTAAATTGTCGCTATGCGGATGTGCGTTGCGCTCTGATGGTTCACCGTGCGTTGCCCAACGAGTGTGCGCAATTCCGACCGTGCCATCAAACCCAGAATCGATTGAAATCATTTCTTCTAAACCAGCAACACGGCCTATTGACCTTGCTACTTTTATCCCACCATTCAACACAGCAATTCCTGCCGAGTCGTAACCGCGATATTCCAGTCGTTTCAATCCTTCAAGAAGGAGTTCTCTCGCTGGTTTTGATCCAATATAAGCAACTATTCCACACATATAAGTGAAGAATACACCACATTGAGCGTAATGCGAATTAAATAAGCGACTCTCTTGCGTTATTGGAGTGTCCTGATGCGTTTACAATCTAATAATGCCCAATCTTTTCTCAGACGAAGCCAAAAAACAACGAGATGGTGTCAGGCCCCTTGCTGACAGGTTCCGCCCACGCGTGCTTGACGAGGTGGTCGGGCAGACACATATTCTTGGAACGAACGACCTTCTCAGAAGAATGATTACCAGCGACACGCTAAGCTCCGCTCTTTTTTGGGGGCCACCCGGTACTGGCAAGACCACACTAGCGCACGTAATTGCAAATGAAACAAAGGCACATTTTGAATCTTTTAATGCTGCAAAGATTGGCGTTGCCGACATACGGCGCATCATTGCAGAAGCACGGAGCCGAATTGAACAAAATAATGGCAGAACCATTTTGTTCTTGGATGAAATTCATAGATTCAGTCGCAGTCAACAAGACGTACTTCTTGAAGCGGTTGAACATGGCATCATTGTTTTAATTGGTGCGACAACTGAAAATCCTGCGTATACCGTTAACAATGCGTTGATAAGTCGCTCTACCGTTTTTCAACTTGAGCCCCTTACTGAAAATGAAATTGCAACTGTTATTCGTTCTGCGCTTACGGAACAACGCGGTGTTGGCGGTCTTGCTATATCAATAACCGACGAAGCGATTGCGCACTGGTCCAAAATTGCTGACGGAGACGCTCGACGAGCGCTCAACGCACTTGAAATTGCGATTGGTAGCGCACAAAATAAAACTATCGAACTCGAAGACGCACAGCAATCTATACAGAAAAAAGCTGTCCGTTATGATCGACATGGCGATGGACATTACGACCACGCAAGTGCTTTTATTAAATCAGTTCGTTGCGGCGACACAAATGGCGCAATATACTGGCTTGCTTCAATGCTCGAAGCAGGAGAAGACCCACGATTTATCGCCAGGCGGATGTCCATTTTTGCAAGTGAAGACATTGGCATGGCTGACCCAAGAGCGATGGAGCAAGCCGCCGCAGCTTGGCTGATTGTCGAACGAGTTGGAATGCCGGAATGCCAATTAACACTAAGCCAACTTGTAATTTATTTATCGAAAGCGCCAAAGTCACGAAATGTTGACAAAGCAATTTGGCAAGCAAGAGATGACATCAAACATCAACGAACTGTTGTTGCACCAAGCAACCACGACCCAGAACAACTGCCAACTATTACTGCGAACTATTTCGAATGAATAAAATTGAATTGAGAACGCACTTAAAAGAACTTGTTGCAAACGTAGAGTTGGAACAAAAGAAAAACGCAAGCGAAGCAATTTGCAAACAACTTATGTCCCTCGCTTCAGTAGCAAATTCCAATTCCATATTTGCATATCTCCCACTACAGAATGAAGTGGACCTTCTACCGCTTCTTGAGCTTTGGATAGATGAATCGAGGACAGTTTGTGTCCCACTCATTAACTGGGAAGAAAATACGATGCGCGGCGGTTTGCTCACCACGCTTGATGAAAGCGCACTTATTGAAACCAAATTTGGCATCAAAGAGCCAAAAGAACGGCACCCACTCCCAACCGATTGCATCGATGTCTTACTCGTTCCAGGTGTCGGTTTTGATAGTCAAGGTGGTCGTCTCGGTCGTGGCGGGGGTTTCTATGACAGATTAATTGCGAGATCAAGGCCTCCAATCGTAATCGGAGTCTGTTTCGATGAGCAGATTGTCGAGTCAATCCCACGGGAATCGCATGACCAATTGATGAGCGCGGTTGTTACTCCTACAAAAGTCTATTTTGAGTAGTCTGTTTTAGTAGTCACGCTAACCAAGAATCGTTACAATTCCATGCATGGCATTACCAAGTCAAGGCGGTTTCTCCTCAGTTCGACGTGGCAGTATGTACAGACGAAAGCGCGGAAGGCGAGGCCTATCATGGCTCATTGTCCTGCTTGCAGCTTTCGGAGTTACATGGATGCTTTGGCCAAGTACTTCAATAGATAGTAAAGATCAAATTGCATCTGAAACAACGGACGACGCAGTTGTCGAAACACGACTTCAAGAACCAACAACCATTGCTATGCCGCCGGCTATTGTTGAAGAAGCGACCGTTGTTAAAACTGCTCCTATTGAAAAACCAGTTGTTGCCTCTGCGCCAGAACAAGAAACACCCGTGGTTGTCGCAAAACCACTTGTACTTGCAGCAACAACTTCCGCAAACCTCGAAGAGGGCTTAACCCTCTTAGATAACGGCGAGATGGTTGCAGCTAGAGCACAACTCTCTGCATTATTACGAAGTGGTTCATTGACTGAAGGTGAAGCTGCCCAAGCGAGGGGCGTACTGACTGACATTTCGGACGACCTTGTGTTTTCTAAAAAAATCACAAGTGATGATGCTTTTTGCATTGAATACATCGTTCGAGGTGGAGACACTCTCAGTGGCATCGTTCACAAAATGGGGCTTCAAGTTGACTGGCGTTTCATTCAACGCATCAACGGAATCAAATCTGCATCGAGAATCCGACCGGGTCAAAACTTAAAGTTGATAACTGGACCATTTCATGCAAAAGTGGATAAAGCAACGTACCGAATCGACCTTTACCAAGGCGATGGCAACGAACAAGTTTTCGTTCGCTCCTACAGAGTCGGTCTTGGGGAATTCAACTCAACACCTACTGGCATATTCAAAGTCCGAAGAAGTTCAAAACTCGTAAATCCAACATGGGTTAACCCTCGAACAAGAGAATTTTACAGTGCTAACAACCCAGAAAATCCAATCGGCGAACGTTGGATTGGTTTAGAAGGGATTGAAGAGCGCACAAAAGACCTTTCAGGGCTTGGTATTCATGGCACAATAGCACCGGAAACCATCGGCACACAAGCCTCCATGGGCTGTATCCGAATGGGTGCAGACGAAGTAGCACAAGTCTATGAAATGCTCTCTGAGGGCGTCTCAATTGTTGAAATTCGCTAAGAACGGTATACGTTAAAACGCCAGTTGTAACTGGGTTCTGAACAACCACTCCGCGTTGCGGTTTGTTGTTCCACGCCAACCTACCATCCAGTTTTGCATGCCTGCACTAATTTCTCCGAAACTCCATCCATAATCACTTGTTACCTTGAGGCCATGGCCATCGAGATACCAGTTAACGCCAGCACTCAGGATGTGAACGTCGTCCCCGCCCATCGTATTTTGCATAACACCACCGCCTTCAAATCGCATAAACAGTTCCGTTTTATCCGTCATGTACGTACTCGCCTGAGCCACGTACCCAACCCAGTCTGCGTTTGGAATTGTTCGAGTTATATTCTTTTGATTATGCATCGTTCCTGAGATAAAGAACGACATACCATCGAAGTTCATTGAAAGGTCCGCTGTAATGCCATATTGATCTTGCTTAAGATTACCGCCACCTACGCGCTCGCCTTGTTGCCCATGCACAGCAACGCCGACCATGGTTGCAGTTTCACTACCAATAGGCGAAGTGAATTGATTGAACTGACTCCAATTTCCTTCAAGTAAAAACTCTGCCCGAGCAGTAAAAGCCCACTCCACATCTTGGGCGAGTATCCCCCACGGTGGCGTCGGATTGTTTCCCGCTGCAGAGACTCCATTCAGTGTGTATGCGCCATTTGAAGTTGCAAGAAACACACGGGTGTCATCATTTGCCCAAGTAAATTCAACACCTTGCGAACGCGCAAGGCCCAATCGGAAATCGATGAGTGAGCGTTCGACAGCGAGTTGGTATTTATCTGAAACTAAAGACTCCCTTGTAAAAGGCAACATAAACACGCCAAGTTTCGCAGACCACCGTTCACTAAGTTTGAACTTTATCCATGTGTCCCAAAGACGAGCACCGATTCGCAATAGCGGTGTATTCGAAATTGCATTTGGGTCCAAGTAACCCCAGCCAGCTTGTACTAAAAACGTTGTGTCTTTGTCAAAAATATGGCCACCGATGTCCAAGCGAGTTTTTGTATTTTCAAGCCCGCCCCGCCAACGGTCGAAATTGTTATTCAGCCCAACTCGCAAGAAACTCTGTACAAAGCGTTCTTGCATTAGCCCACCAATAGTTAGTTTAAACCGCCCATCGCTACTTGCGAGAAAGAATCCATCGGACCAACCACCAAGCAAACCATCTCCAACGAGTGAAGTGCGTGCGTCTACATCTAAAAGAACATCATGAACGAGTGACCGAATTTCATCGGCGCGCTCTTCAGTTATCCAATCTTTTTGCGTTTCGGCTTTAAGTTCATCTAAGGATTCTCGCATTTCTGAAGTATCTTTTTGTACATTGTCGAGACGCTGTCGAAGCAAATCCAGTTGCTGTTGAACATCATCAGCACGCACTGCCCCCACGCAGAAAATTGCAACAAACACAACAGCGAATCGAATCGCGATTGTGTTTGATTTCAAAATTTGTCTACGTTGATTATTCATTTCTTCATTCCTTAAAACATTAACTGTAATTGCGTGCGGAAAACGACTTGATCTCTTCGTTCAAGATCGCCAATCCAACCGGTTTCTGTATTTGCCATAAACTGACTTACTTCTCCAAAACTAAACCCAAGATCTGCTGTAATTTTCATGTCTTGACCATCTAAATAATGATTCATCCCGACAGTTAAAATTTGTAATCTATCCCCGCCGGCTCCCTCTTCATCAGGACCGCCTGATTCCCATCTTGCAAAAATTTCAGACTGATTGGTGATGTATGTACTTCCCTGCAAAACGAAAGATAAAAAGTTGACGCGTGGGAGCGCTGGCGCAAAATCAGTCATGCGCTCATAAATTATTGATGCAAACAATGAAGCGCCATCAAATTGCATCGTTATATCACCAGTTACACCCCAGAATTCGCCCTCTGGAAGTCCGCCTATTGGAAATGGAGAATCAAATTCAGTATTTTGCCTGTGCCCCGCAAGTCCAATCATAATTCCGCGTTCGCTACCTGGCGGGCTAGTGAATTGGTCAAATTGTGCCCAGTCCCCGAGGATTTTCCATTCGTGGCGCATTGTTACCGAATACAACGTATCTCGTTCAAGTGCTGACCACGGTGGTATTGGGTCAAACGCTCCCCAAAAAGGTGCGTGAAAAATTGCTGGCGAACCATTTGAAATGGAAAGCGCGAATTTTTTGTCTTTTGTTGTCCAATCAAATTCGACTGCTGCGGTACTCTCCAGACCCATTCGAAATTCGATAACCGTTGGGAAAACTGCCATTTGGTATGGGGCACGAACTAACGATTCACGTGTAAATGGAAGGTTAAATTGCCCTATTTTAATATCCAACTCTGAATTCAATTTAAATTTAACCCACGCTTCCCACATGCGTGGCGACATAAATCTGCCTCCGCCGGTCAAGTTGTATGGATCTGCTCTACCCCAGCCCATTTCGAAGTAATACTCAAGCCCTTGTCCAAATGCATTACCTCCAAATGATAGTTGCGCTCTGGACATCCCAAAGCCCCAGCGCCATTGATCAAAATCATTTCCGCCTACTGTATTAACACCGAGCCACCGAGCCATAGTTTGGGATTGAATTAAACCTCCGATTTGCAAACTAAACTGACCGTCAATGCTTGTCAGATGGAATCCATCCGACCAACCCATCATTGAGCCGTTGCCTTGCAAGTTTTTTCTAGTATCACTATCTGCAAGTACATCTTCGATGAGAAGTGCGATAGAAGCCGCCCGCTCTTCATTCATCCATCGGTCATTATTCAGATTTGCTTTTGCCTCTTCCAATTCCATACGAATTGCGTTGTTTGCGGATTCAGCAATTGAAAGTTGCTGGTTCAATGCTTCAAGTTGGCTTGAAACAGGAATTGAAAAATCTTTCCCGAAATTCTGTGGAACAAAGATGAGTACAGCAACAACAGCAATCACGTTACGTGTTGCAAAAAGAGTCGCAATCCATTGCTTTGTATCTTGATCCATCCGTAGACCTTTCTGCCGAGGAGGATACCATATTGAGACAGTCCTCGGGGTCTAATGGTCTAGGGGGGTGGGGCCAAAAAAGTGCGCATAAAAAAACAGGCCGGCTCAAAGAGCCGGCCTGCGTTTGTGAACATGAATAATCATGGACACTTCAAATCAACTTCTGGTTTAGAAGTAGAACTGAAGTTGTGAGCTGATGACTGTAGTGTCAGTATTTAATACTGTGTCATCCCAGGTAATCTCAGTAGTCCAGCGAGCATTTTGACCTGCCCAGTA
>DTSO01000019.1:15429-17047 GCA_012965315.1 Phycisphaerales bacterium | reverse complement strand
CGATTGCAAACCATAGTCGCCAAATGCCACGTAATTACCTCGTGTGGCATTGCCTTTCATTTTTCCGCGCATCTGTTTGCGGAACTTAATTCGTTTTGGCATCCGTGGCATCGGACGATCTCCTTAAAAACCCATAATGGGCGCCCATACTGGGCAACTTCTAAAACTTAACGACGACCTCGAGCACGACCGCGAGCACCTGCTGCTCGTGAATCAACTTGTTCTTCTTCTGCGTCGGTATACATACCTTTGTAAATCCAAACCTTTACACCAATAATTCCATACGTTGTTTCAGTATGTACGAGCGCATAATCCACGTTGGCTTGCAGCGTGGATAGCGGGATGGAGCCCTCTACAACGACAAACTTTCGTGCCATTTCAGCGCCGCCAAGACGACCTGAGATTTGAATGCGAATTCCTTTTGCACCGTGCTGCATTGCTGATTCAGCACGTTGTTTGAGCATGCGGCGGAAGTTACCGCGCTTACGCATTTGCTCACCAACTGCTTCGGCAACAAGACGTGCGTCAGTGTCAGGGTTCATGACTTCCAAGATTTTAACTTGTGCCTTACGGCCAGTCATTGCTTGAAGGTCTGCAACAAGTTTGTCGATTTCAGCACCCTTTGGACCTACAACGAGGCCAGGTCGTGCTGTCTTAACAATTACTGTTAGCTCTTCACGAGTACGTTCAATCAAGATATCTGACACAGCCGCAAATGGTGGCGTGCGATTGAGGCGTTTGTCGACGAATTCGCGAATGCGATAATCTTCAACAAGTAACTCTGCAAAGAGTGCTTTTGGTGCATACCAACGAGACTTATGTCCTTCGGTAATACCAACTCTAAATCCAAATGGATGAACTTTTTGTCCCATTATTTCCTCTCTCCAACAGAGATGATGAGGTGGCTAGTAGGTTTGTGAATCGGATGCGCACGACCACGATCTTTTGGTCGCCAGCGCTTAATGACGGAACCTTCATCAACGCGTGATTCCGAAACATAAAGAGTCGAAACGTCTGCGTTTTGTTCTTCCGCATTTGCGATTGCACTATTCAAAACTGCCTTGAAATACCACGCACCACGCTTCTTAGAGAATTCTAATTGCGCAAGAGCATCGTCAATTCTTTTGCCACGAATCAAATCGGCAACTAGCCGCGCCTTTCGAGGCGAAATTCGAGCATATTTATGTGTTGCTTTGTATGTCATAAGTAAAAACCTTCAAGCGTTACGCTCGGATGCCTTCCTTCTTGTTGGTATGACCTCGGAACAATCGAGTGTGTGAAAACTCGCCAAGTTTGTGGCCAACCATATCTTCTGTAACGAGCACATCCATGAACTGGCGTCCGTTGTGAACAGCGAAAGTGAAACCGACAAACTCTGGAACGATTGTGCAAGCACGCGACCATGTTTTGATTGGTTCCTTTTTCGATGAAGATGTCATCGCTTCTACCTTGCGGTAAAGTTTTTCGTTGACAAATGGACCTTTTTTTAGTGATCTTGACATATCTTCTTCCTAAATCAGAGCTTAAGTTGCCCGTAACGTTTACTTTTACGACGACGGAGGATACGAGCATCCGTCCATTTACCGCGAGGCCTTGTGCGACCACCCTTAGACTTCGT
>DTSO01000019.1:0-15419 GCA_012965315.1 Phycisphaerales bacterium | reverse complement strand
GCACTAGCAGGGGTACGTCCACCTTTGGAACGACCTTCACCACCACCAAGCGGGTGATCGTGGTGACTCATTGCCATACCGCGAACTTTAGGCCGACGACCGAGCCATCGATTTCGCCCAGCTTTACCGAGTTTGACATTTTGGTGATCTGTGTTTCCGAGTTGACCGATTGTTGCACGGCACTCAACGGAAACTTGCCTGATTTCACCTGAAGGCAACACAATTGTTGCCCAACGACCTTCGCGGTTACTCAACCTTGCAGCCGCACCAGCAGAACGACATAGAGCGCCGCCTTTGCCTGGTTCAAACTCAATATTATGTACAGTCAAACCAGTTGGGATAAACTTCAAAGGCATGCAGTTACCAGCCTTTGGTTCAATAAAACTGTTTGAACTTTTAATAGTGTCGCCATCAGTGAGGTTGCGGGGAGCCAAAACATATCGTTTTGTTCCGTCTTCATACTGCACTAAAGCAATATGGCAACTTCGGTTTGGATCGTATTCGATGCCGATTACAGTTGCGACCATATCGTCTTTCAGACGGCGGAAGTCAATTTTTCTGTAACGACGTTTGTGACCACCACCGCGACCTTGGACAGTAATCTTGCCTTGGTTATTACGACCACCATTCTTTTTGATTGGTGCAAGTAATGACTTTTCAGGTGTTTTCTTTGTTACTTCGACGTGAAGGTTCACGGAAGCATTTCGACGACCTGGTGTAGTTGGTTTATAAACTCTAATAGCCATAGGTTTCTTTCGCTAACTCTTAAAAGAGTTCGATGCGATCCTCCATATGAAGTTTCACGACAGCGCGTTTTTGATTACCAACCCTGAACCAACCCATTCGGTTGCGTTTCATTCGGCCCTTACGAACTTGAGTAGCTACGGACAGAACGCGAACACCGTAGAGTTCTTCAACGGCGCGTTTAATTTGACCTTTGTCAGCACGTTTATCAACTTCAAATACGTAGCGGTTATTTGCGCCAGCGCCAAATGTTGATTTTTCGGTTACAAGAGGTTTTCTAATTATTGTTGTGACTTCCATCAGGCTGCCTCCTCTTCTTTCTTCCAAGCAGAACCATCTAGAAATGCTTCCATCGATGCTTTATCAACAACTAGGTATCTGTGATTAAGTAATTCAAACACATTGAGTTGATCCACTCGGATTGTGTCAACGTGCTCGATGTTACGAGCAGAAACAGCTGCGTTTCGATTTTCACTGTCAACTGCAACAAGGCAACTTCTGTCGATGCCAACAGCATCTAGAATTGCTTTGAAGTCACTAGTCTTTGGTTTTGCAAAATCAAGATCTACGATGCACTTCACTTCGCCGTCAACCAGTTTCGCTAAGAGCGCGTTACGGTTTGCGAGCTGACGCATCTTTTTAGGCATGTCTTTACGGAAATGCTCGTGTGTACGAGTTTTCGCAAAAGTAACACCACCACCCTTACGGATGTTGGAGCGGACTTGGCCCATTCGAGCGTTGCCTGTACCTTTTTGTTTGTAAATTTTTCGAGTTGATCCTTCGACCATGCCACGGCTCTTGGTTCGAGCTGAACCTTGGCGGCGGTTGGAGTGGAACATCACGTACGCCTGCTTAAGCAGAGTAGGACGGACCTCGGTTCCGAGCATCGCTTCATCGATTTTTAAGGTATCGACTTGCTTGCCTTTTTTGTCATATATTGGAAGTTCAATCATATTTATTTCACCTGTGACGTTTTCGTCTTTGTTTGCCTTGCGCTCCGATGTGGTCGGGATTCTTTTTTTGGTCTGAGTTAGAATCCGGTGGTCACTCGGTAGAGCTTGACTCGGCGTACTGTTACGGTTTGTCGCGATTAACTGGTTCTCAAATTGAGCCTTGAAAATCTACCAATAATTTATTTACTGGCTGCTGTAGTTTTTTTCCTATTTAATCGTTTCGCTTCTCGAACAAGAATCATGCCGGTGTTTGGTCCAGGCACTGTGCCCTTCAACATCAACAAGTTTCTTTCATTATCAATACTAATTACTGGCAAACTACGACATGTAATTTGCTTGTCACCCATGTGTCCTGGCATCCGTTTACCTTTTTTAGGTTTTGGACCAGTACCTAGGTTTGTTGCGTGTCCGTTAATTGAACCCGGACGACGGTGAGCACGCTTAACACCGTGCGATGCTTCTAGGCCTTTGAAGTGGTGTCGTTTCATACCACCTGCAAAGCCCTTACCTTTACTCGTTGCAACAACATCAACAAACATGACGTCTTCAAAAATTGAAACGTCAATTGATTGTCCTGGTTCAAGATCACAAGGTTCTTCAACGCGTACTTCGCGGTGAAATCGTTTTGGAGCTGTACCAGCTTTTGCGTCATGGCCAATGATTGGCATAGTTGAACGACCTGGTCGAACATCTTCAAAACCAATTTGGATTGCGTTGTAACCCTCAACCTCTTCAGTCTTAATTTGCGTGACAACACAAGGTCCAACCTCAACGATTGTGACAGGTATGTTTGTGCCATCTTCAAGGAAATACCTTGACATTCCTACTTTTCTTCCAATTAATGTTTTTGACATCGTTGTTGTCCTAAGACTTAAGGGTTTTAGTCAGGGGTCTTTTGGTTATTGACTTGACCGGAGTGTTTACTAAAACAGAATGTACTTCTGTGGTTACGCTTTAATTTTTACAAAGACACCTGCAGGAACAACGAGGCGATTCAACGCTTCAATTGTTTGTGGGTTTGGTTCTGAAATGTCAATGATTCTTTTGTGTGTTCTAATTTCAAATTGTTCACGTGATTTTTTATTCACGAAAGTTGAACGGTTAACGGTGTAAATTTCACGCCGTGTTGGTAGTGGAACGGGTCCTGCAACTCGAGCACCTGTGCGCTTTGCATGATCGACAATTTCCTTCGCCGAAGCATCCAGTGCTTGGTGGTCGTACGCTTCCATTCTGATTCGAATAATCTGCATTGCAGGTGTGTTCCTCAAACTAATTTCTCTGTTGACTTACGACGTGCGAGCCAAATCTTCCACACCCAAACTTGCTCCGCAAGAGGGTGAATCGAGGATTCTATCCTCTTAAGGGGTGCCTTGTCAATGTCTAACCCTCCAAGTAATCACTTTTTCATTTTGCCTACCTCTGCTACAGTGCCCGCATGTTGAACACCATATTCTTCTCTCTCGCTGGCTTCCTTATAAGCGCGCCTTACCAAAATGGGGTTGTTGGAATCCAAATGGACCTACCAGCCCAAACAGAAGTAGTCGGAACTAGTACCCACCCTCCATTTTGCATCATTTCTAGCGGTAACTCTAGTATTAACTGGAACTTACGCATCGAAAAACAACCTACAAAAGAAGGGCTTACTCCTAAACAGTTCATTCTTGACGCTGTGAAGAGCGTTGAATCCCCAGAGGGCACCGTGACCCTCGCCCAGATGGAAATGACTATTGGAGCTCAAAAGGGTTGGTGGCATGTCTTACACCACAGCAAACAGGTTGAACAGTCCATTATTGGCCGCCTCGCTATACTTGCGCCAGGTCAGCAAATGATTATGGCTACAGTAGTTACAAATCTTGAGGGCTGGAAATACGGCCAAGAACAAATCATCCGCATCTTGCAATCCATTATTCCGCTCGATCCAGTGGCATTACTGACCAAAAAGATGCAGAGTCTCGATGCTGCTTCCGCACTCTTGAGCACATTAAATGAGGAATCTTTACGACCTTTTGATGGTTTTGAAGAATGGAGACGAATCCAAGCAATTGAGCTAGATGGCTCATTACGAGATATTGGATACGCATACGTTGCGGTCGGGCTTGGTTCAATGCAAGAGATTGAGAGCACAAATAGCACGAAGAATGAACCGCCAACTGGAATCATCGTGACCTTCCAATCCAGACTAGTTCCAAACTTAGAAACTGGAGTCGTCAGCGACACGGATGCGAAGTACTGGATGAGTTGGGATGGGCAAGACGAACGCTGGTCAAGCAAAACAACAAGGTGGGTGGATAAAATCAATGCAACCATTAGCGAAAC
Source organism: Phycisphaerales bacterium (assembly GCA_012965315.1). Lineage (GTDB taxonomy): Bacteria > Planctomycetota > Phycisphaerae > Phycisphaerales > SM1A02. The sequence goes on along the minus strand of DTSO01000019.1, from coordinate 11,406 downwards.
TGGCTTGCGGAACCGACCGCAACTTGGTGCGCCTAAATCAAAGTTACTCGTTGTAACTCAAGATTTAACAACGAACCTAATCGAATCACCCTTTGAATCTGAGATTACAAATCCATGGCTTCCACGTGCACTCACTTGGATTTCTGGGCTTCTCATTTCAAATGTCACGTCGGACACTACCTATAGATGGTGGTGCTATGACAACATCGAAAAACAAAACATTTTAACTCGCATTGATTCTGTTGTTGTGCATTTCAATGAAACTAAAACCCTCGCAACACAATTTGGTGAAGGTACGAAAAGTACCAACTCTACTTTTGACAACAGCGGGCACTTGATTCAGCAAACAATACAGAACAACGCAGTTATTACTGGTTCAACAAAAGAGCGGTTAAGTAAAATCTGGGCGCCGCTTAATTTATAAGTTCATGTTTGAGCTGCGTTAATTGCTCATCAGAATACAATGGAAAAGCCCAATCTCGTTTGCGAGCGATTTGGTGTGCTTTTTTCAACGATGCAATGTCTGGTTTCTGACTATTTTTCGCGAGCCACTTTTGTAGAACGAGAAATTGCAATTTCTTTTCGGCAGAACCATACGGCGCGTTTTCAATTGCCTCGACTAAAGATTTAGGTGGCGAAAAAAACATACGGCGAGCATCCTCTATTGATTGAGCATGCAAAGGCAAACGGACAGTTGCTGTAACAGTAGTCATTGCGCACGGAACAATCGAAAGCCAGTCGCTTGCCCACTGTTCCATAACAACGTCATACGACGCTCCGCCAGTTCCATGTACAAATAAATCGCCAACAAGAAGCCGAGTTAACAAGGTCAGCAACAAAGCACGAGGCCGCAAGTCTGTATAAATGCCAGAGCAAACTGCGTTCGTTTTTCCTTGCCAGAGCGGGAGTTCATTTGTATCCAATTTTGCAACTGTGGATGAAGGATGCAAATCAATAGCATTGTTATATGCATCTATACATGCAGGAGGATTGCTTTGCATTTCTTCAACTATTGCCTTGCCAAGGTCGCTTTCTAACAAAGATGTTCCCGAAATTGTTGCGCCAACCTTCGCCCATTGAGACATCATGCTGTTTGTTGCGTTTGCAAATTGCATTGCGGCATTGCTGCCCGCAGCTTGATTCAATGCAGTTGAAAATGCATCGTTCCTGCCCGCAAAAACGCGTGGCTGGTCTTTCATCGCAACACCAGTAATAAGCGGCGCAATTTCTACAGTGCTCGAAGTTACATACCGCCCCTCTTGGTTTGGTATTTCAATTTTTCCGCTTACGCCGAAATGGTGGTCAACGACAAGATGGACAAGCGTACCGTTCACTTCCTTTGCAATATGGCTGCCTGCAATGAATTTTGCGAGAATTCCTGGGTGAAAAAATTCAGGTTGATGCCCAACAACAATATGCGGTTTTTCGGATAGCCCCAATTGCTTTCTTGCAGACTCTCTCCAGGCAGTTAATGGTTTTCCAAACAAAACACCGCTTGGCGAAGCGACTAATGAAGTCCAATCAGAGATGACTGGGTTTGCTAGCAAGGCACCTGTTCTCTTGCATTTGGTAATGCAACTTCATTTTTTCTTATTTCGTTACAGAGCACTGCGCGGTAATGATCCAATCGTTTTACTGGGTCATCAAGTTGACCGCCGAAAGTGCGGTTTGGATCGTTGTAAATCATTCGTACAGGAATTTCGCAAATTCTTAATCGGCGAGCTGCTGCTTGCACCCAAAATTGAATTGGAAATGCATAGCCATTTACATCGAAGTTAAATGCGCCTAGCGTTGACACTCGGTATGCTTTAAAGCCACAAAACGCATCAGTGAGAGAAATGCCCAAAGCATCTTTCAATTCATCCGTAACTTGCCTATTAATCGCTTGGCGTTCTTTTGGAGGCATGTCATTTTCTGGATGCAATTCCAAATATCTACTACCCGAGATGATGTCTGAATCATCGCAAGAGATTCGATTGATAAACTCCGGAATGGACGCGGGCTCATGCTGTTCGTCGCAATCCATTGTGATGAGCCAATCAAAATTGTCAACAGCTGCCCATCGAAACATATCCTGAAGCGATCTGCCATAGCCACGATTTTCAGAGTGGCGTATTACCTCGACCTTGTGGCCAGCCAAAAGAGCGGGAGTTAAATCATTTGAGCCATCGTCTACGATCAAGATGTCGCTTGCATATTTGCAAACTTCACTTAGAACTGAGTTAATGTACTTCGCTTCGTTATATACCGGAATTCCTATTAATATTCGCATTCCCCTATTGTAGTGCACAATCAAATTTATACCAAAACATTCGTTTAAATGAAAAAGGACCCCGCATGAGCGGGGTCCTTCTATTCAAACTATTTAAAGTCGATTACGGGCAAGTACAGTCGCCACCGTCGCAGTTAAAATCTGCACAGTTGAGCCAAATTGGTACTCCTGCTGGGCATTCTGTGCAACCATAATCTGCTGGGATGTATGCACCATCGTCGCAGTAACCATCGCCAACCCAACTTGTGTAAACATAATCTGGGAAGCAAGTGCCAACGCAGTCAGCTGTCCAACCTGCTGGGCAACCTCCGCCACCACCACAAGGGTTACTTGCGCAGGAAGAACCGTCGCCGATGTATGTACCGCCCAATGCTAGACAATCAACTTGTGTTGCTGTCGAGCAAGCAGTTCCTACACAGCAAGCACCTGTAGCTGCGCCACCGCAACCTGTACAGTCGCCACCGTCGCAAGCGAATTGTTCACAAGTAGGTGCCATCATCACAATATCCATCCGCAACCCAAGTCTCTGGGCAACAGTTGCCATTGCAATCTTCAATTTCACCTGCTGGGCAACCACCGCCGCCACCGCATGGGTTATTCGCACAACTTGAGTTGTCACCGTTGTAGGTGCCACCTGAAGCCATGCAACTCATTTGCGTCACTATTGAACAAGTTGTTCCAACACAGCAAGCACCAGTTGCAGTTGGCGCACATGAGTTTGCAGAACATGCACTACCATTACCGTTATAGGTGCCGCCAAGTGCCGTACAGTTTGCTTGTGTTTCAATGAAGCAATTCGTACCAACACAACATGCGCCTGTTGGATCGCCAGCTGGACATGGGCCCCAAGCTTCAATAATCATCAACAAGTCAGATACACCAACAGTGCCGTCACCATCAACATCTGCTGCAGGATCGTTCGTGCCCCAAACACCAACCATCGCAAGCACATCGCTAACGTTTACAGAACCATCGCCGTTTAAGTCTGCTGGGCAACTTGTAGTTGTTCCACAAGTATCAACGGCACATAGTGTATTAGCACCGCCCCATTCGCCACCAGCTGCAGTACATGCAACTAGAGTTACTTCAGTACAGGAAGAACCAACACAACAGGTACCTGTTGGATCGCCACCACCACAGCCAGTACAGTCACCGTTGTCACAATTAAATTGTGTGCAATTTAAGAAAATCGCAACGCCTGCAGGACCGCCATAGCCGTAATCTGAAGGAATATATGATCCGTCGTCGCAATAACCGTCGCCAACCCAGTCTGTGTAGACTGCATCTTCGAAACATGTACCAGCGCAGTCGGGTGAGTAGCCAACTTGGCATCCACCGTTGTCACAAGCACCTGCACTACATGCAGAACCATCGCCTAGATAAGAACCGCCTGCTGTTCCGCAAGCCGCTTGAGTTTCAATTGAGCAATTCCCAGCAACACAGCAAGCACCCGTTGGCGCTCCACCGCAAGGGTAGGAAGTACATGAAACAAAATCGCCTTGGTATGTTCCACCAATCGCTGAGCATGCAGCAGCAGTACCATAGGTACAACTTGTACCAACACAGCAAGCGCCGGATGGATCACCACCGCCGCCAGGAACTAACGTATCAAGTGTCTGTGAATTTGAACCAGCAGGGTCAAGCCATGAACCCAGGCTGCTACCAGCTGAGCCAGACCATGAAAGATTTAATGAACGACCGTAGTAGTCGTTTAAGTCGTTTGGACAATACGATGAACCACAGCAGAGTTGTCCAATAACTCGGTGATTACTATCGTAAAGTGGTGAACCTGATGAACCAGGAGCTGTTCGACCAAGACCCCAGTTAACATCCCAATATTCACCCGCTGGTTGTACCGTGTCTGGGAATGAAATTCGTTTTTCAGCTGCTTCTGGATGGTGAATACCAGAGCCAATAGTTGTTGAACTAGATCGTGACCAACCTGAGAATGTAATACCCCATGCAGCATTCGGTGCACTTGATAGTTCAGTCAGAGTAAAGTCACTGTAAGCTCTTGTTGCTCGCATTGTTGAGCCAGAAGTAAATTGATTAAAGTTACCGTTACCATTACCACCACTATCAGCACTGCCAGGAACACGACAATAACTGTTCTCATGATTCCAGTAAACAACTATCGAAGAATCTGAACTACTTGTAACTCCACAGTGATTTGCAGTAAGGAAAAATGGTGTTTGGTTTTGGGCAGTGTTGTTCATCATTACACCAGAACAAGTTAGATACCCGTTCAATGTATACACAGCAACGGATGGAATTTCATTTTGCCATGCGTTACCTTCAGGACAAGCAACATCAACGTTACATGCTTCAGATGAACCACGACTTGATGCATCGCGGACCCATCGGTAGCCTGAGTTTATTGAAGTTAATTCAATACCTTTTACGACGAGTGCTTTTTGATCGTTGTCTACAATAATTTCAATCACTGCTTCGTTGCCTGGAATAACAGGTGTCCAAAGTTGGCCATGTGCTTTATTGTCATCTGCTGTAAATGATCGAACGCGGAAATCGCCCGACGCATCGTACATTGTCAAAGAACCGCTCGAAGGCATGTTGTATCTGCCAAAGCCAAGGTTCATTGAAACTGCATTTTTACAAGAGACTCTCAAAGTCCAACGTAGTTTGTCGTTGCCTAAACTTTCCCAAATACCATTTGTTGCTGGTGTGATTGAGGTTGTTGTTGGAACTGCAAAAGCAGGCGCTTGACCTGTAATTTCTCTTTGCTCATCTTGTGCAAACAGAGTTGAATAATGCAAATTTTGAACTGTTACAAGAGGAACCATTTCAAGTGGCAAACTGGTATTAGCAGTTGGCGACAGAGCTGGTCCCGCCGTACATATTGCAGCGAGTAAAATTGGGGTTATTAACATGACTCCTAGTCTCCTGTGATGTTTGAAAACGAACCAATCACTACGAACGCACGCAATAATGGACTTCGCCTATATCTCTAATACGCTATTCGTAGGACTGACTTAAGTGGGTTGCAATAAAAATACAGAAAAAAGAGACTATTTAGATAATTGATGTCTTTTTTGCCCAATTTTGTCTGAATCATCTAAAAACTGCCAAAAAACGCTGCGTTATACCATTCAACCCGAACGGATCCAAATAAGCAAATATAGGCAACTAAAAGCGATGCGACATTCCAACAAACTCAAATTGGTTCAGTTGCTGGTTTGATAACCGCACTTCCTGAAGATTCGCTTCTGGTGCTTGCACCTAGCAACTTTGACAGAGAAGGAAGTTTAATTGAATCAGCATGGACCCCATGCGTCTATCAGGATTAACAAGTCCGCAACATTAACAACGCCATCTCCATTGACATCTGCATTGACATCATTACTACCCCAAGCACCAACCAACGCAAGAATATCACTTACATCTGTAGTGTTGTCGCCATTAATATCTGATGGGCAAGAGGGCGCGAAACAATCAATGTCTACACATGATGTGTCGTTGCCTTGGTAAATACCACCACCTGCGGTGCAATTTGTCTCTGAAACTACGACGCACGCCTGTGTTGCTTCAATACAGCATGCACCGACATAGAGTTGGCAATCGGTAGTTGCACATTCAGTATTATCGCCTTGGTAAATTCCTCCACCTGAAATACAAACTGCTTCACGGAAATCAAGACATACTCCTGCTGCAGGAATACAGCATGCGCCAACTGGTGCGGAAGCTGGGTTATATGTGTCAAGGTATGCAACGTTTGAACCTGTAGGATCTAACCATGAATTTAAACTACTTGAGGCTGAACCTGACCACGATAGGCTAATTGAGCGACCATAATAATCATTTAAATCATTAGGGCAGTACGATGAACCACAACAGAGTTGTCCAACAATTCTGTGGTAAGAGTCATACAACGGTGAACCGGATGAACCCGGAGCAGTCCGACCATCACCCCAGTTAACATTCCAATATTCACCACTTGCTGATGAATAATCTGGAATTGAGATTCTTTTTTCTGCAGTTTCAGGATGATGAATACCAGCACCAACACCGCTTGTACTTGAAGAACGTGTCCAACCTGAATATGTAATTCCCCAAGATGCATTCGGTGATGAAGAAAGCTCGGTCAGTGTAAAGTCTGTGTATGATCTAGTTGCCCGCATCGTTGAACCAGAAGTAAATTGACTGTAACTACCATTCCCATTTCCACCACTATCGCCACTGCCAGGAACACGGCAGTAACTATTTTGATGATTCCAGTAAACAACTATCGAAGAATCTGAATTACTTGTTACTCCACAGTGATTTGCTGTCAAAAAATACGGGGTTTGATCTTGAGCAGTGTTGTTTATCATCGCACCTGAGCAAGTGGCAAAACCATTGAGTGTATAAACACCAACTGATGGAATTTCATCCCACCAAGCATCGCCTTGTGGACATACAACATCGACATTGCAAGATTCTGAAGAACCCCGACCTTCGTTATTGCGGAATCCACGGTATCCTGCATTAATAGATGTAAGCTCAATCGATTTTGAAACAAATCGCTTGTCTGCTTTGTCGACAATTATTTCAATCACAGCTTGGTTTGAAGGAATAATTGGTGTCCACAATTCACCGTGGTCTTTATTGTCATCTGAAGTAAATGGACGAATTTGAATAGTAGATGTTTCATCCATAATTCGCATTGAGCCACTTTGAGGCATGTTGTAATTGCCAAAGCCTAAGTTCATCGAAAGTGCATTGTCACAAATTACTCTAAACGTCCAACGCATTTTAGTATCTTGAAGTCGTTCCCATATACCGTGCGTAGCAGGAGTGATGGAAACTGTGGTTGGCAACGCAAACCGAAGTGGCATGCCATTTTTTTCGCGATCAATATCGCCCTCAAACATTTTGGCGTAATCAATAGAATCAACAACTCGAACTGGAACTAATTCCAGAGGAAGTCTATCTTGATTTGCAAACGGTGATACCGCGCAAATGGAAGCAAGCAATAAAGTGCTAAACATAATAATCTCCTAATAGTAAAAAAACTCAATTGGCTAAAACCAATACCTCATTGATAGTTCAAGGATATGGAAAAACATCCGCAACACAAAGGAAAATGTTCCAAAAACCAAGAAAAAAAACGAGTCTTGTCTATTAAGAGGTATTTAGCGGGTCTCTACGGAACAACTTTGTATTTAAGGACCACAGTCGTTCCGTAAATGCTTCATCGCCAACCGCAGTTTGAACCCATGGCCTTGCACAATCAAGTGCCGTTTGGGTGTGGGCATCTAGATTATCAAGTTGGGAAACAAAAATCGCTTCTGGTGTTGAAGGTAATTTTGCAGCACCGTGTTCAAGCAATCCATGATGGCTTAACACTATGTGTTGCATAACCGTCAAGAAACCATCGGGTAGCGGTTCGCCTAAATTATCTTCTGCAATTTTCGCTTTGCTCTCAAGCCACATGGCACCGCGAGCAATATGACCAATTAGATTTCCTTCTCTGGTGTATTCAAATCCTCTATCCCAACGAAGTTCTTCTATTTTTCCCATGTCATGTATAAAGAGTGAAATCAAAATAATGTCGCGGTTCAATCGCGGATAATTTGGAAGCATTGCATCGGCAAGTTTCATCAATTGCAGTGTATGTTCAAGTAATCCACCAATCCAAGCGTGATGAATTTGCATCGCAGCTGGAGCAACGCGAAAGTCCCGCATCATGTCGGCATCATCAAGATACGCTGCGCCAAGAGCTTTTGCGGCGGGGTGTTCAAGTGTTGTAAGCAGATTAGTAACTTCACTAAACATTTCATCTATGTTTTTTCGAGTGCTTGGCAACAAATCTGTTAACTCATCTGAACTTGGTTCGTGTGACCATATTTCTCCAATTTTTATCTGGAGTTTTTCCTGATACATTTCTTGCGACCCCTCGATGCGAACAAAACCCGTTGCGGTAATGTCGGGCATGGTCGCTGGATCAAAACGCCAGAGCCGTCCGATTGCTTCCCCAGTTGCATCACGCAACAAACATTTCAGAAATGGCTCTCCGTTTCTCGTTGTGCCAATTTGTGGATTAACAAGGGAGTACACACCGTGCACGAACCCCTGCCCTGTCATCTCCGATACTTTTGTTGAACTCATGCGCGTAGTGTACCGCGAGGGTCTAGTTGGGTGTCGCTGGGTGTCAGACACCTTTTTTTAGTGTTGCAATCGCTTTCGGAATACGGTCCAGTAAATCGGTTGCGAGCATTCCAGAGTTGCCAAACTCACTTGCAAACAATTCGCCAGACAGCGCGTGAACTCGAACACCAAGCACAGCGGCTTGGAGAAGATGTTCAACACAATGCACGCCAAACTGAGATAGCAAGCCAGCAATAATTCCAGATAGAACATCCCCGCTTCCCCCTGTAGCAAGTACAACGCTTCCGCTATCGTCTTGTATTGTTTCCACGCCATTTGAAATGTGAGTAGTGCTGCTCTTCAAAACAACTACACATCCAAGCGCTTGTGCTAATGCTTCTACTGATTGACCACTAACGCCATTTGCATTTGCCAATCGTGTGAACTCGCCGACATGCGGCGTCATGATGGTTGGTGCTTTTAATTCTAGTTGACCTGATTCAAGTTGAGCGAATGCGTTTATACCATCAGCATCAAGAATGATTGGACGGTCTTCACGTGAAAGCAACGTAGCCAGAATTTGTTGTTGCGACCAATCGCAACCAAAGCCTGGGCCGATGACAAGGCATCTGCAACCTGCTGCGTGTGTATCAATCGCTTCTATTGCTGCGCTTGGAATCAGACGACCGACTTCGTCTACTGGCAATTCGATACCAGTTGCAACTGGAGCCATCGAAAGACCGGATTGCAACAATGGCTGTGGCATCGCAAGCATTACCTTTCCGCATCCACTTCGCATTGCAGCGTTTGCTGCAAGCGCTGGAGCGCCAAGCATGACTGCTCCGTCTTCGCTTCGTTGCCCTCCGATGACACATACACTTCCGAATGTGCCTTTATGCCCGTTCTCATCTCGAGTTGGAAATGAAAATGAGGTCATTCCTTTTCGTCGTCAACTATCTCAACTTCAAGGTTGCCAATCGTGGCAATAATGCCACCCATCTCAGCACCAAAATCTTCATCGGACAATGACGAGGTAAGGGTCGCAATGTGCCCAACACTAAATGGAGTATGTAATGTTGCATCAAGATCAACCCACTTGTTATCAATTAACGCCTGCGACCACATGTGCCAACCAAACACGCCATTTGGTCCTCCATAATTCTGGATATAGACCATGCCCATTACACCGCGCGATGGAATCAATGCTGCGCGCAATACACCACAAAGTAATACCGCGTGTTCACTGCAATCGCCCTCTTTTGATCTTGCAGTTTGTGATGCAGAACCAAACGCAGTTGACATATTTTTTTCGACAATAAAAGCATTTACTGCGGAACGCAAAGCGTGTGCTTTATCTGAAACCGAAGCATCCTCTGGTAATGATGAAAGTGCATTTTTTGAAATTGCAATGACTGCCTCATCAGTACCATCGCAAATCGCTGATGCTGCTAGATATTTTTCATTTGCAAGTTCAAACACAGTTGCTTCAAGAGGCGCATTTAAATCAATTACCAACGTTGCCGTGCCATCATCGTTACTTGTCGCAGTTTGCATTCCAACAGATGGCAAATCTACTTTTGTTCCGTCCTTCGTATTAATACGCATCGTTATTTTTGAAAGGTCTTCCGAAATAATTTTATTGGGTTCTACAAATAAACTTACCATCAATTCAGGGACTTCATTCACGGGCGACAACGCTTCGTGTTTTGTCATAATTTTGTTTTCAATTGCACCGAAGCCAGCATTCATTTTAGAACCAATGCTCTGCCCTTCAGTGGTATAAAATTCTGTCCCTACAACTGGCAGTTTGTCATTGACTGTTTCCCACGAAATGACTACTTTTTCTTCGCCAAGTACGTCTTGTTTTGACTCACCCTTTTTAGTCATTACCACAGTGATAACTCCCGGACCAAGTTCAGGTGTCATCGTCTGGTAAGTAATGTCATGTAAGTTCTCGTTCATCTTCTTCGTGAACATACGCTTTACTGCCTGCGGTGTTAGCCAAGGTGCTTTAGGATTCGCAACAGTTTTAACAACTGGGGCTCCACCTGCGACTGTTGTCATTTCGATTGAATCGCCAATAAATATCCACTTCGTTTCTTGCACCATCCCCATTGCTTCTTGAGAAGAATCAACCGAAATCGGTTTTCCTTCTGCAGTTTCAAGAAAGGAAGACGAAACAACAATCGTAATTTCCATCCCGCCTCGAGAGAGAGTCATATTTTGCACTTTGGTTGATTTAATGTTTTTTGTATCAGACTCTACTTCAACAATTTCATGTGCCCAACCCGATTTCATGCCATCAATCGTAACGCTATACCAATTGTCTTCTGTTGTAGTCCAATCCGCAAATGCGACGGAAGAAATTACTAAAATAAGAAGTGCTGTAAATTTATGAACCAATTTCATCTGATTGCTCCTGCGGTCGCATAAGGGGGAAAAGAATTACATCGCGAATTGATTCCATTCCAGTAAGTAACATAACTAAACGGTCAATACCAAGACCAAGGCCACCCGCAGGTGGCATTCCAACGCGAAGTGCGTGGATAAAATCTTCATCGAGTGATCTAAACGCGTTTACTTCATCATCTGCGCCATCCATCTGCTCGGTAAATCGTTGTAATTGTAAATCTGGGTCATTAAGTTCTGTGTAAGCATTTGCTATTTCCATATCCGCAACAAATAATTCCCAACGATAGGAAAGAGCTGGTTCATTTTCGTGCGGACGAGTCAATGGAGAAATTGCACTCGGGAAATCTGTAACGAACGTTGGGCGGCTCTGCTCAATTTTCGGCTCAGCATTCGCGTCAAATAAATCGCTCACTAGTAACCAGTGGTTTTTTGTTTCAGCATCTCCAAAGCCAAGTTCGCTAGCTTTTGCTCGAATTGCTTTTTCATCAAACATTGAACAACCAAGTGCCTTCTCGAACAGTGTCCCATAGGCAATTCTGTCAAATGGTTTTTCATAATCAATTGCAAAACCATTCGAGACATACCACAACGCGTTAGGAATTCCATTGTTTTTGCGGATTGCACCCGAGCTTTACTTA
>DTSO01000018.1 GCA_012965315.1 Phycisphaerales bacterium | reverse complement strand
CTTGGATGATTGCTTTACGAATGGGAACATGTTCGTTTTGCATTAAATGGTTGTAGTGATTGACAAGTAAAATACCATTTCGAATCGAAATACCAAAAAGGGTGATAAAACCAACCATACTTGCGATTGAAATGACAGGCGCGATGTATGTTCCACCAAAACCAAAGAGGGCAATAGTATTTGAAACGAAGCCGCCGCCTTCAGTTATGTAAATTGCAGCAATACCACCGATAAGTGCAAGTGGCATGTTAACCATGACAAGAAGTGCAGCGCGCATTGAACCAGTGGAAATCTGCAACAACATGAGAATTAAAATTGCAATTGCAAACCCAGAAGCGTAAATTGTTTTTGTCGCGGATTGTTGTGCTTCAAATTGTCCACCGTAATGCACGGTGTATCCCGCTTGTTGCACAATTGGATCGACTAATAGTTTAACTTCTGCTATGAGGTCGCCAAGGTTTGAGTTCTCTGCAACATTGAGTGAGACAACGGCCTTACGCTGGGCATTTTCTCGAGTAATTAAATTGCTCGATCGTTCAGGTCCAATGTCGGCGACATCGCGAAGTCTGATTGTTGCACCGTTCCTGCCTCGTAATAAAAGGTCGCGAACTTGTTCGATAGTTTCGCGTTGTGACGGGTCTAGACGTACGACTAAATTATATTGACGAGTGCCCTGATTAACAGTATCGACAACTTCTCCGTACATTGCTTCTCGAACTTGTTCTGCTGCTTCTGCAGGAGTTAGCCCGAAAGATGCAAGTTCAGCGTGACGATATTGAATTGGTAATGAAGTAATCATTACTTCACGATTTGCATTTACGTCTCTTGCGCCTTGCACCGTTGATAGCACCTTTTCAATTTGCTTCGCGACGGCTCGTAATTTATTTAAATCCTCGCCGTACACGCTAATTGCAATTGCAGCGGGCGTTCCAGAAAGCAAATGGCTTAAACGATGCTCGATTGGTTGACCAACCATGGTAGTTATTCCAGGAATTGCGGCTAAAACTTTGTCAATTTTTACTCGCAGTTCTTTTTGGCTAAAACCTTCTGCGATTGAGACTTCAATTTCTGAACTGCTTACTGGCTCAGCGTGTTCGTCTCGTTCTGCTCGACCTGTTCTTCGAGAAACAGAATGCACTCCTTCAATTGCACCAAGTTGAGTCTCTACATTTGTCGCCAAGCGGTTGCTCTCGACTAATGAAGTTCCTGGAGGAGCGAATAAGAAAACAGTAAATGTGCCTTCGTTAAATGAGGGCAGAAAAGACGTACCAAATGTGCTCGCTAACAACAAAGCAGCAATAGTTGCTGTTGTTGCACTTGCAATAACAATTCCTCGGAATTTAAGTGCTCCCGCAAGAGCTCGGTCGTAATAACGTTTTAATACAACAACAAGCCATGACTCTTTGGTATGTTCTTTATCAATTTTCTTACCGAGAAGGATTTTGCACAGTGCAGGAGTGAGTGTTAGTGCAACAAAAAGTGATGCAATAATTGAAATCATGTACGTTAATGCTAGTGGTTGGAAAAATTTACCTTCAAGGCCTTGCAAAAAGAGAAGTGGTACAAAGACTAAAACAATAATGACAGTGGCAAAAACCATCGCTGGCCTAATTTCATTACTCGCCTCAAAAATTATTTCGACAAATTCTTTTTGTTGGTCAAGTGGCAAGTTGTGGTTTTGTTTGAGTCGTCTAAATACATTTTCGACGTCAATAATTGCGTCATCGACAAGAACACCAATGGCGACAGTTAGACCACCAAGCGACATTACATTAAGACCAAGATTAAACCAACTCATCATTAGCAGTCCAATCGCAAGCGATACTGGCAATGCGGTAAGCGTAATAATGGTTGTGCGAACATTCATTAAAAAGAGCATCAGAATGATGGCAACGATGACAACGGCTTCAAGAAGAACTGTCGTAACATTGCTTACTGCGCGGTTAATGAAATGGGACTGCCTAAAAACTTCTCGATTTAAATGCATCCCTGACGGTAGTGATTTTTCAATTTGGTCAAACAAAATATCAATTTGTTCGGTTAATGCAAGTGTGTTTGTTCCAGGGGATTTTTGAATTGAAATAACAACTGCAGGAGAGCCGTTGTCGGATCCTTCGCCACGTTTTAGGGCTGGACCGAGAACTACGTTTGCAACTTGTCCAATAGTAACTGGTACTCCATCATGAAAAGAAACAATGGTATTTGCAATATCACTTGGTTTTGTGACTCGGCTTTGTTGCCGAATTGGAATTTCAAAACTACCTACGTTTGGCAGATAGCCTGCGCTTGCTGTGGAGTGCGCATTGCCAGCTGCTTTTACGATATCAGAGATGGTTAAGTCGTAAATACGCAATCGCTCTTGGTCAACATTGACTTGGTATTCAGGAAGTTCTCCACCAATTGCCACAACTTGTGCAACGCCAGGTATAGATAAAACTTTGTTTCGTAAATCAAATTCTGCATACGAACGAAGTTCAAGCGGGGTTGCACCACCATCGGGAGAGGAGATTGAAACCAACATGATTTCACCTGCAATTGAAGTGATAGGCGTAATAAATGGCTCTACTTCAGCCGGCAAACTTTCGCGAACGGTAGATAGACGCTCTGCAACTAATTGCCGAGCGTTGTAAAGGTCTGCTCCCCAATCTAAATCTACCCAAACAATAGAAAGACCGATTGCGCTGGCACTTCGAACACGTCGAACACCTGTCATACCATTCACTGCAGACTCTATTGGAAAAGTTACATATTGTTCAACTTCATCTGCAGCAAGGCCGCCGGCTTCTGCCATGATGACAACAGTCGGTGCATTCAGTTCAGGAAAGACATCAATACTCATTCGGGGAATTTGATATGCAGCGTACCCAGTTAACAACAACGACATCAAAATGACAAGCGAAGAGTAATGAAGAGAAAAGCGGATTAATGCTTTTAACATGGCTTAATGTTCCCCTTCGTGAAATGTTCCATCGGAGTGGAAGTGTCCACCTTGTTGGATGGAACCACTTGTTGCTAGCATTAATTGAAAACCACCGTCAAGCACAACTTCATCTCCATCGGCTAAGCCAGAGAGAATTGCAACCCAGCGACCATCATCTAACCCAAGATCAGCTTCCATTCGAATGGCTTCATTTGGGTTGTCGGGTGCTCTTCTAAAAAGAATAGGAGTGAGCCCATCATGCTGAATTGCAGCAAGTGGAATAGAAAGTTCTGGTGTGCTTGTTGATTCAGTAATTATTTCAAGTTGTGCAGTTACGCCAGGTCGTGCCCAAGATGCAAGTGAATCTGGCGTGACATACAAATCAATAGTTCTGTCATTCGAATCGCCCGTTAAACCAAGCTGGAGCAGACCATGCATAGTGTTTTGTAAGTTGACAGCGTTCCCTGCTGATGTTGGCGTAGGTGGAACAATGTTAACTTGTAAACCATCTCGAAGTACACCAAGGTCGCTTTGTAAACCGGAAGCGCGAAAACGAAGTTTATTAGGCTGGATAACAGTCAGTACATTTGCTTGTTCATTTATCCACGATCCGTTTGTAATGGCAAGTGCTTCAACAACACCAGAGTGTGTTGCAGTTACGTTAATTCTTTTAATCTCTTTCCACCATTCTGGTGAGTTAGCAGGAAGCGGGACATTTAACATTGAAGAAGCGGATTCAAGTGAAAATTCAACGGTTGCTTTTGCTGCGCGTAATGCTGCAACTGTTTCAGCGTAGGATGCTTCAAGTTCAGCGTCTTTTTCTCGCAAGTCTGCAAGTTCAGCGCGTGCTGCACCGAATGCTGCTCGCGCAGAGGTGAATTCACGCAAACTTCCACCACCTGCCTTTTGAATTGCTTCAAGTTTCTTAATTCGCTCTTCCCACATTTCAACATTTACTTTGATGCTGTATTCATGCTGTTCATGTGCAAGAAAGAGAGGGTGAAACATTTCCATTTTCGCTTCAAGTTTTTGAACTGTTGCTAAATGACCAGCGATTGTTTGTTGAATTTCACGCCATTGGGATGAATCTAATGTGTAGAGAAGGGTTCCTTCTAGAACTTTTTCAAACTGTTCAACGTGGAGTTCGACTTTGCCAGAAAGTGCTGTTCTGTATTCTCTTTTTGCAGAGGGTAAATATTCAAATTTACCAGGTGCACGCAGTATGTCTTGGAGTTTTCTTCGTTCTGTCGTTGCAAAAGTAATTCCAAGATTCGCACGAACTGCTTCTGGAATTGCAACACGATTCGATGCAATTGCAATTTCAGGTTCATTTTGAATTATTGGAGTTTTAGATTCATTGTCCATGCACCCTTGCAGGGCGAATATTGAGAGTAGGGTTAATTGTAATTTCATTGCACACCTCCAAGTGTGTCTTCTGTAGTGAGTTCTCTGTTTACCGGCGATGGGTGAAGTTGATACTCAGGACCTAAAATTTGATGAACACGTATTGCAGCAATCATTTCATCTGCTTGCAATCGTAAGAGTCGATTTTTAGCATCATGCTGGCGAGTTACAGTTTCTAAAAGTATGAAAGTGTCAACTTCGCCAAGTTCAACAATTTGCACGATGTCTTTCGTTTGTTCTTCGAGCATTGGCACGATGTCGTTTGCATAAAACGCACGTTGTGTTTTTTTGATGAGGAACGATGTATTTGCAAGCGTAAGTTCGCGGAATAACCGAGCAAAGGTAGTTTCCACTTCTGCCCTTGCAACTTCTCGTTGGGTTTTTGCGTTTGCAATTCCAGCTTGGTTGCGATTCCAAATGGAGAGGGGAATAGTAAGACCAAATAAGACGCGGTGGTCGTTAAATTCACTTCCATATCCTGATCCGATTTCAATATCTGGGTATTGCTTTTTGATTTCAAGTCGCAATGATTCCTCTGCAGTTTGATAATTTGCAAACAGGATTGCGAGTTCTGTATTGGCGTCAATTAAGCGTGCGGTTTCATCTCCGGTAACCGTTGTTTGTATTGCAGGAAATTCTGCAATTAAATATTCTCCACTTACTGGTGGTAATCCCATTAATCCAATAAGAACTAGTTCTTCTTCAAACAAATGGAGAGTTGCGTCAGTTGCTTTGACTTTGTAACTTGCAAGTTCTACGGTTAACAGTCGATACTCAACTCGGTTGATTTCTCCAGCTTTGGCCAAAGTATCTGCAATTAAAATGATGCGTTCAAGTTGATCGATTGCTTCATTGAAGAGTTGCACTTGTAAAGTTGCTGTAGCCCAGTTTACCCAACGACGGCGAAGTTCTGAGCGAACATTCCATTCATCGTTGATTAGTTTCATCAACTGCGCTTCGTAAATAGTCCCAGCTCGTTTCTTTTCAACTTTTAATCTTCCTGAGATTGGAATAGAAACATTCGCCATAAACCCAAATTCAAACGGTGCAGAAGGAGATGAAATTTCAGCACCATCGAAACCGAACACTGGATCTTGCCAGAGTCCAGCGGTTTCATATTTTGCAAGTGCAACGCTGGCTTCAAGTCGAGCCATTCGCAATTCGGGGTTATAAAATAATGCAATAACCTCGCCCTCAGAGGGAGAAATGCCATCATGCATGTCAAATTGCACAGGCACACCATCAGAGGCGGCAACTCGGTTTGCAAACTCTGTTATTGGTTCAATATTTATTAGCCTGTTTTCTAAGTCATTGCGATAGGAGCCGATGTCAAGCGGTGCAGGTTCATACGATTGGCAACCAGCAATAAAGAAGGCAATGTAGAGGAAGCTAATACTTCCATAAAATTTGTAACTCACGTTTAGTACTCCATATCAAAATTCAAAACATCACAACAATTACTCGTAGTAATTGAGTGAACTAAAGAAAATAGATATGGATCTAAACTTGAAGCCGAGTTGAACGCAGAACTAGTAAGTGTTCCTGCCTAACTGGCGGAAATTCAAAAGAAGCATGCAACGATGCTTCGTCGAAATTCAAGAAAGGGTGTGAGGGAATTGTTGGAAGTAATGCAAATACCAGAAGATCTACAACATCGTTATCTTTTGGATTTGTGAGCAGAGTGATGAGCGAAAGCTCAACATCTGTACAACTGCAATCTCCTACATCTTCACCTTCAACAATTGGCGTAGGCCATTCGCTTTGGTGGCTGCATTCAAGTTCGCAATGTTCAACAACTTCAGTTGCTTCATGTTCGTGCCCGCCCCCAAGGCAGATTGCAACGCTGTCATTTAACCCACCAAAAACGGCTTGTACCGCGATGGCTGTTAGTAGTAAAATTGTTGTTAGTTTCTGAAACATTGGTTTGTTCAATATATAGGCAATTAAGCATTGCTTGTCTATCTAATCGTCATTTTTGAAGACTCTCTGTTGCATTTAGTTTATTTAGAACGTAGATGCCCGGTTTATCTTGCCAGAAGACTCCTCATGTCTCAAATAGTACCTTTTTAGAGATTTATCTTCCATTTCAGTCAGTTCTTATTCTTGAGAGGTTTTGATAAATGTGCTTAGATGGCGTTTTCAAATGCTAGAATATCGCTATGAGGGAACAGAAGACAATTGTTGATGGCGTTGAATTTGGAACCATATTTCAATTTCAAAGGATCTTCGGAGCAATTTCAAGTTCGATGCATCCAGCACGATTGTTTGTTGCGTTCGGTATGGTTCTTGTTTTATTAGCAGCAGGAAGTATTTGGGATTCTGTTTCAAATGTGGACGCCACAACATTAGACGGTTCAATTATTCAAGAAGACCTTGAACAAGCAAGGGCTTTTTCTATTGCACAAGCCGCAACTTCATTAGGTCATGTCGCCCCGGAGGGTTCAGACACTTGGTCGGTAGAAGACGCACAAATTTATTTGTTAGAGGCGTGGAAAGATTTTACTTTTGAAGGTGGAGTTATAGAAAAAGAGCGAATCGAATTTGAACGCGTTTACCTAGAATTAGAATCTGTTCGAGTACGTGGTCCGTTTGAAGCATCAGCAACGTATGTTGCAACAAATTGGAATGCCATTGTCGATGCAGGGCTTCGTGCCGACGCAGTGAATATGTGGCAGGGCGTTGTTGCAATTGTTTGGGAACTTCCAATACTTCTTTGGAAGGGTGGATACCATTCGTTCATAAGTTTGTATGGTTTTTTGTTGATATATGTACTGTGTATAGGTGGAGGCGCAATTGCACGAATGCAAGTGTGCTGGCACTCACGAAATGAGCGCTTGAGTATGGCTGAAGCGCTTGATTTTGCATTATCTCGATGGAGGCAATTGTTAACAGCAGTTTGTGCTCCTGTAATGTTTGTAGCGGCTATTACCATTTTCTTACTCTTGATGGGCTTGGTTCTGCTCAGCATCCCATGGTTGAACTTTATCGGTGGATTACTTTACGGCGTTGCCTTGTTACTTGGTTTTTTAGTCGCAATAATTGCAGTTGCTTATGCAGCATGTTTCCCAATGTTAATTCCCTCAGTAGTTACAGAAGGGTGCGGTGGTGAAGAATCAATCCAACGCTCTTTTGCGTATTTATTTTCGAATGTGATCCGCTACCTTGGCTATTTAATCGTCCTTGTAGTTTCATTAGTGCTTGGCTATCTAGTTATTCGATTGCTTACGCATTTAACCTTGGATATTACTGCGAATTTAGTTGGTGCAGGAACGTTAAATAATTCTTTGAGTGGGGCTGGGGCAGTCCAAAATAATTCAATCCCAATCATGGGTCTTGCGTGGTATGAATCAGGCGCAGGTTTTTTAGTTCAGTTGTGGGAGACAATTGTCCGCGACTTAATGATTGGCTGGGTATTTAGTGGTTTCTTCAGCACGAGTGCGATGCTTTACTTACTCATGCGAAAAGCATGCGATGGTCAAAACACGCGAACTATTTGGTCACGCGGAATTATTCAAGGAACAAACGTTCCAGAACCAAACGATTAAGTTACTTATTGGGTTGGTTCAGGTTTGATTTCAAAGATGGATTGTGTGCGGAGCACAACGCCATGTTTGGACGAAAGGTGATATGACTGAACATGCAATTCTTCACTAAATCGTTGCACGTCAATAATACTTACACCTCTTACACCATCATCATTCGTGTACTCGATGAATTTTGCTTTTGATTCTTTAGCGAATTCAGTAAGTTCGTTATAACTATCGCCGAACAAATGTTCAGGGAGTAATTCAATTTGCATTGAATTGATAAGTGTAATTCTGTCACCAAAATCTTGTTCATGATCACGTTCACCTGCACAAACAAGTGATGTTACATGTCCTCGTTCTGGCAGGTCATCAATATTTGCTGCGATAACTTCAGTTACACAAGTGCCTTCATATTCAAAACGAAGCACATGGGAACCCTTTAGAAGCCATGCTTCAAAGTCGTAATCGTTATGCTGAACACTGACCCGGTCCTCAATTTCGAAAAATTCAGGATGGATAGCAGCTCTAAAAAGAGCCATGCTATATGTCGGTTGATCTACTAGTTTTTCTGGGAGTTGCATTTGACTTTATTGTCCTAAGAACCTTGTCCTGAGAGAAGGGAAAAAATGATATTGAAAACAGTGCTTCCTGAGCGCTGTCCCGCCTTGTTACGGTTGTATTGTTGCCGATTTTTTTAAAAAATCAAGGAAAAACCCTTTATTTTTTTACGAAAAATGCACTTGTGCTACAAATACCTGCAATATAAGGGGTTGCAAGAGGCGATTTATTGCTTTAATTTAGAAATGACTTTTTGCATGTCATCCCAGACTTGCTGGCGATTTTCTTTGGTGTAATTTCGCAGAAGAAAAGCAGGGTGGAAGGTTGGCAAAACGGGAATAGTTCGGAATTCTCCCCATTGCCCCCGGAGCCGTGAAATGTCATCATTTGTGTTTAAAACGTATTTTGTGGCAACTGAGCCAAGGGTAACGATGACGGTTGGCTCGATAATTTCGATCTGTTTTTGCAGAAAAGTACCACATTGTTCAACTTCAGTGGGAAGCGGAGCTCGATCATCTTCGAGCCTACTTTTTATGACATTTGAAATGTAAACATCATCTCGGTTAAAACCAATTGCCAGAATAATCTGGTCTAATTTTTCCCCAGTTTCACCAACGAACGGAATTCCTCGTTGAACTTCTTCAACACTAGGCGCGTCACCAACGAAAAGTAACGAGGCATCTGGATTGCCCGAACCAAAAACTGCTTGAGTGTGGTTTGGTGTAGCGCAGAGTGGGCAAGACGAATCGTGGGTTGCACACAGTTGTTCAAGTAGTGATTGTTTATCGATGTTTGAATCGCTGTCGTTTTCAGTCGGCGTTGCTTCAATTCCTACAGGAAGAAAGTTGACTCCCATGAGTTTGCTTGTTTCGAGGTGAAGTTTTGCTGTTTCAATATTCATTTAGCGTATCTTAATCTCGTTGCACGATAAGTGTGACTGGACCATCATTTGTAAGTTCAATTTTCATCATTGCGCCGAAAACACCAGTTTTTACAGCGATTTTATGCTCTGTCTGTAGAAAATCTCGAACTAATTCTACAAGTGGCTCTGCAATTTCAGGTTGCGCTGCATTGATATAACTTGGTCGGTTTCCTTTTGAACAATCTCCAGCAAGCGTGAACTGACTTATGAGTAATAGTTCGCCACCAATATCTTGAAGCGATAAATTCATTTTTTCATTTTCATCTTTGAAAAGGCGTAAATTGGAAAGTTTCTTCGCCATCCATTTTGCTTGCGAAGAATCATCGCCTGTTTCAATACCAAGAAAAATGCAAAGACCATCTTGTATGCTTTCGCAATGTGGAGGTACTTCTACGGTAACGCTTGCGTTGAGAACGCGTTGGACGACTGCAATCATTTATATATTGTTGCGAGTTTTCTGCTTATGTGTAACTCAGTAGCCAATTGTAAAAAAACCCGCTGTTGTAAAACATACGGGTTCCATGTGGGGGTAATGATGTACTAACTTCTTCGCACGTACCATCCTCGTGGTTCCATCGAAGGCTCAAATAACTCGTAAGATTTGAAAATAGCAGTTTAATGGTTAAAGAAGCGCCATTGAACAACTAGAAACAAGTGCAATTCCTTTTTGGTCACATGCTTGGCGATAATCAATTAACTCGATTTCAGTAGGATCTACCAATTGTAAAATGGCAGCCATGTTTCCAATACTGCACCACTGTGTAGCATTATTGTTCCATTTCATCGCTTCGATAAATTCGCTCGAATCATTCTCGATGAACTTTGCCATCATCTCACGGTCATGTCGTTCGACATCAAATTTTCGTTGGTCGTCAACTGGCCTCGGTTCGCCGAATTGTTGACCAACGTGACTTAAGTCTGCAGAAGAGATAAACAACGTAGTACCACCAAGGTCATGCAGTATTGTTTTTAACTCATTAACAAATTCTTCCGTGCCCGTTCGTTCACCATCATCTTCGATCATTTCGATTAACGGGTTTGGGATCAATGCTGCAACAACAGGGACATCACCAAAACAATATTGAATCCATGGAAGATGTAATTCAATGGAATGTTCGGCAGCGTGATCGAGAAAATCAGCAGTAATAGATGTGCCAAACTTGTCAGTTAATGCGGCGACTACATTTTCATCTGCAGGGCAAAAACCAAGAGGAGTTGTGAAACCAATCGTTGAAAGCACAACGCCGTCACCATTTCCAAAATGATTTGTTCCAAGAATGACAACTCGATCTGGTTTATCTGTTTTTGACCAAGTGTAATATGCTGAAGCGTAATTTGGCCAGCCGCGTGCATAATCTAAGTGTGGTGCAACGACTGCCTTTACAGGATTTTCAAACTCTGGATCTTCAATTTCTGAAAACCATGCTTCGATTTGCTTTTGGCATGCGTCAGCGTTTTCGCCAAGCGAGCCACTGGATCGAATAGGAAATGTTCCTTCATCTTTTAGTTTTGCAACTGCTTCTTCTTCAAGCCGTTTTGATGTTGGTCCCCAGAGTAATCCCACACCGTCAAGTTTGTTGATTAGTTCAATAAAATGCTCAGGATTGGCCTTTGTTTTTTCTATTATTTCTTCAACGGTTGACTCGCCATCTATAAATTGAAAAGCAGCAAAAACGCCTGCTGGGATAACAAGTGTCTCTTTTGTCAGCATGAAGGGCTCTCGTAATGCAACAAGTTGCTTTCCGTCTTTTTGCATTGGCCATGCTTGAAATTGGCGGAGAGCAGGCATATAGAGATGTTCGGGAAGGTCCGAGAATGGCATTGTGGACTCCAAGTAGTGTTTCAGGGGCGAATAAACCGTCTAAGGTAGTAGATATGACTGCAGTACGGGCAATAATATGCCAACAAACACGTTGTACCATAATCACCGCTTTCTCTTAAGCGGTATTTGTTTACAATACAGAATCCCCCATTTTTTTGAGTCCATCGATAGGAATTGTACGGAAGATTAGACATGAACAAACAAGTTTCAAAATACATCATTATTATTGCTCTTGCAGCATTTTCGAGCATCAATGTTGGTTGTGACCAATCAAGCGGTGACGCAGAGGCAGCGACCACTTCAACTACTGTAAAAGTTAAGACTAAAGATATGGCTAAAGGCCCATCTCTTGCAACGAATAACAGCAAACCTGAGAGTAAAGTTCCAAAGAGCAAAGCCCCAGTTTTAGGCAAGGACGGAGTGGAACAAAAAATTATTCCTCTAAATGCTAACGAACTCAAAGATCTCAATAATGCACTCAAAAACAACATGACTAAAAAGCCATCGGCTACTAATCAACCTGTTGTTGGCGATTCTGCCGCGCTGTTGGAACAAGTAGTTGTAGCAACCCCAGCAGAATTATACTTGGGTGAGTTCTCAACAAGCGAAAAAGGAAGCGGTACGGTTTCACTAAAAAATACAAGTGATAAACCAGTTACTCTTCTTCAAGCAAAAGCAAGTTGTGGTTGTACAACTTCCGACTTCAAAAGTGGCACTGTGCTACAGCCTGGTGAAACGACTGAAATTACAGTAACAATGAACGGTAAAGGTCGAGCTAGAAAAATGTCAAAAACAGTGACATTTTCAATTGATGGTTATCCATCCCTTCGCTTGCCTGTGACAGCAACAACTATTTCTTACATCACATTAGATTCAGAACCAATTGTAATTAACGAAGAAACCGGAACTACGATTTTAACGTTGAAATCAGTCGACGATCAGTCGTTTAAGGTTACTTCGATTTTGCCAGCAATCGCTGAATTGCCAACCGAAGCATCACCATCAATTGAACTCGTATTAGATTGGGATATGTTCTGGGATATCGTGCAAACAACGAAGGTGACGATTCGAACCGATCATCCTCTTTGCACAGAAATTACGACAAATATTCGATTGTCCGCTGAACAACGACAAAAGTTAAATCGTCTCATTTCAGAACGACGTGCTGGCGGTGGTCTTCCAATTAAAGATCCAACACAGCCACTTACCGGTGATCAACTCGCTCGATATATTAAGAGTGGTCGTGGAAATAAAGTCATTGAATATATCAATGATGACAAAGGCAAATTTAACGCCGTTAACAAAGAAGGTGTTGCTTTATTAAGCGTTGCCGCTGAAAGTGGTGATGAAGAAACAACAGCAGCATTGCTTGCTTTAGGTGCACAAATAGAACGCGTAGACCGTGTTAATCGGACACCGTTGATGCACGCCGCTCGCTCTAAAAACCCAGCAACAATTATCTTGTTGCTTGATTCTGGTGCAGATATTCAAGCACGCGATCGGCTCGGTGGTACGGCTCTTTCATGGGCAGCAGGGTTTGGTTCACCAGATGGCGTGCAAGCGCTGATAGATGTTGGTGCTGATGCAAACACTGTTGATCTAGTTCTTGGATATACACCACTGCTTTGGGCAGCAGGTTTTGGCGATTCTAAATCAGTTGCGATTCTTCTTGAAGCAGATGCTGATGTAAATGTTGTGGATACTGCTGAAAAGCGTTCGCCGTTAATGCATGCTGTTCGAACTGGTAAAGTAGAAAGTGTGAAACTTCTGCTTGAAGCCGGTGCAAATGTAAAAGAAATTGATAAGAATCGTTCAACTTCATTACACATTGCAACAGAAAGCAATAACGTTTCATTCGAAAAAATCGTATTACTCGTAGAAGCAGGTGCTGATGTCAGCGCTAAAAATGCTAGCGGTGTAACACCACTTGATTTAGCGAAAAATCGCACAGATGACGGGGCAGAGGAAGTCGTCGCTTATCTCAATGAGCAGTCGAAGTAAATCACGATAACATTTAATTGATTTCATCAGCGAACCGCCATTTGGCGGTTCGCTGTCGTTATGATGTACATTCAAATTAAGGAATACATCTATGACAACTATCGCAACTTCAACTGAATATGATCAACTAATTAAGAAAACCAAAGATGCAAATGCACTTGGCGCAACAATTTCACTTTTGAGTTGGGACCAAGAAGTCATGATGCCAAAACGTGGCATTGAGTTTCGAGCGGACCAAATTACACTCACTTCAAAAATGCACCACGAATTAGTTACCGACCAGAAGATTTCTGACCTTCTAGAAGCATGTGAAGCGGATAGCGATTTGATTAGCGATACAACGAGTGTTACTGCGACAAACATTCGCGAAATTCGACACGGTTACGACCGAGCAACGAAATTGCCAACGGAACTCGTAGAAGAAGAAGCGATGCTTTCAAGTAAAGGTCAGAATGCTTGGGTCGAAGCTCGCAAAAATAATGATTTTAAGGCGTTTCAGCCATGGCTCGAAAAAATTGTTTCATTGTTGCAACGGAAAGCAGAATGTTATGGTTGGGCAGAAGGCGGGGAGCCATGGGACGCACTTGCAGAAGATTACGAACCTGGATGTACTGCTGCGGCAGTGAGTGAAGTGTTCACGCCACTTCGCAAGCGTCTACAAACATTGCTCGATGAAATAATGGGCAGTTCAACAAAACCAAGCAATGCATTTAATGAAATTGCATTGCCAATCGATCAGCAACAAGCATTTGTCCGTTCAATTGCAACACAAATTGGTTTCGATTTTGAAGCCGGCCGTCTCGATGAATCAACACACCCATTTTGCAGTGGAACGCACTGCTGTGATGTTCGATTGACAACTCGATTTCACGAAAATAATGTTAACGATGCAATCGGCTCGACCATGCACGAAGCAGGACACGGCATTTATGAACAAGGTTTATTGTTCGATCACGTCGGTACTCCGATGGGTCACGCAGTATCGCTTGGTATACATGAATCGCAAAGCAGAATGTGGGAAAATCAAGTTGGACGCAGTGAAGCATTTTGGAAATGGTGTTACCCGAAAATGGGTGAATTCTTTGGAGATGCAACGTCGTCTCTTTCGTTTGACGATGTGTACGGTGGCGCAAATCTTGTACGTCCAGATTACATTCGAGTCGAAGCAGATGAAGCGACATACAACATGCACATTATGATTCGATTTGAACTTGAACGAATGTTGATGAAGGGCGAACTTGCAGTTGCAGATCTTCCTGAAGCGTGGAATTCCAAATACCAAGAATATCTTGGCATAGATGTACCAAGCGATACAAAAGGATGTCTACAAGACATTCACTGGTCGATGACTGCAATGGGTTACTTCCCAACATATACACTTGGCAATTTATACTGTGCTCAATTTTTTGAAACAGCAATGGTAGCGATTCCAGACATGTATGAACAATTTGCACGTGGCGAATTTGGCAGTTTGAAAACTTGGCTTAATGAAAATATTCACTGCAACGGTAGGCGATATCGAGCTGCAGATTTATGCGAAAAAGTTACAGGCAAACCACTCTCATCCGACCCACTCATGCGACATTTAGAAAATAAGTTGAAACCACTTTACGGTCTTGCTTGAACCCAACCGACTAAAGAATCAGTTTCTTCTCGACCTGTGATTTGAGGCAAAGTAATTGAAACGCCATCTTGGGAAAGCGCGCCAAGGATAGCCATTGCCATTCCTTCACGCGCTTGAATTGGCACGCCGAGTTCTTCAGTTGTTCCGGTATGGGTAATGGCAGAGGCAAGAGCCCTGTTATGTACTCCGCCTCCCGCAAGATAAACTCGTTCAGCATTTTGCGTTGAAGCAGATATACAAGCACCAATTGCAGCGACTGCACTTGCGAGTAAATCATTTGTTGTGGTTGAATCTCCGATAGAAAGCGCAAATGTACCTAAGTCATCTCCAGAACCAAGCGAACGTGATGCATTTTTTTGCTCAGCAAGTTTATTGGTCAACTCGGCTACTAATTTTGGCGACGCGGTCCCTTTGATTGCGCACTCACCATTCGGGTCGTACTCACAACCAAGTCGAGCTCTCGCAATTTTATTTAAAAGTAAATTGCAACAACAAACATCGAAACCTTGAACTTGGTTTGTCGAACAATTTGCGGGAAGAAAAGTTATGTTGCAAAAGCCACCAAGATTTATGATGGCAGTTGATTTCTGTTTTGAATTGAAAAGTATCCAATCGGCAAGAGGCGTAATTGGAGCTCCTTGTCCACCGAGTTGCAAATCCGATTGCCTAGGATCTGTTAAAACGGTGCAATTAAAAGTTTCAAGAATTGGAAGTGGGTCAATAAGTTGAATACTTATTGGAGGAGCGTGGTAAATAGTTTGTCCATGAAGTGCAATCAAATCTATCTGTTTTAAATTTAATTGTTGGATTGCGTTCGTTGTAATTTCGCCAAGTCGTAACGCGGCATTTTGCATTTCAACTTCGTTTCCACCATTGATTGAAAGTTTTCTAAGGACCTGTGTGAGGTCTCCCAATTCGCAAGATGTCATCCCGATATACGAGGCGCGCATCTCTTCGTTTGAGCCCTCAATAGAAACAGCGACAGCGTCTACTCCGTCCATGCTAGTGCCTGTCATTGTTCCAACGATTACGCGCATTACTACACTTTACACGTTTCCTAACGTATCCTGCACGGTATGACACAAAGAACATTAGTGACAGGGGGGGCAGGATTCCTCGGTTCGCACCTTTGTCAGCGGTTAGTTGATAGGGGCGAGCATGTGATTTGCCTCGATAATCTTTTTACAAGCAGAAAAGAAACAATTGAACACCTTTTAGAACTCCCAAATTTTGAGTTTGTTTTGCATGACATTACAAATCCAATCGAAATGGAAGTCGATGCAATTTATAACTTGGCTTGCCCAGCAGCGCCTGGGCATTACCAACATAACCCCATTAAAACTATGAAAACGAATTTTCTAGGTGCTATGCATACATTAGGCATGGCGAGGGCAAATAAAATAAAAATCTTCCACGCTTCGACAAGTGAAGTGTACGGTGACCCCTCGGTGCACCCACAACCTGAATCGTATCGTGGCAATGTAAATCCGATTGGCTTGCGGGCATGCTATGACGAAGGGAAACGTGCTGCGGAAACATTAATGTTCGACTATCACCGATCGCACGGTGTTGATATTCGGGTTGCGAGAATTTTTAATACCTACGGTCCATCCATGCATCCATATGATGGAAGAGTGGTCAGTAATTTTATTCGGCAAGCATTAGCGGGGGACGACATTACTATTTTTGGTGATGGACAACAGTCTCGCTCATTCTGTTATGTCGATGACTTAATCGATGCGTTTCTATTAATGATGGATGCTGATGAAGCAACTGGTCCAATCAATTTAGGTAACCCTGGTGAGTTTACGATGTTGGAGTTAGCGAATCTTGTGCTTGAACTTACAGGCAGTAACTCTGAACTACTAATGAAGCCGTTACCAGCGGATGATCCAACGCAACGTCAGCCAGATATTACTCGGGCGAAAAAGACGTTGGATTGGGAGCCAACAGTGCCGCTACGAGAAGGATTGCAAAAAACTATTGCGTGGTTCGAAGGCATCGATTTATCCCAATGGAGTCCTCCAACTCCTAACTGGGAGGGCGGGCTCATTGAGAGTTCGTAGCGCAAAACTGACGACATATTGTCAGTAGCACCATCGTTTTTAGTCTAATAGTAGAGAAAAGTACCGAATAACTACCGAACAACGCTTGACATCACCGATGTTTATGTCATCCTACCGTAAACCTAACAAACTCGGTAGTAAAGGAGCATTGGCTGAAATGGCATTATTAAGTAGAAACGGAAAAAAATCGAAATCATTACGAAAAACAGCAACTTCATCAGAAACTCCCGCAAAGGGCGGTATCGTACAAAGCGGTAGAACAACAGACTCAACTAATATAAATAGCGCAGGAAGCACTGCAACTGAACCACGGAAGGCGAAGAATTCAATGGCTTTTAAAACAGCAACAAAAAAGAAAACTAAAGCACCAATTAGGGCAAAAGTAACAATCGAAGATAAGGGAAAAGTACAAGCACTTGAAAATGCGTTATCTCAAATAGATAAAGCATTTGGCTCTGGTGCAATTATGCGGCTCAATAGCGATAACATCTCAGCTATTCCTGCAATCTCGACCGGAGCGATAAGTTTGGACTTAGCCTTAGGCGGGCGAGGCATGCCCCGTGGTCGAATCATCGAAGTCTTTGGACCAGAATCATCAGGCAAGACAACGCTTGCACTGAATGTAGTAGCGCAAGCCCAAAAGGCTGGTATCGCTGCATTCATTGATGCAGAGCACGCGCTTGATCCTACATGGGCAAAGAAACTCGGTGTTGATATTGATGCGCTCCTTGTTTCACAACCAGACACAGGTGAGCAGGCATTGGAAATTTGCGAAATGCTCGTTCGTTCCAACGCTGTGGATATAGTCGTAATTGACTCCGTCGCGGCATTAATACCGCGTGCTGAAATTGAAGGCGAAATGGGCGACACGCACGTTGGCTTGCAAGCTCGATTAATGAGTCAAGCAATGCGGAAGCTAACTGGCGCGATTTCAAAAAGCGATTGCATGGTTATTTTCATAAATCAAATTCGCGAAAAAATTGGTGTGATGTTCGGTAGTCCAGAAACAACACCTGGCGGTCGCGCTCTCAAGTTTTATTCTTCGATTCGAGTGGATATTCGTCGCATTGGTTCAATTAAAGATGGGGACACCGTAATTGGTAACCGAGTCCGAACTCGCGTCGTGAAAAACAAGACTGCACCACCATTCCGCACTGCTGAATTTGACATTATGTTTAACGAAGGAATTAGTATCACAGGCGATTTGTTAGATCTCGCGGTTGAAGATGGCATTGTAGACAAGAGCGGTTCATGGTTTAGTTATGGTGGAGATCGTCTCGGTCAAGGTCGCGAAAATTCAAAGCAACTACTTGCTGAGAATCCTGAAATGTTTGAAGAAATCAAACAGAAGGTCCTTGTTGCCCGCGGTGTCGCCGATGCCGCTGCTAAAAGTGTTGAAACCAAGACAGCAGTCAAAGCTGAACCCAAGGACGATTCTAAGTAATACAGTTTTAATAAAACTACTCCAAACAGCGTGCGTCCCAGAAATGGGGTTCACGCTGTTTTACTATGCGGTTTGCTGTTATCGTGTACTTACGTGCAGAGTAAAACTACATTTCGCGAGTTAGCAAATCCACGCAGGGGATTGAGCGCACTTTTAGTAGCCCAATTTATGGGAGCTGCGAATGACAATATTTTAAAAACGTTGTTGGGTTTTGCGGTCGTACGAGGAATGTGGGCTGGCAAACTTGGAGAGGGCGGGCAAGGTCTAATAGCACTTTGCTTGTTTGTTCCATTTATACTTTTTTCTGGGTGGGCGGGACCGATTGCTGATCGCTATTCAAAGCGAACGATTTCGGTCTTAATGAAATGGGTTGAGATACCACTGGCAATTTCAGCAGGTGTTGGTTTTGTTACTGGGAATTTTTGGCTTGCAGCATTTTCAATGCTCTGCCTCGCAACGCAGTCAACTTTTTTCAGTCCTGCAAAATATGGAATGATTCCAGAAATAGTTCAAACAGAAAACGTTAGCCGAGCAAATGGCATTTTGAACATGACAACAAATGTCTCAATTATCACAGGCATGCTGATTGCTGGAATTGTCAGTGACAAATTACAACAAGGATCAACATCGTTAGTAGATATGTGGTTGCCAGGAATAGTGTTGACTGGAGTAGCAGTCGTTGGACTTCTAGCAATCGTATGGTTGCCGAAACTTGAAGCGATGGAACCACATTCGCATGTGCCTTCTAATCCGTTAGCAACATATATGGTGACAGGCAGGAAAATGTGTAAGTCGCCCCTTATGCAAGTTGCAACAGCATGGGCTCTCTTTTATTTACTTGCAACGATTGTCCTTTTATTAGTTACAGAGTTAGGTGTACTCCTAAATGTGACTGACACAAAAGTTTCATATCTTCTTGCTTCAATCGGAATATCAGTTGGCTTTGGTTCGCTGCTTGCTGGGTTTTTGTCGGGCGGGAAAATACAAATTGGGCTCTCGAAATTTGCAGCCATTGGGATGGCATGTTCGATGTTAGTCGCTGGATTAGCGCCGGTTTCGTATGTGCTCATTTTGATTTGCCTTGTTTCTTTAGGATTATTTGCTGGTTTATACGCAATACCTCTTCAATCGATGATGCAATTATTGCCAAAGCCAGATCATCGCGGCCGGGTATTAGCGACATCGAATGCATTATCTTTTTTGCTTATGGCGGTTGGCTCTTTGTTGTATTGGATTACTCGACCACTATTCGGTGATTCTCCACAATACATTTTTCTCGTGTGCGCTCTTGTTGGCGTGTTTGCATGGTTTATCGTGATACGAATTCCGCCTACTCCATTGCTTTTAAATGATTACAATAAGACACATGAATGACCTTACTATTTATTTAGACAACAATGCAACTACGCAACCGCTTGCGGAAGTTACTGAGGCAGTTCATTGTGCGATGAATACTTTTTGGGGGAATCCATCGAGCATTCACCGAATTGGGCAAGAAGCAAGGCAACAAGTTGATCTTGCGCGAGAGGAAATCGCAAAACTTGTTGGGGCAAAACCAGCAAGCATTCTTTTTACATCAGGTGGTACAGAGGCAGCAAATTTAGCAATCCAATCGGCGTGTTCAGTACGCTCAGATAGAAAATGTTTAGTTACAAGCCAGATTGAACATGCTGCAGTTGGTGAATTGATGGACCGTTTGCAAGAAGATGGAATGGAAGTAATTCGAATTCGAAATGACCGAGACGGCGTTTTCTGCATGGACCACCTAAAAGAAATTCTTGAATCGCGCGCAGCGGAAATTGCCGTTGTTTCTTTAATGTGGTGCAATAACGAAACCGGAGTCATCGAACCAATCGAAAAGGCATCTGAATTGTGCCTCAAGCACGACGTTCTTTTGCATAGTGACGGCACACAATGGGTTGCGAAAATGCCGGTTGATGTTGGTGCAGTTCCAGTTGATTTATTGTCTTTCGCCGGGCATAAGTTTCATGGTCCAAAAGGCGTTGGCGCTTTGTATGTTCGGCCAGGGCTATCCATTACTCCACTGGTAACAGGCGGACCGCAAGAACGTGGCAGAAGAGGTGGAACAGAAAATGTTCCGTCGATATTGGGTTTTGGAGTTGCAGCAAGAAAATCTTCGCTTTGGTTGAACGCTGAAAATATTTCGAAGATGGAATCACTTCGAGATGAATTTGAAACGAAAATAATTTCAGAATTTCCAAAGGTGCATATAAATTCAAGTGGTGCTAAGCGCGCTTGGACAACAAGTTCAATTTCTTTTCCTGGTGTTAAAGGCGAACTCTTATTGTTGATGTTGTCAGAGCGTGGCATTTGCGCGTCCTCTGGTTCAGCTTGTTCAAGTGGTGCGTTTAAAAATTCCAAAGTGCTTGAAGCAATTGGAATGCCAGACGATGGTTTATGGGGTGCAATTAGATTTAGTATTGCCAGAACGACTACCGCTTCAGAATTAGATAAAACGATCGACGTACTACTGGATATTTTTGAGACAATTAAACTTCTTGAATCAAGTAGCGTTGCTTCTTCGTGATTATTGAAAGTACACTTACGTCGTAGCCCTGTTAGCTCAGTTGGCAGAGCATTGACTCTTAATCAGCTTGATTCAGGTTCGATTCTTTCTATACATGGCTTTTAAACGTACTGAAAATTCATTTTTTTATTGCTCTGAATAGACATTTGTGTTCTAATCATCCCGAGGATAATCTGTATCCACGATATGAAACTAATAGTGCAAAACATAATTCTCGCCTCACTGACTACAAGTGCAATGTCAGATTTTGTTGGGTTAAGTTTAGAATTTCAACAAGTTGATGAAAACTTGTTTACTATGCGGCTGTATGCAGATTTCACAGCATCAACTGATCAATTGAATGCGGTATTTGGAGATTCGCAAAGTTCTCTCTACATCAGATCAGATAATGGTTTTTACCAAAACCCTTTTGGCGGCCCAACATCAGTCAGTATTAACACTGCTCTATTTGGTATCTTTCCAAGTTTAGCGTATGACAGCTGGGTAACAATTGGAAGTGAAGATCAAGTGGATAATCAAATGCTAGATATTGGCATTGATTGGATTGGATTTGAAAGTGGTGGGGACATCGAAACTAATAATGGAACATGGTTCGCAACACCGGATGACATGCAGGTAGTTGCTGGTAGTGATTTACGTGTTCTCATTGGTCAATTCACTACCTACGGATCGGACTCTGAAATATATGGTTCCATTAATTTACAAGGGAAACAGGGCGTTGGGTGCCGGCTCCAGCCACAATTGTATTAATTGGTTTTGCAGGACTGAAACGCCGGAGAAGGCATTAAGATAAAGCACGAATAAGGAATGTGAAGCAGCCATTGTTTGGTTTAAGCAGATTCGTGAATCAAAATCAATCTGCATGTAGATTCAATTAATTCATGATTGTCAAAGACAAAATCTCAAATGCGACCAAGAATGCAAAAGCGGTTTAAGCTCAAAAAACAAAGACTTGGTACACTTCCCTTGTAGCCCTGTTAGCTCAGTTGGCAGAGCAGCTGACTCTTAATCAGCGGGTCGCAAGTTCGAGTCTTGCACAGGTGTGTCCTAAAGCCTGCCTTCGGTGTCTTTTGTAAACCACTTACAGTATTTATTACAACAGCAGTGTGCCACTTCATTTAATATAGTAGAGCAGTATTGAAGGCATCTCATGCATCATTGAAATAGCACCCTTTCAGTGATAGCAATCAGAATCTGCAACGGTTTTCATAGTTTATCAAGTCGAATTACTGAAGTGCAAAAGCCAAAAAATTGTCAGTGCCAGCCACGTTGCAATTGTACAAGCACGAAAATATGGACGTTCTGTAGTCCAAAACCAAATGATTTTAGATGGCGATAGGAAAAATCCAATGAACTCATTGGCTAGGGACTGGAACGCGAAATGACCCAAGATTGACTCGCCATCTTCAAACCAATATCCAATTTTCCATAGCCACATTACAACCACGCCACCAAAGACAACCAGTAATGCGCGAGTAAAACCACTTTCAGCCAAGACAATTTCTGCGGCGATGATAAATCCAGCAAGAACAATGATGAAAGCGGCAATTGGTCCCCACTTAGAATTAGAAGTTTTTTTACGCTTAGAATGTGCTGGTTTACTAGCACAAAATTTACAACCCTGCGAAGCTAAATATTGACTTCCACATGTTGGGCATTTAACCATTCGTAAACTCATAAAGATATTATCCCATTAAATTCGCTTGCCGATTCGATCCCCAATTTTAAAGTGTCCTTTAAGAGTGTAACAGCGGTTTAAGCTCAAAAAACAAAGACTTGGTACACTTCCCTTGTAGCCCTGTTAGCTCAGTTGGCAGAGCAGCTGACTCTTAATCAGCGGGTCACAGGTTCGAGTCCTGTACAGGGCATTTTTGATGAATTAGTTACCAACATAGTTAATAGGCATGGGAATATGCCCATGGGGTGGCAAAAACCGTGAATATTACTACAATCGCATAAACCTAACAAAAACCTACCAACGCGGTGACATGGGGTCGTCAGTGGTGTAGGCGATACTACTCCTGTGCCGACGAGGACCCCGTGGTGGGTGGCCATCTGAGGCGAATAATCGAAGTTTACTTCAATATAAGGAATAACAAAGATGGTAATGCGAATTCAAGAAAACCGAAACAATCAGCTATCTCAGCTCCAATTCCCGAGTTCCTCTGCTGTTACTCGTAGTACATCGCACGCAGGGCAAGAACAGGTTCGCCATGTAGGTGCTGTAAGCGCTTCGATACTATTGCGGCAGGGACGTAGTGCAACACAGCTCGATGAGCGTAGGCGGCTACGATTAGCGCATATTCAGCGTCAATCAGAGATGGCATCTGCATTTTCAGTAGAAATCGATGCACGGTTATTAACCGGGGATCTTGACCACGATATATCGATTCTCAATATCGTTGCATGAATAGAAAACAGGTTTCATCTGACTTTCATACACTACGGTGTTGATGGTTACTAACGCACAAAACAGCATGGCAGGTTTTACGGACTGGATTACTAAAGCGGAAGAGCAATTACCCACGGAGATTTTAGAACGATTTTCATTACTGCTCAGCGATAAAGACTACGCTTCCGCCCTTGCAAGTTTTGGCATACCAAAGCCAGTTACTTTCAGGCCAAATACATTACGGCTAACAGAAGAGCAAGTTTTAAATGAAGTCGCCGAGGCGTCGATGCAATCATCACCAATTCCATGGTGCCCACTTTGCAATTTGTTAACGAAAGGAACGATCCGCGAGTTGCAAGGGTTGCCGTGTTCGAGCATCGATGGTTTATACATACAAGCAGCATCGAGCATGCTTGCAGCACACGCATTGCAAGTGCAGCCGGAAATGCGCGTACTAGACTTATGTGCTGCGCCCGGAAGTAAAACATCACAAATTGCTGCATTAATGCAAAACAAAGGGATGTTAGTGGCAAACGATCGAAGCCGTAAACGTTTGTATCGTCTACGCGAAATTTTGCAAAGGCAGGGCGCGACTAATGTCGAAGTTCTTTGCGGACCTGGCGAACGCCTTGGTCAAACACATGCAGAATGTTTTGACAGGGTATTAGTTGATGCGCCATGCAGTGGAGAAGGTCGGTTTCGTTTAGAACGACCTATCCGGTTGCAGAGATGGAGTACGCAAGAGATTCGCAGTCTCGCTAAATTGCAAGAACAACTTTTAATAGCAGCTCTTCGATGTGTTCGAGTTGGTGGTCTTGTGGTTTATTCAACTTGCACCTTCGCACCTGAAGAAAATGAGTTTGTTCTTGATAAAGTGCTTCGTAAAAAAAACATTGACGCAAAAATTGTCCCATTGCCAGAGCATTTAATTCCTCCAGCAACCATGGCACCGGTTACTTCGTGGCTAGGCAAGGAGTGCACACAAGATGTCACATCTGCAATTCGGATTATTCCAGATGCAACAACAACGGGATTCTTCATCGCTTGCATTGAGCGAATTTCGTAATTAGTTATGCATACAGTTCAGCAGTTTCGCGTGCAAGGGTTGCCACTTGGTCGGCTAATTCCTTCGGCGAAATTACTTTGCAAGACGGGCCCATAGATAGAATCCACCAAACAATTTCGGAGAGCCCGGAAACTTTGCATGTGAAGGTGCACGAATCATCATCATGCCATTCAATGTTTTGAGTAGAGTGCCACCTAGTGTCACTCACTGTTTGTGAAAAGGGTGTTTTGAAATGTAATTTGATATCGTAATCGACATCTCCACGAATCATATTCCAAGCGTTACCGAGATGGGTGTCAAGTTTGAAATCTGTTGGAACCTCAAATGTCGACGAAGTATTTTCAATGGCTAAGAAACGACTGAGTTTTAACGTGCGAATTGCGTCACGTTTTTCGTGGAATCCAACAACATACCAAGCACGAGTACCAAAAAATAAAGCGAATGGCTGAAACATAAATGTTTCATCTTCTGATTTGGATGAAGTACTTTCATATTTGCATTTAAGTAGCGTGTTATTTAAGAGTGCATTTTGAACTTTGTCATAGACATCTTCGTAGCCTTCGCCATCCATAGTTGCAGTAGTCCGCAACTCCATTGTCCGCAATCTATTTGTAAGTTCTTCTTTAGAGTCGAACGGAAGTTGAGCAATAATTTTATTTATTGCCATTGAAGCAGGGCGGATAAATGGGATTGAACCACTTTCTGCCATCACCTCGCAAAGCGCCGCAATTGCTAACGCCTCTTCGAAGGTCAATCTAACTGGAGGCATAAAAAATGTACCGTCAATGTAGTAGCCCCTCTCTCGATCGTTCTTAATCGGAATGCCCGCTTCTTTAATCTGGGCAATGTCTCGATAGATATTTCGTTCGGTAGTATCACAATGCTCGGAAAGTGTTCCAGGCGTCCAACCTTTGTTGCTTTGGACTAACGAAATAATTTCAAGCAGTCGATGCACCCTTGTATATTTAATAGTCATGTCTATAGCGTACTCGCAAGTGAGCGTTGTTGCTTCCGAGCACCGACACTGGTTTGTAATAGGAGCAACAATTCATTGAGGTCTTAGTAGATGGGGTGAACGAGAATGAGACATAATTCTTTTCATTCCAATGCATGAGATGATTCTTGCGTGTATCGTAGATGTGTGACTAACGCTCAGTTTGAAACTTTTGCCCTTTCAAGTCTATCCTCGGGTGTGCACTGCTTGCAAAAAGAGGATGGTTGGAAAACAAAGTATGCATCTCCGGTTGCAGTTTCGGTTTTTGGAATGATCAGCACACAGTTGGCAAGCGATCCCGCACTTTGGGTAGATAGAATTCACCCATCTGATGTAGATGCAGTTCAGGCGGCGCTCGATACTATTAATGAAGAAGAGCGAAGTATTACGTATCGTTTTAGAGATAGCAACGAACTCTATAAATGGATTTTATTTCGATGCAAGAAAATGGAAGATGGAATCATCGTTGGCTTGCTTTCAGACGCAACAAAAATGCGCACAAAAGAATATGCCGACCGCATTCATCTCGCTGGTCGAAATGCTTTGGCAACACTGCTTAACATTAGTGATTTAGTAGAATCGATAAACCAATTTTTAATGATTCTTGGAAAAGCGATGGTTGTTGACAAGGTTCGACTAGTACGATTTAGAAAAGATAACAAAGCATTTATTACGCATGAGTGGGTTAGAAGTCAATCTATACAAAAACTTGAATTGCCAATGATGATTCCAATTGAAGCAGCGCAGTGGTGGAAAAATCAACTTGAACAAAATGATACTGTTTTGATTAAAAGTTGCAAGGAGGAACCGATTCCATCTTTAGATTCCACGACAAATTATGATTATGCTGTAATGGCAGTACCCGCAATTATCTATGGTATTGTTGAGGGTTATGTCAGTTTCGAAGTTTCAGGAATTAGAAATTGGCTTCCAATGGAAATTGAAGAAGCATTACACGTAGTTAATGGATACGCTCGTTCAGTTGAAAGACGAATTGATGACCGAAATCAAATCGCAGCGGAATTTAATCTGCGAAGATCCGAAGAAAAATATCGCCAACTTACTTCTCACTCACCCGTGATTTTGTTTGGCATTGATGCTGAGGGTATCTTCACTTTAAGCGAAGGAATTGGCCTTGAGAGCATGGGCGCAGGAGCAGGGGATGTTGTTGGTAAAAGTGTGTATCAAGTGTATCGCAACTTCCCAGATATTCTCGAACAAGTAAACGCTGCACTTGCTGGTTCAGAATCGCATGGGTTAACGCATATTGGGGAAAATTGTTTTGAAGTTTGGTTTACACCAATCTGGGATGAAGAACGAATGGTTGTTGGCTTGTCAGGAGTTGCAGTAGACATTACCCGTCGTAATAAATTGGAACAGCAACAAACAATTATGATGAGTGAATTAGATCATCGAGTAAAAAACAATATTGCAGCAGTTATGTCTCTTGTGACCCTGTCGCAACAAGGTGCTCGCTCAATCGAAGAATTTGCAAAGGCGCTGGATGGGCGGCTCCATTCTTTGGCAGTAGCGCATTCATCCCTTGCAAAGTCACATTGGAGTGGAGCATGGATGAGAGATATTTTATTATTAACCCTTCAACCATACATGTCAGGTTCTGTCGAAAGGATTCGCTTCGAAGGACCAGATTATGAATTGCCAGGATTACTCGCGCGGCCTATGTGCATGGTCATACATGAACTCGCTACAAATGCAGTCAAATATGGCTCTCTATCGAACGAAAATGGTGTAGTTACGATTACGACAGAAATACTCCCCGAAGGGAGTTTGCGATTAAAGTGGGTAGAAACAAATGGACCCTTAGTCGATGAGAAGCCAACACTCGGGACGGGTATATCTTTACTTGAAGGTTTAGTGGATCACGAGATGCATGGCACCATCGCATTGCAATTTGAAGAAGGTGGAGTTGTTTGTCAAATCAATGTGCCTTTATCTGTTGAAGAGTAACGACCTCCGTTACAATACCCCATATGTCAAAACCTTGTCCAGATAAATGCAATGTTCTCCTTATCGGTGGGGGCGGTCGTGAACACGCTTTAGCGTGGAAAATGTCCCAGTCACCCAAACTTGGGAAGTTGTACGCAACAGATTGTTCCAATGGTGGTATCGCCGCACTTGCAAAACCATGTGAGAAAAAATGGGACTCTACAGAAATCTTTTATCTATGTCGATGGTGTGACAAACACAAGATTGACCTCGTTGTAGTCGGTCCAGAAGTTCCACTTACTGAGGGGATAGCGGATGAATTGGCTACAGATACTCGCTTAGTATTTGGACCATCAAAATTAGCGGCAAGAATTGAAGGCGATAAATCATACGCAAAAGATTTGATGCGACAAGCGTCGATTCCTACTGCGGATTCAAGATCATTCTCAGAAATTGATTCAGCAAAAAGTTATTTACTTCGTGGCCTTGATAGAGAATTTGAAGCGGAAAACAAAACAGAGTTTGCAGAAGAAGTCTCAGCATTTATGGAATGGTGCGAATTAAGAGACAAGAAAGAACAATTTGTTATTTCAGACGATTTGCGTTCTTTTTTAAATACTCGTGAAGAACCTTGTGTTGTAAAAGCGAGTGGTCTTGCAGCTGGAAAGGGCGTAATCATTTGCAGGACAATTGGCGAATCTATCGAAGCGGTTGAACTCATAATGGAAGACATGGCATTCGGAGACGCCGGCGGAACAATTCTCATAGAAGAGTTGATGCACGGTCAAGAAATTAGCGTTCTTGCATTAGTAGATGGTGGCACTATTTGGATACTTGATTTGTGCCAAGATCATAAACAAGTTGGCGAAGGCGATGTAGGTCCAAACACAGGAGGCATGGGCGCATATAGTCCTGCACCTCTACTAAATGAAGAAATGTTTTCGTTTGTTCAACGGGAAATTTTAGTTCCTGCAGTTGATGCAATGCGAAGAGATGGCATTGAATATCGAGGAGTGTTGTATGCAGGAATAATGTTAACTCCTGCCGGACCAAAGGTACTTGAGTTTAATTGCCGTTTTGGTGACCCAGAAACCCAACCACTCATGGCTCGTTTTAATGGCGACTTAGTTGATGTTCTTTGGAGAACAGCAGCGGGCGAACTAGATGGGGCAGAATTTTCGTTTGATGACAATGTTGCAAATTGTGTTGTGATGTGCAGCGAGGGTTACCCCGGCTCGTACGAAAAAAATAAAAGCATTACTGGCATTGAAGAGGCAGAGTCAAATGAAGACATTATTGTTTTCCAAGCAGGAACAAAATGTACATCAGGTGATTTGGTGACTTCTGGCGGTAGAGTTCTAGGTGTGACCGCGATAGCATCCGATTTAGAAACTGCTCGGCAACGTGCAAACGCAGCATGTGAGCAAATCCATTTCGACGGCGCTTTTTGGCGAAGCGATATTGGTTGCCGGTCAGCTAAGGCAAAAACTACTTGCGATTCCGCTGAGTAGATTTTTTGCCATTACCTTTACTTCTATTTTGAAGCGCAGTGATTTCATCGCGAAGTACTGCAGCTTTTTCAAAATCTAACTTTTCTGCTGCATCGAACATGTTCATCTCTAATAGTTCGATACGTTCGTCAATGTCAAAATCTTCATTGCTACCTTCCGGATGGAATGCTTCCCTCGCTATATGGCGGGCGGAGAGTTCATTTTCAATTCCTCTGCGAATGGATTTCTTAATGGATTCAGGCGTAATGTTATGTTCTTCGTTATATGCTTTTTGAATCACTCTGCGACGTTCTGTTTCGTCAATTGCAACTTGCATTTGCGGTGTAATTTTGTCGCCATATAAAAAAACGCGGGCATTTACATGTCTCGCAGCTCTGCCAATAGTCTGAATTAAACTTGTCTCACTGCGAAGAAAGCCAGCTTTGTCAGCATCAAGAATACAAACGAGTGAAACTTCTGGAAGGTCTAGTCCTTCTCGAAGTAAGTTCACCCCAATTAAAATATCAAAATTGCCTTCGCGCAACTCTCTTATAATTTCTAAACGCTTAAGAGTTTCAATATCACTGTGTAAATATTTTGAACGCAGTCGTGTTTTTGAAATATATTCGGATAAGTCTTCAGCCATTTTCTTTGTTAAAACAGTAACGATGACACGTTCGCCTCGGTCGATACAAATTTTTGCTTCCTCGATGAGGTCAGGGACTTGGCTTGAAGCAGGGCGCACTTCAATGACTGGATCTAACAATCCAGTTGGTCGGATTATTTGCTGTGCAATAACTCCATCGGACTTTTCTAATTCATAAGGTCCTGGCGTTGCCGAAACATAAACAGTTTGTGGAATTAAATCTTCAAATTCATCAAATTTCAACGGTCTATTATCAAGGGTGCTTGGAAGTCGGAAGCCATGTTCGACTAGAGTTCGTTTTCGCGCTTGGTCACCGTTGTACATCGCCCGAACTTGAGGAATAGTTACATGAGATTCATCAATAAAAAGCAACCAATCATTTGGATCTCGATTCGGGATATGCCTGAAGTAATCAAGCAAACAAAACGGACGACTTCCTTCAGGACGGTTTTCTAAATGCCGTGCATAATTTTCAATTCCACCGCAATAGCCAATTTCTTCAATCATTTCTAGGTCGTATCTTGTTCGAGCAATAATCCGTTGAGCTTCTAGTAATTTGCCTTCATTTTTTAATTGTATTACATGCATTTTTAATTCTTCTCGAATTGCGCCACATGCACGCTTGAGCCCTTCTTCTGGCATTACATAATGAACCGCTGGAAAAATAAACACATCGGTTTCTTGAGC
Source organism: Phycisphaerales bacterium (assembly GCA_012965315.1). Lineage (GTDB taxonomy): Bacteria > Planctomycetota > Phycisphaerae > Phycisphaerales > SM1A02. The sequence continues at coordinate 11,998 of DTSO01000018.1, read as the reverse complement.
TAAAGTTTCACCAGAAATGGGGTGTATTAATTCGATGCGTTCTACTTCATCACCAAAAAATTCAAATCGGATAGCAAACTTTTCATATGCGGGAAAAAGTTCTAACACATCGCCCCGTACCCTGAAACATCCACGACCAAAATCAATGTCATTTCGCTTGTATTGCATTTCTGTTAGTTCAAGTAATAATTCGCGGCGATTTTTAGTTTGTCCTACAGAAATAGGAACAATTCTATTTTGATATGAATCAGGTGAACCAAGTCCGTAAATGCAACTAACAGATGAAACAATAATTACATCATCACGAGATATCAAACTGCTTGTTGCCTTTAGTCGAAGTCTGTCAAGGTCATCATTGCGTGCAGCATCTTTTTCTATATAAATATCCCGCTGTGGAATGTACGCTTCTGGCTGGTAGTAATCGTAGTAACTAACAAAATAGGAGACTGCATTCTGTGGAAAAAGCAATCGCATTTCTTCAAAGAGTTGCGCTGCTAATGTTTTATTGTGGCTTAAAATGAGCGTTGGCTTATTTGTTTTGGCAATGACGTTCGCCATTGTGAATGTCTTGCCAGTGCCGGTAGCCCCAAGTAACGTTCGGTACCGTTCGCCTTCTTCTATCCAAGAGGAAAGTTGATCAATCGTTTGTGGTTGATCTCCTCTTGGCTCAAAGTCGCTAACGAGTTGGAACATCTAAATTAGACAGGGTACTTGTCGTCGTATGTTGATTGGTCCATCAACGCATCACTTGCAGAGGTGTCTTCAACGCGAATTTTGAGTAGCCAACCAGAACCGAATGGATCGCTGTTCAACAGTGAAGGGTCATCGGCAACGGCGTCGTTAATTTCGACAATCTCTCCTGTAAAAGAAGAAATAATGTCGCTCGTTGTTTTAACAGACTCAACTTCTCCTGCGGAATCTCCATCAGCGATGGCACTTCCAACTGGCTGCATCTCAACATAGGTGATATCAGTAAGCTCGTTGGCGGCAAATTGACTGATTCCTATGGTGACAACATCACCACTGAGTAAGAACCACTCATGGGAATCAGAAAAACGGCATTCAGTTGGGCTAGACATTCGATAAAACCTCCTTAGGTGTTGGTGAGGGGGTATAGTACCGCTTCTTAGAAAACTATAAATCCCTCGTACAGGGATTTGCGCGAATCTTTTATGACTTTATTACTTACACTAGCAATTCAATCTCTAAACGCTGAAATCGAGGCAGGAAACCAAGATATTTTGGATATTCCAAGAGTTGCTTCAGAACAATTAGATTTAAGAGGAGTGATGATTGACGCGGACCATTTGAAGGGGTGGGGTGTTGATTCCTATGACACCTTTAGAAATAACGGCGATAAAGTTAAATCTCCTTGTTTACTCGTTCGGGACAATTCAAAAATGGATCTCATCGGTTCACGAGAAGAAGCCCGCGAGAGAATTCAACGTCTTTCTGCAGCGGCAAATCGACTTGGGTGTAATGCAATTTCGATTTCTCCTTCATTCCCAGAGGATAAAAATGCAGTCGACCAAATTATTGAACAACTCCGCGATGCAATGGCAGGAGTTGAAAGGTTAGAATTAAATCTATTGCTACAACCACGCGAAGGATACTCAAGCAACCCAGATCACTTAATTGAAATCATTAAACAAATTGGTGGTTTCAGAATTGGCGCTTTGCCAACATTTTCTTCTGCTGGCGCAACTGGCAATGGATTGGAAGCGTTACGAAAACTTGCGCCGTATGCAGGCGGGATAGTGGCAGATTTTCCATCTGGCAGAGGCAAGAAAAATATTGATCCAGTAGAAGGCCTAAAAGCTGTTCGAGAAGTCGGCTATTCAAACACAATTGCTATTGATTACATTGGCAAAGGTAAAGCGCTGAAAGAAATTAAAAAAGTATCTAAAAAGATGCTAGCATTTCTTGATGACGAAAAGAAGTGATGTCAGAAATACGTAGATTTGTTGTGACGATTGATGGTGCAGCAGGTACCGGAAAAACTTCTGTCGCGCTGGAATTAGCAAGGCGGCTAGGCACAGATTGCTTGGACACAGGTGCTATGTATCGAGCGATTGCAGCTCTTTCTGTAGATAATGGAATCGATCCAACAGATGGAGTGGCACTTGCAGAATGTATTAATAATTTGGGCATTCGATTTGATTGGGACCAAACGCCTCCAGCAATTCTTCTTGGCGGAAATGATATTTCTAAACGTATTCGCGACCTTGATGTGAGTAGTGTTGTTTCAATTGTTGCAAAACAACCGGAAGTTCGAGCGGTACTCGTTGAAGAACAGAGAAGAATTGGAAGAGAGCACCCGCTTCTTGTTACAGAAGGTCGTGACCAGGGATCAATTGTATTTCCAGATGCTGCAGTCCGATTTTTTCTTGAAGCAAAAATGGATGAGCGTACTAAACGTCGTTTAAAACAACTTCGCGATTCAGGTATGCAAGTAGAAGATACAGAAGTACAACAAGATATTTCACAACGAGACACAATTGATTCCACTCGAGCAGATGGACCTCTCGCTTGCCCTGAAGGAGCAATTGTTATAGATACCTCGTCTAAAACAATAATGGATGTCGTTGATTTGATGGAAGAATCTGTCAAGGCATTTTTGTCCGCATGATGTTCTCGAAATTCCAACTTCGTAGAAGAGCTCCAGGTTTAAGTGCTTACCGAATTTTATTTTGGTGGACATTTATGATTTGGGTTATGAAAATATCATTTCGTATTATTTATGGTCTTCGATGTTCGGGTAGGGAATTTGTTCCGAGGACAGGACCAATCATTTTTGTTGCTAATCACCAATCAAATTTTGACCCGCCGATTATTGGCGCAGTAATTTCAGATCGTCCATCGAAGGGCATCGCAAGAAGTACACTTCTTGAATCAAAACTACTTGGCTCATACATAAGTGCATTTGGAGTTATTTCAATTAAGCGTGGAGAGAGTGACTTGGTTGCAATTAAAAAAGCTCTTCAAGAACTTGCAGCTGGGCGTTGCGTTATGATTTTTCCTGAAGGAACGCGCACGCAAACTGGTGAGATGGGAGAATTCCAACGAGGATTTTGGTTGTTGCTAAAGAAAAGCAAGGCAATGGTATTACCAGTCGGGATTGACGGCGCTTTCGATGCATATCCCATGGGTTCGAAGCCAAAACTTCGAGGATGTATTGAAGCAATGGCTGGAGAGGCGATGAGTGCAGAGTCACTTCTTGAAATGGGAGAACAAGTTGGAACTGCTTTTGTTCGTTCAAAAATAGAATTACTCATGCTTCAATGTAAAGAGAACATTAAAAAACGATCAAAATAGAACTGGAATCGACGCACTGAATAGTTTGTACGAAGCGAGTGCTACAAGAATCGCAAAGACAAATCGTATGGTTTTGCTTGGAAGAGCATTTGTGAGTTTTGCTCCGAGCAATCCGCCAACGAGTGCACCTGGGATAATTTGTGCTGCAAATAATATGGCGGTTAATCCACCGTTTTCTACATCTTGAAGTGATAGATCTTTTACAGTTGCACCAACAATCGCAGTTACGAACATTATTGCAGATGAAGTGCCAATCGCCCTTTTTATTGGCAAAGAGCAAACGCGATTTAATAGAGGAACTTGAACTAAGCCTCCACCAATTCCAAGAAGCCCAGAAACTGTTCCAGTAATTCCACCGGTTAAACCGAATCGAAAGAGGGAGGTTTGTTTGCCTTGGACTTGTTCTTTCGAATTTTTGTTTACGAAACAAGAGATTTGATCCCAGAATACCCAAATCAAAAATAATGCAAAACTAAATTCAAGCCAAGCACCATTTATTGAATTACTAAACCACGCTGCAGCGCTTATACAGACCAACGAAAGCGGGATGACTCTCCAAACAGCTTTCCACGACACATTCAAATTGTGCTGATGTTTTGCTGCAGATGAAATTGCAACTGCTGGGTTGACGGTCATGGCGATTGCTTGTGCTAGGTGTATTGTCATATCTGGAATGAAAAAAAGCAACGCTGGAATCATTATGACTGAGCCGCCAATACCGAGTAATCCGCCGAGGGTTCCAGCGAAAATCCCAAGCACAACAAACATAATAAAATCCATCCCCCCATCATACATGTATGATAGAGAGAATGGAGTTTTGGCATATTGTTGGAGACATAACGGTTTTACTCAGTGTCGCTGTGTTCTTAGGAATTCTTGCTGAAAAATTTGGTTTTAGTGGAATTGTTGGATATTTAGTTGCGGGTACACTCATTGGTCCATCAATGTTGGGATGGGTTGCATCTGATGAGAAGACGATCGTTTCAATTGCAGAAATTGGTGTTGCATTATTACTTTTTACTATCGGTCTGGAAGTTAACGGACAACGTTTAAAGCAACTCCTCGGAAGGGGTATGGGGATTGGCGTTTTGCAAGTGTTGCTTACTGGGGCTCTTGGTTATGCAATCACTAAATTGTTCGGAGAGAGCTACCAATCCGCACTTATTGTTGGTTCGATGGCAGCGCTAAGTTCAACAGCTGTTGTTTCGAGAGTATTACAAGACAGAAGTGAACTTGATGCACCGCATGGACGCCTTACCTTTAGTGTTTTGCTTGTACAAGATTTAGCAATCGTCCCGCTTATGCTTCTTGTAGCATTTCTTCATGAACGACCCGAAGAATCTGCTTTAGTTGCTCAAGTAGGGACCGCTGGCGCGAAACTTGTAGTTCTATTTGTAGTTATTTTGTTGATTGGGCTTTTAGTTTTACCTAAATTTTTCGGGGCAGCGCTTATTCGTCGTTCAAATGAATTTCCAGTTATTTTAGGGCTAGTGACGGCACTTTCTGCAATGTGGTTTGCAGAGGAATTAAATATGTCCCCTGCACTTGGAGCATTTATTGCCGGATTAATTTTAGCGGGGACTCCGTTTGCATCACAGGTTCGTGGTGATATGGCACCTCTACGTTATATATTTTTGACACTGTTCTTCGCATGTACTGGAATGCTCGCAGATTTGTCATGGCTTATTGAGTCTTACCATTGGCTTTGGACAATCGGCGTAGTGGTGGGCATAGTCATAGGGAAATCGACAATCGTTTGGTTACTCGCTATGGCGCTGAAACAACCAAGGCGAGTCTCGATTGCTGCGGGATTGTGTTTAGCGCAAATCGGTGAATTTAGTTTCGTAATTGGTGCAGAAGCGATGAATTCTGATTTACTAAGCGATAACTTGTTTCAACTATTAATAAGTTCATCTTTGATAACGCTTTTACTATCGCCATTCCTCATTACGAAATCTCGACCAATTGCAAAGACGGTGGATACTTTTCTTGGAGGCGATGTATCGCTTGAATTAAGCGATGAATTTAATACAATTCAAAATCACGTTGTGATTATTGGGTATGGTGTTTCGGGAAGGAAAGTAGTAGCAGAACTGATTGAGTCTGGCCAGCAAGTACTCGTTATTGACATGGGACCGGTCGGGGTGAATCAAGCAAAAATAGATGGGGCGCTCTCGATTCTAGGGAACGCACAGCGAAGAGAAATACTGGAACATGCAGGAATTCGCTCTGCGAAGTTGCTCGTGTGTACTTTGCCAGATCACCGAGCAGCGTCGCAAATAATTCAGCAAGCCAGAACCTTTGCACCTTCAATTCAAATTATTGCAAGGGCGAGATACTCAATTCACGCAAAGCATTTGGAAGACTCTGGTGCAGACATCGTAGTTGACGAAGAAAAATGCGTTGGAGATTCAATTTCTAAAGAAACATTACAAAAAATTGGTTTATAAACCAGGCGCAAACCCACGGCGCATCGTATTTTCGCAAATTGCTCGAGGTTCAACAAATTGTAGTAGATAGTCGCAACCACCAGCTTTAGAGCCAACGCCTGACATTCCAAAACCACCGAATGGTTGTCTTCCAACAAGCGCACCAGTTGAGCCACGGTTGAGGTAAAGATTGCCAACGCGGAATTCACGGCGCGCCTTTTCAAGGTTAGAAGGTTTTCGACTGAATACAGCACCAGTTAATTTGTATTCGGTTGAATTTGCTACTTCGAGTGCTTCGTCAAAATCCTTCACGCGCATAACGGCGAGCACTGGACCAAATATTTCTTCTTGAGCGATTACATGATCGCGAGTGATGCCAGAGAAAATATGTGGGGCGATGTAATCGCGTCCTGTTTTATCTTCAAGACCTTCAGGCACTGGTTGTGCAAGTTCAAGTTTGCCTTCGGATTTTCCAATTTCTATATATCGTTTAATTTCTGCAGCCGCTCCTGCATCAATTACAGGGCCCACATCTGTTCCAGGTTCCATAACGTCACCAATAACCAGGGTTCTTGTTGATTCAATCAATCGTTCTAAAAATAAATCGTGTGCAGAATCGACAACGATTACTCGGCTGCAAGCGGAGCATTTTTGACCTTGGTATCCAAATGCGCTTTGGCGGACACCAAGAACAGCCTCGTCAAGATCAGCAGAAGCATCAATGATAATTGCGTTCTTGCCACCCATTTCACAAACCACCTTTTTAACAAATGGTTGGTTTGGAGGAACCTGTCCCGCGGCTTCAAGAATATCTAAGCCAACACCTTTTGATCCGGTGAATGCGATGACTGCAACACGTGGGTCGCGTACCATCGCTGAACCAATAATTGAGCCTGGTCCAGCAACAAAGTGTAATACATCTTTTGGAGCACCCGCTTCCCAAAGTATTTCACAAATTAGTTTTGCAATGCCAACAGTTTGACCTGCAGGTTTTACAAGTACCGTATTGCCAGTAACGAGAGCTGCGACAGTCATTCCACAGCAAATCGCCGAGGGGAAATTCCAAGGGCTGATTACCGCGCATACCCCACGAGGTTGATAGAACTGTTGGTCAAGTTCGCCAATAAATTCACCAAGTCGTTCATATTCAAAGAGCGGTGGTGCCATTCGTGCGTAGTAGTCACAGAAATCGATTGCTTCACAAACTTCACCGTCTGCTTCGCGCCATGTTTTCCCTGCTTCTTGCATGACAACACCGCAAAGTTCATCGCGCCTTTGTCGCATTAAGTCTGCGGCCTTCACCAAAACTTCTGAACGAACAAGTGGGTCTTCATCACGCCATGCGGGGAATGCATCGTGTGCTATTGCGATGAGTAATTCAATTTCTTCTTTTGTTTTCAAACGTTTAACTTCAGGTATTTTTGATGCTGCGATTGCTGTAGCAAAATCATCTCGTTCTTTTACTATTGAAAAATCGCGGTACGATTCGGTGAAGAATGGTCTTCCATTTCCAACTCCATTTACTGCAGGCGAAAGATGGTGACGTTCGGGTGCTTCCTGAATTCGTAAAATTCCCGGGTCTTTTTCAGAATGTTGAATATGTGGCGAGGCAAGTAAAACGGATGTGTTTGCATCGTCTACGAAACTACTTCGTAGCCAAGACTCGTTCGAAGTATTTTCAAGAAGTCTACGCACGAGGTACGCCATACCCGGAATCATTTCACCGACGGGGACATATTCCCTTAACCGTAAACCTTCTTCGAGAACGCCAGCTTTTAACTGATCTGCCATACCTCGAAGCATTTGTATTTCGAGTGCTTCGACGGGTAAGTCATTTTTTTCTAGCAGGGCAAGCGCGGCTGCAATCGAGCGAATATTATGTGAGCCAAGGGCAAGTTTAATTCCGCCTACGCCTTGTGTTTTTGGCGTAGATTCGATGAAGAGTGCTGCCATTCGTTCAAAGCAAGCGTCAGTATCTACTTTTCGACTCCAGACTGGTACAGGCCATCCCATTTCTTCAGCGTGAATAGTTTCGTAATCCCAGTATGCGCCTTTGACAAGACGAACTGTTACAACTCTTCCCGTTCGTATAGACCATTCAATAATTTTCTTCGCGTCATCATCACCACTTCGTAAATATGCTTGCATTGCAATACCTGCAGTGAAATTAATTTCATCACAACACTTCATAAACAGATTTAGAGTTAAATCTTTATACTCAAACTGTTCCATGTCAAAGTTGATGAAGGCTCCATTTTTTTCTGCTTCTTCAAGAATGGGTCGAAGTGCTTCGAATAATGAGTCGACGGATAAATCGTGTGCAATCGGGTCTGTGTTTGCAAAAAGCGAGCTTATTTTAATGGAAATATTTGTACGTGGAATCGAACCAAGGTGGTCGCTTTCAAGAATCGAGTTTTCTTTCCACGATGAAACAGTTTTTGGCAAGTTGACTAGTAAGTCTAAGTAACGCTGTCTGTATTCTTCTGCTTCGACATTACTAACACAAGCTTCTCCGAGCAAGTCAACTGAAAACGCAACGCCTTCTTTCCAAATAGTTTGCAATTCTGGAAGGGCAGAAGCCGCGTCAGTTCCTGCGATAAATCGCTTCGCCATTTTTGTAATTTGACTAGTTACAGTTTTTGTCATCGTACCTTGAGCAAGTCCACCTGCTTTAAGCCCAATTCCTAATCCTGGCGGCAATTTGACATTTGGTTGTGTTAAGTAATCTACGAGGTGTTCGTGTACTTGCTCTGGAGTAGAGAGCATCGGAAAAGTATCAACAAAACGAAAGAGTTGAATTTTGAATTCTTCATCTTCCATTGCCCAGTCCATTAGTTTGTCCGACCAAAAAGCAGTTGATAGCCAAGACTGCTTTTTCAATCTGGCATGATTAAGTAATTTTTCACCAATTTCGAGAATGCGTTTCTCGGTCGCTTCGTCAAATACACTGTGTGTATTAATTGAGGTCTGGGCTGATGGAGCGGTTGGTTTATTTTTTCGTTTGAAGAATGCCATAGGTCGTGCATTCTATCGAAGTAAAGCGCCTACGTTAGCATTTTGTGGCTCTTAAAAAGCGGTCATCGCCGTACCTATCTCGCAGGATTTTAGGGTCCTTAAAGTGGGGGTTTGCTTCGGCTAATGCTAGAACTTCATTTTTAATACTGGTAGCTATTTCAATTAGCAAGACACCATCTTTTACAAGGCATTCTGGAGTATTTTCAAGGAGTGGGCGAATGTATTTAAGCCCGTCTTGACCGCCAGAAAGCGCAAGAATTGGCTCCCATTCGCCGACATTTTTGTCTAATTGTTTCATTTCGTTTTCAGGAATATACGGTGGATTTGAGCAAACGATTTCAAATGGCTGAAGCGTCGAAAGTGGCTCGGTGAGCGACCCTTCAAGAAAGGAGATGACTCCTTCCACACCATTACTTTTTGCATTTAGTTTAGCAAGCGTTAACGCTTCGGTAGAAACATCTGTGGCAACCAATTCAACACCGGTGGAATTGGCTGCAATCGTAATTGCAATGCAACCTGACCCCGTTCCTATGTCTGCAATTCGAACTGGAATATTTTCAAATTGGGTCGCAAAATGCATCGCTTGCTCGACAATGGTCTCGGTGCAGGTTCGAGGAATGAGTGTTGAAGAATTGACGGAAAATTCCATCCCGTAAAACCAAGTTTTCCCAACGATATATTGAACTGGTTCGTGTTCTAGAGTCCGTTTGATATATGACCTAAGCGTTTCACGTTCATCATCCGTTGCAATCCGATTCACATTCGCGTAAAGGTCAATTCGTTGCCCACCAAATAGATGTGTAAGCAACATTTCTGAAATGAGCCTTGGCGATTCAATCGCATATTTTTGAAAGTGATCAGTCATCCAATCAAGGAGTTTACGAGTAGTCCATTGTTCTGTATTTGTAGATGCCACCTGCAGATTGTAGATTGCTTTTTGCAGGAAAGACTAACAGCCGGCAGTTTTTCGGCAAGCTTTTTTAACAATTTCGATTAATTGGTCAGTTCGAAATGGTTTGAAAAGTACGGTGTGCATTCCTTCTTGGCTGGCTCGCATTATTGAATGATGTGGGTCGTAGCCAAAGCCAGTCATCAGGACTACTGCTTGGTTTGGTCTCATTTCAATGGCCGCAGTAAAAACTTCATACCCATTGCAGCCAGGCATGCGAATATCAGAAATAATCAGGTCGTAAGGCGCGTCTTTCCTGTGTGCTTCTTTTATTTTGTCAATTGTTTGAAGACCGTCAATGCAAACTGTAACTTTGCACCCAAGTTTAAGAAGAACCGCCTCAACACCTTCGCGGACAGTTTCTTCATCATCCGCGATGAGTACATTTTTGCCAGTCATAGCCTTATCTGGTTTAATAAAATTCGCTCTGTCAGCATCGATAATTGTTTGAGGTCCTGCAGTACATGCTTCGAGCCGATGTTGCACTGCGTTTGTAGCGTCTAAGATTTTTTGCCCAATTGCGGGGTTATCTTTAGAGAGGTTTGTTGCAAGTTTATTTATTTCTTTGAGAGGTTCGGCAAGCTCATCTAAAATCGTTTTGGCTACTTGTTCGTTTGTTGTGTAACGCTCAACGACAAGAAGGTCAAGGGTGTGCATCGCACTTGCGATATAGCGACCAAATATTTCAGCAAGTCTGCGATCGGTTTCATCAAAAGCGTCTAACGAATTTGACTCAGCATTAAACACGCCAATTATTTTATCATTCATCCAAAGAGGAACGGTAAGTGATGATGCAGCAGAGTCAAGACCTTGTTTGTACAGAGGTTCTTTAGATACGTCAGGACAAATGTAACTTTTTCCAGTTGCTGCAACGTTGCCGCAGATTCCATTTTCGCTTTCTTTAGCACGAATCACTTCGCCGATTTTAAGTGGGGACAAATTTTCTGCGATGACAAGTTCTAAATTTTCAGTTCGTTGATCGAGCAATCTGATTTCAAAGTTGTCCATGTCTAAAAGCTCGTGAACATACCGAACAACTTTCTGTTCCATCAATCGAAGTCGTTCCGCAACGTTGAGTGATTTCACGGTGCCAGCATCAATTTGAGTTAACTCGATGCCAGCATCACAAATGGCATTTATCTTGGATTGCATTTCACCACCGCCCGAAAGTTTGAGGTCATTTTCTTCGCCTGACTGCACAATTTCAAAATGTTCAGATAGTGCTGCTCTAATCTCAGGAGAGATAGAAACATCGAATGAGATATGCAGGCGTTTTCGCTCGTGTGCCATGGTAATCCTGTACTAATAGACTAACCCCATTTTTGAGGGATGCAATCACGATTGCATCGGAGAATTGTCCTTTTTGGCTTGACAAAGAGTGCATTTTGCTAAAAAAGCCCTCTAACAGCACGCAATTTTGTACGATTCCACTCTTTACATGCTTCAAGTCCTCAACATTAGTAAATCCTTTGGTTCAACCAAAGCCGTCAAGCAACTCGAATTGAATGTACGTGTTGGGCAAATTCACGGACTTCTTGGCCCTAATGGCGCAGGTAAATCAACAACAATTAGGATGATTTGTGGCGTGTTAGCAACAACATCAGGCAGAGTCAAAATTGATGGTGTTGATCTTGCAACAAATCCAAGTGCTGCAAAACGATTACTCGGGTATGTACCAGAAGGTGCTCCGCTTCCAGTTGAGTTAGTTCCAAATGAATATCTACGATACACAGCGTCAATGTTTGGCATTCACAAGAAAGAACGTGACAAGTTAATTTCATATTGGGCGGATCGATGCGATATTTCAGATGTGTTGTTCAAACCAATCGGAAATTTATCACGCGGCTATCGACAGCGAGTTTCACTTGCCAGTGCGTTGGTACACAACCCAAAGTTACTTGTCCTAGATGAACCATCGAGTGGATTTGATCCAGCACAAAATGCAAAATTTCGTTCATTGCTCAACGAACTCTCTGAGACAACTGCAATTATTTATTCATCGCATCATCTTCCAGAAGTTGAAGCAACATGCGATTCAGTCTCAATAATAAATCAAGGCAAATTACTTTTTGATGGCGAACTCAAAGCTCTTAGTTCTGTGAAACCAAGTTTGGTTGTTGAAGTTTCTCCGCCATCGATTGCAGAGCAACTCAACGTGAGTGGGATAACCAAAATAGATTCTAATTGGGTTCGATGTTCTATTGATGCAACTGAAAGTGAAACGGTTGCATCGAAAGTCTCATCGCTCGATGGGAATATAAGACTAATACAACCAGAAGCTGAAACTCTT
>DTSO01000017.1:10830-17129 GCA_012965315.1 Phycisphaerales bacterium | reverse complement strand
GCCAGATGAAAAAGGTACGAGTGTTTGCAGTCTCATTACTACAGCAACTCGTGGCGAGTTTCATCTTTATTTTTTAAAGAAAATCGTCGCCGCACTTGCCAATTGCACCAACAAGGTGTTTTTGGCGTCGAGATGTCGACCAGTGCGGCGTATGATGTGCCCAAACTACCAATTGGCATGTTGAGCGAGAATAAGTGCGGTCAACTGAATCGCGAAAATAAAGTTGCCACGCCGGTCAGAATCCCCCAAGATACATATCTATACATCTTTGCGGGGGTTAAAGATGCAGTCAAGTCTAAATATTATTAAATAAGTGAATAAAAGTGTATACGTCCGATAATACAAGTTTATTCAGCGAGGGAAAAAACAGCTTCGACCTCGACTGTTGCGCCAAGAGGCAACCCAATTGAACCCATCGCAACGCGTGTATGCTTGCCTTCGTCCCCAAAAATAGCAACCATGAGGTCGCTTACACCATTTGCAATAGTTGAATGTCCTTCAAAACCAGCATCTGAAGCGACATATACTCGGATTTGCAGCACGCCACAAATTGAATCAACACCACCAGCAACAGCGCCTGCGGCAGCAATCGCGTTCAATCCGCAACATTTTGCAGCTTCTGTAGCATTTTCGATAGATTGAGCACTTGGAACCGACCCTTTGTATAGAAGTTCGCCACAAACCATCGGGATTTGCCCACTCGTGCGAATTTCATTCCCGACCACGATCGCTGGAATGTAATTCGCAACAGGACTTGGCGTTTCAGGAAGTTGTAAACCAAGTTCCTCTATTCTTTTTAAGATTGACATGCTATTTATTTTACAAAAATTGTTCGCCATCCGTGTCGCTCGAAGCACCCTTTTTGGATAGCCACCAAGCGACTGCCCCAGAACGGTGCGACCACTTGAACACCGAGGGATAAGTACGGTATGATTCCGCCAATGGAACTATATATAGACACAGCAAACATGGATGAAATCAACGAAGCCTCAGCATTAGGCGTTCTTGATGGCGTGACAACAAACCCAAGCTTAATCGCAAAAGAAGGCGTGGACTTTCACACACGCATGTCTGAGATTTGCGCCGTAGTTTCAGGTCCCGTCAGTGGCGAAGTAGTTTCTTTGGAACACGACAGCATGATTGCAGAAGCAAATGATTTGCTTCAAATTGCAGACAACCTTGTCATCAAACTCCCATGCACTGTTGATGGATTGAAGGCGTGCAAAACATTGTCAGACCGAAATGTTAGAACAAACTTAACGTTATGTTTTCAACCATTGCAAGCGCTGCTGGTCGCCAAGGCAGGAGCATTTTTAGTTAGCCCATTCTTAGGCCGAATAGATGATACTGGTGGCGATGGGATGGAGTTGATTCAACAATTAAGAACGGTGTACGATAATTACGGGTTCACCACTAAAATTTTAGCGGCATCCATACGCCACCCATTGCATCTTGTTCAATGTGCACTTCTCGGTGCAGATGTAGCAACCGTTCCAATGAAAGTCATTAAGCAAATGATGAATCATCCACTTACTGACAAAGGTCTTGAAGGATTTCTTGCTGACTGGAACGCTCGCAAGCAATAATTCAACGTTTTATTTTGTAATAACCCAGATTAGTAAAATAATATTGAGTAGCCCGCTCACGATAAGCATCGGTAAATACATAGATGAGATTTCAGAAGCGGGTCCAGTGGAGCTTTGTTGAACTGGTTCATTTGTTGAAGTTGCTTTTACAACTTCTGCAAGTTTTGCAAAATCTAAAGTTGGTTGTGCAAACTGAGGCGACCTACCACTTGCTACTGCGTCTAAATCTTCAATTAAGTCTGTTGCGTTTTGGTATCGCTGGGACACATCTTTAGCCATCATCATTTCAATAACTTGTGAGAATCCTGCAGAAAGCGATGGATTTATATGGTCCGGCGGCACGAGTTCCTGCTTTAAGTGGCGGTGCATTACATCGGATGGGTTTTTGCCTGAGAAGGGGACTTTACCGGTCACCATGTGATACAGGGTTGCGCCAAGGCCGTAAATATCTGCTGCAGGAGTTATGTTTTTTTTGCCACGTATTTGTTCTGGACTAATGTAGTAGGGTGTTCCGTATGCTCGGCCTGCTTCTGCCTCTGCAGCATCGCGGTCATCAAGTGCACGCGCTAACCCAAGGTCTGCAAGTTTTACAACGCCATTTTTGGCAATCATAATATTTTTAGGTTTAATGTCGCGGTGAATAAATCCAACTTCGTGCGCATGTTTAAGCGCATTTGCAACTTGTCGAATAATTGGTAAGGCCTCTTTTTCTGAAAGTTTTTTCTTTTCGACAATTTGCTCATAGACAGTGTCGCCGTCAACATATTCCATAACGAAATAATGGTATTCGCCAGATTTTCCAACGTCGTATGCTTGTACGATATTGGCGTCATTTAATTTGGCTGCAGCGCGTCCTTCTTTGTAGAAGCGTTCGAGGAAGTCCTCGTTCTCAGAAAATTTCTTCGGTAATACTTTGATTGCAACTGGGCGGTCTAAACTTTCTTGTTGCGCAAGAAAAACAGTCGCCATTGCGCCAGCGCCAAGTTTACGAATTATTCGGTAGCCTTCAATGCGTTGAGTTGATTTTCGAGTGTCAAAATCAATTTGAAGTCGGTCAAGTTGCCTACGAGTCACATAATTGTGATTTACTAAAACATCACCAAGGGTGTGTCCGGTTGCGTTGCCCTCAGCATCTTGCAGGAGGGCTGAACATTCGTTTAATTCTTTTTGAGTTACAAATCCACTATCGACGACTAGTTTTCCAAGAATGGTTTCAAAGCCGAACGTAGATGCGCCAGGAGAGCCGCTTCGATCGGTAGAAGACGCAGTTGGTTTTGTGTCTTCGGCTGCTCCAGAGTCAGAATTATGTTGTTCTTGTTCAGTCATTTTTAATTACATATAACTATTGACGATGATTGTACCTTTGTCAAGGCAAAGCGAGGGGGTTTTATGCGTTCCATTGAATGGATTGCTACGGTAGGATGCCCAAATTATGATGCAACGGAAACCTCAAACATCAATGAAGGCAACATTCTGATGCAGTGGAAGAAGCCACTTGTGCTTGCTAGTGCGTCTCCAAGGCGTGTAGAATTGCTTGCTTCCGCGGGAATTGACGCATTTACTTGCCCTCCGACAATCGATGATGGTGTATTTGTCTGTGGGTCTCTTAAGCCGAATTGCTGGGTAGAAACACTCGCTGTTATGAAGGCGCAGCATGTTGCAGGAAAGCATCACGATAAAATCGGGACTATTCTCGCCGCTGACACTGTCTGTGTTGTGGACAATCTAATTCTCGGTCAACCGGAAGATGCTGAAGATGCAAGGCAAATGCTTTTGCAGATGACCAATCGTTCACATGAAGTTTTTACGGGATGGTGCCTGATTTCAATGGATGGTGAGCAATTGGAGAGCGGTTGTGAGGTTGCGTCAATTACCATTGGCGAAATCGCAGTTAAAGAGATTACGCAATATGTCGATTCTCAGAAGTGGCGCGGTAAGGCGGGAGCGTATAATTTGTCGGAACGCGTTGCTGCTGGTTGGCCAATTATTTGTGAAGGCGATCCGACGTGTGTAATGGGACTCCCGATGGATAGATTAAAAGAAAAATTACATTGTTTCTTCGGAGACAATTCTTAAATGAATACACCACTACAAAGTTGGCTTGATTTTTTCGCAATTCCAGCATCGTGGTTGTATGGAAAAATTGTTCGTATACGAAATCGATATTACGACAATCAAAAAAATGTTAAACGTGTTCCGCTCCCCGTCATTGCTGTTGGCAATTTGACAGTGGGTGGGACAGGCAAGTCGCCATTGGTCAGATGGATTGTTCGACGATTAAGAGAAAATGGCTACAACCCTGCGATAGTGATGCGAGGTTTCGCTGCAGTAAATCCAGAACTTGCAGACGAAGCCGTTGAATATAAAGAAAAATTTGGCGAAATAGATGTCATCGTTGGCGGAGATCGTTTCGTGCATATTTCAAAATATTTGGAAAACGGTGGTAAGGCGGATTGTCTTGTGATGGACGACGGCTTTCAACACCGAAAATTACATAGAGACCTCGACATTGTTGTTTTGGATTTTCTTCGCGACGCTTTCTCTCAGCGCATGCTCCCAGCAGGATGGCTTAGAGAACCAGTGGAAGGATTGCGACGAGCAGATGCAACGGTTGTAAGTCACGCACAGTGCGCTGAACCGAAGTTTGCAAAAGAAGTCAAGGCCATTTCCGGTAAAGAACCAATTGCTTGGGCCGCACATCACTGGACTGACTTGCAAGTATATGTAGCAGATTCAGACACGGAAGAATCACTTGAGTGGTTAACAGGGAAATCGGTTGCAATCCGTTTAGGGATTGGTTATCCAGGACCTGTTATCGAAGCGCTTGTTCGCTTGGGAGCAAAAATTGCAAAACAACTTCCAGCGGGTGACCACCAACCATTTTCAAATTCTGAAATTTCAACTTTAATTGAAACGTCAAAAAATGTTGATGCAATCGTAATGACTTTAAAAGATTGGGTAAAAGCGCGTGATGTTATGGATTTAAATAAACTGCATTGTCCAATCGTAGTGCCAAACCTCGTACTCGATATAGTTGAAGGCGCAGATGATTTCGAGAAATTACTATTAAGTGTATTTGAAGTTAGCTAACGGAACGACGCTTAAGATTTTGTAATAAGAAGGAGTATTTTGAAAAATATAAACAAAGAATTTGCAGAACGAAGAGCAAAAGTAATGAAGTCTCTCAAAGGAGCGGCAGGTCTTGTGTTCGCAGGGGAAGATAGCGGGCATCTTGAAAGCACTTGGCGACCTCATTCGCATTTTGAGTATTTGACTGGTATTACTAACGAGTCTGGAGCAGTGTTGTTGTTAGACCCAGCAAATAAAGTCGCTTCGCGGCGTGAAATAATTCTATTGGCGCCTCGTAATCCAGAAAAAGAACAATGGGACGGCTTGCGAGAGTCCATTGGGAGCAAACTTCGTTCTGAAACTGGGTTCGCAACAATTATGCGGACGACTTCGCTTCCAATGTTGCTTAAAGATGTTGCATCTAGAGTTAAACAGTTTGCAACATTGATGCCAACAGCGGGCGTTGGCGAGCCTGTTTCAAGCGATTTATCAATGTGGAATGAGGTTTCTTCGCGGACACCAAGTTGCCAAATAATCGATTGTACAAATGTAATTCCATTGTTACGAAGTGTGAAATCTGCATCTGAGGTAAAAACAATTCAAAAAGCGATTGCAATGACTGCAAATGGTTTTGCAGAGGCATTCAAATTTGTTGCCCCTGGAATAAATGAATTTAAAGTGCAAGCAACTTTGGAACATGGCTATGCGATGGCAGGTGGGCGCGGTTCGGCATTTCCTCCGATAGTTGGTGGCGGAGTAAATAGTACGGTGTTGCATTACAAAGACAACGATCAAGATTTGGTTGATGGCGATATGGTTTGCATTGATTCAGGTGCTTTTTATGCAGGGTACGGCGCGGATATTTCAAGGTCTATCCCAGTTTCAGGTACGTACTCAAAGCGGCAAAAAGAAATATATGAAATTGTATTATCAGCTGAAGAAGCAGCAATTCGTGCTGTGAAACCAGGCGTGACACTTTCAGAACTGGATGCAATTGCAAGAAGAATAATTACTAAGGCTGGTTTTGGAGATTATTTTATTCATAGCATTGGCCATCACCTCGGTTTGGAAACGCATGATAATTGTGGTCCGATGGCACCGTTGAAAAAAGGAGCAATTATTACAATTGAGCCGGGAATTTATTTGCCAGACGAAGCAATTGGAATTCGTATTGAAGATGATATTTTAGTAACCGCAAGCGGAAGAAAAAACCTCTCCAAAGCAATTCCAAAAACAGTCGCAGAGATTGAAAAAGCAATGCGAAGGTAACAAATGGATTTAAATGAAGACCAATTGATTTCAGAATCTGCATGGAAGTTTCTTCGTAGCAACACGACTGCGACAATTAAATTTGGTGAACATACACGCAATCTTTCTTACGTCATCGCTAAAACTGGCGAGTTAATAATTCCTGCGATGGTTGCAATGTTGCAACCGTGCGACACGGTTATGTTTGTGCCAGATTATTCAGAAGATTGCATGGAGTTGCATGTGTCTCTGCGCCAATTTTTTGCAACCGGCGAAGATGGTTTTCTTGCGGATAGATGGAATGTTTACCACGGCGAATCGCCAGATGTTCAATGGGCAATGGTGGACATTGATGCCGCTCGATTTCATGAGATGTTTATAGATGGCGAATCTATG
>DTSO01000017.1:0-10810 GCA_012965315.1 Phycisphaerales bacterium | reverse complement strand
AGAACTTAACTCAACACATAAAGATGCGGTCCGAAATCTATGTTCAGAAAATACATCAGTCGATGTAGTTGACCCAGTCGTGGTCGGTATTGACTCGCTTGGATTAGATGTGCGTGCATCGTTTGGCATTGTCCGTGTTACAGCAGACACGGTTCTTACATCGGCGAACGATGTCTACGCGATGCTTGCCTAATAGTTTTAGGGATTCCAAATTTTTTGTTGTTCAACTGCTTGTAAGCGGAACATGACATCGCCTGTGATTGTTGTGCACCCTATTTCATTGGCTTGTTTAATCAGTGGTGTTTCTGTTGGTTTGTAAACTGTGTCGATAACGGTCATAGATGGAACGATCTCAAGTGATGGCAACAAAGTTTGAGCAGGATTGCCTTCTTCAGAATTTCCGCCCTTCATCCCAACAGGTGTGCAATTAATCACAGTGTCAATTTCCCCTAAATTGTCTGTGGCTACGCTACAAGAAAATGTCGTTGCTAGAGATTCAGCTTGTTCTGTATTTCTAGTTGCAACACAAACTGAAGCGCCAACAGATTGAGCCGCAACTATTGCTGCTCTCGCAACACCACCGCCTCCAAGAACTACAACACGTTTTGCGCCAGAAATCAAGGAAGCAAGCGCAACAATGTCGGTGTTGTATCCGGATGAAGTGCCGTCATTAAATGCAACAGTATTTGTAGCGCCGGCATTTTTGCAATTTGCATCGGCCTCATCGACAAGTTTTAACATATTGTTCTTGTGTGGAATAGTTACGCTTGCGCCAGAAAAATCAAGTGAAGGAGCGTTGCACAATTCAAGCACTGTAGCTTTTAGGTGTTCCCAACCTTCTGGAATTGCTAACGGGATATAGACAGCGTTTTTGCCGGCGACTTCGAATGCTGCGTTATGAAAAGCAGGGCTTGCGGAGTGTTCTACATTATTTCCAATTACTCCATACACCCGCGTATTGTTGTTAATTTCATTAAAACGGTAAAGCGAGCGTAGCTCTTTTGTAGACGCTTGCCCTGCTGCAGTTTGTTCGCAACCAGGAACCGAAGCATACACTGCAAACCCGCCAAATTTCGGCGCAAGAATTCGGCTCATCAATCCGTGCTCTCCCATACACATCGCAATCATCGGTTGTTGCCTTGATTGCAAAAGTTGGAATGCTTCTAAATTATCTCGAATGGATCGTGCTCTCCAAACCATTTTTACAATAGCAACTCCGTTTACATCTTGCATAGTTGCTGCTCGCTGTAATAAGTCGGTTGGTCTTCCCTCTGTTGCATGCCATGAAAGAATAATGTCAGTATGCTCGCTTGCAAGTGCGTCTAGTAAAAGTGGATGCCGTGTAAGTACTTCATGTTCAACATCAATGTATCGAGGGGGGTTCTCGCAATCTAATGCTGCACGGTACATTGCGACTCGGTCTTCTTCGTCGCCTTCGAACATCCCGCCTTCGGCAATGCTTCGACACGTAATGATTGTAGGAATAGGTGATGAAGCGAGTAATGTAGGAAGTTGTTCAATAGCGTCTGAAATTTCCATCGCGTCGATGCGAATTTCAAGAAGATCAACTCCATCAAGGCGTTCTGGCACTTGTCCGTGCACAGAAGCAATAAGCAAACTCATTACGGAGTAATCTTTCGAACCGCATCGACGTATGCGTCGTGGGACGCTCGAACCATTTCCATCGTTGCGCCACCAAATGCATCTAAGAATGCTGCTGCGATTTCAAAACCAACGGCATTTTCCATGACTACGCTCGCTGCGGGCAGTGCACAAACATCTGAACGTTCATAATCACTGCGTGCAGATTCTCCAGTTTGTAAATCAACACTGTCCATGCCTTGCAACAAGGTTGCAATTGGTTTCATCGTGCCTTTTACAATAATCGGCATGCCGTTGCTCATTCCACCTTCGATACCACCCGCGTGATTTGTTGGGCGAGTAAAACCGAAGTGACAAGCGTCTCGATTATTTTTGTCATACACGATGGGGTCGTGTACTTGCGAGCCGTTGAGTTGGCCACATTTTGCGCCAAGTCCAATTTCGACAGACTTAAATGCTTGAATTCCCATCACGGCGCCCGCAAGTTTTGAGTCTAATTTTTCATTCCATTGAACACAGGAGCCCAAACCTGGGGAGCAACCAAACACATGTGTTTCGCAGAGCCCGCCGACAGTGTCTTTGTTTTCTTTCGCATTGCGAATATGCGCAATAATTGCCTTGCACGAGGCATCATCTGGACAGTACGTTGAAGAATCATCGCGTGCGTCACGAATAGTTTTCCAGTTTTCAGGAGTTACTTCAGTTGGTGCGGTGACATCGAGCATGCCGCGAACAAAGCCGAATACATTGATATCAAATTGATGCAAAAGACATCGAGCGATTGCGCCAGCTGCTGTTCTTGCGGCAGTTTCGCGTGCGCTTGCGCGCTCAAGTGTATTGCGACAATCGTTTGTTAACCATTTGAGGGAACCCGCTAGGTCGGCATGGCCAGGTCTTGGTTTGTGAATTGGTGGAGTTGCTTCAAGATCGTTAAGTCGGCTGTCTTTGTTAACAATTTGAACAACAAGAGGTGCGCCAGTAGTTACTCCGAGGCGAACACCTGAAAGAAAAGCAACTTTGTCTTGTTCAATTCCTTGCCGTGCTCCACGGCCATATCCGCCCTGTCTTCGTGTTAATTCGCTATTTATAAAGTTCGTATCGAGTGAAAGCCCAGCGGGCAATCCTTCTATGAACGCAACGCCACAAGGACCGTGCGATTCTCCAGCAGTCTTGCAAGTTAGTGTCATGCCACTGATTGTACCTCGTAGTTGCTGTTCGTCGTTACGCGTGGAAGGTTTTTATGCGGTCGCAATGGTTAATTCGCCGTCTTTGACGCCAACTTCTATCGCATTGCCTTTTTGGTACGAGCCATTATAGTGTTATGAAAGTCAACCCTAGTGCTAAGTCCGTTTGTTACATGGCCGTTGTCGCATTTGCTTGATGTTTAGGTTAGGATAAAAAGTGATGGATAAGAAAAAAACATATATCTTCCTTTTGGTCTTGATTGCAATTGCTTGCATTGCGTGGGCGATGCTGGAGTTCTACTTTGGTAGACCATTGCTGGGCAAATTGTCGCATGATTTTGGAACTGTCCCGATTGAGCAACCATACACAATCGTGGAGCATGTTTTTACATTAAAAAATAATACGGACCATGCACTTCGCTTGAAATCAGCGACCCCGTCTTGTGGCTGTACGACAACAGAGTGGCCAGAGAGTTCCGTATCTGTTGGAGATGTGTTCGCTATTCCTGTGCATTTAAAATTGAGAAAAAGCCAATTGCGAAAATCACGGATTCGGTTGGAGTTTGACACAGGCGAAATGGTTATTTTGCGAATTGAAGGCGTGGGAAGATTTACACAGCAAATGCGTATTTCTCCACCTCAATTACCTCTTTCGATGGGGCCACTCGGTGGAGCAAAAGGAGTAATCCGTTTGGAATGGGATGGTGAAGAACGCCCTGAAAATCCTATTTTTCAATTTCCAGAAGGCATTGTTGGCGAGTTTGATGCTTGGCGATTTGCAACTTCCGCAGACTCGCACAAGGGAATTCCAGAAATATGGACGATTCGGTTACGACTGGTCTTGGAAGATGCTTCCTTAAAAACCAACCAAGTATTTACAGTGACGATGCCCGAGATGCCAGTGTTGGAAGTTCCTATTCTTCTTGAAGAAACCGACGCAACTGGGAGAATTGGGCTTGATTGATACACATTGCCATCTCACAAGTAAACAATTGTCAGAACGGGTTGATGCGGTAATTGACGACGCGGCGGCGGCGGGTGTGCATCGAATGATTACCGTTTCTACTGATGGCGATGATGCAATTGCTGCTCGAGAGCTCGCAAATCGCGATTCGCGAGTATTTTTCTCTTCTGGCATACATCCACTGCACGCTGAAGGCGAATGGAAATGGGAGTATGTCAGGTCCGCTGCCGAAGATGAGCGCTGTGTTGCTTGGGGTGAATTGGGTCTGGATCGTCATTACGATGACCCTCCTTTTTCGTTACAACAAAAGTTACTAGAAGAGCATTTGGCAGTGATTGAGGGTTCAGAAGGGGATGAACGTCCTATAATTGTCCACTGTAGACAGGCTGTAGATGACTTATTGCCCATTTTTGAGGCAAGCACGATAGATTCGCAACGATTTGTCTTTCATTGTTTTACTGAAACTCCGGCTGATGCCCGAAAAATCCTTGAAATTGGCGCCATGATCAGTTTTACGGGCGTTGTAACATATAAAAATGCATCGGAAGTTGTTGCAGCAGCAGAACTTGTGCCAATTGAGCGAATGATGGTTGAAACAGATGCCCCGTATCTTTCGCCTGAACCAGTTCGGAACATGCGCCCAAATGAGCCCAAAAATGTCATGCATACGGCGGCATTTCTTGCGCAATTGAAGTCGATGGATTTGCTTGAATTTGAAAAGAGACTTGATGCAAATGCAGAACGTTTTTTTCGCCTAGTTCAACCCTAAAATAGTAAAAATAAAAGTATATATTTAGGCAAATTACTTTGTGAATTGAGAAGCAATCTCACTTGATGATACGCTCAGTCCTACTATCATACCCTGCTTCATCGTTTTTCTAGCTCCCTCTATGGGGTCTAGTTTTTTATATCAAAATTTAGGTTATGAACCTTCGTTAGTACACATGAAGGTTACGTTTTAAAAAATGGAAAAACCAGCCCCTAAAAAGGCCCGACAACACTATGACTCAACAACGATTCACATTCCCGCGCTGGACAAATCTAGTGTTGCCATTCATGATTGTGGCAGGATCAACTGCTCCTCTGTATGTCGCAATTGTTGTAGCGTATGGGTTTAGCCCGCAGTCGACAGATGTTGGTTATATGCCAGAACAACCAATTCCGTTTAGTCATAAATTACACGCAGGCGAACTGGGAGTTGATTGTCGGTATTGCCACAACACCGTTGAAAGTACGCCGCATGCGGCGCTTCCTCCGACACAAACTTGCATGAATTGCCACTCGCAAATTCATCCATCAAGCGACAAACTAAAACCATTGTTTGAGAGTTATGAAACAGGAATGCCAATTGAGTGGGTCCGCGTTCATGACCTTCCACAATTTGCGTATTTCAATCACAGCGCACACGTAACACGCGGTGTTAGTTGTGTTGAATGCCACGGTAGAGTTGACACAATGGAAGTCGTTTATCAACATGAAACGTTGAGTATGGGTTGGTGTTTGAATTGTCACCGTAACCCAGACCCACACGTACGAAATCCAGACCTTGTTACGCAACTTGAGTGGGGCATCGATATGTCCGACGCAGAAAAAATTGCCAACAGCATTAACTGGCGTGAAATTAATAACTTGAACCCATCACAGGATTGCTCTACATGTCATCGTTAAATGAATCAAAAAGTAACGGAAGAACATGGTGGCGATCACTGGATGAAGTTGTCGCTACCGAAGCATTTCAATCGAAAGTGCAGGACGAATTTCCAGAAGGTTCAAGCGAATTGCTTGCTACAGGAGACGATCGTCGACATTTCTTGAAAATAATGGGCGCATCAATGGCGCTCGCAGGGCTTGGTGTTGCTGGCTGTCGTCGATGGCCAAAGGAAAACATTGTTCCTTACGCACACCGACCCCAAAATACAATGCCAGGCATTCCTGAACAGTATGCAAGTTGTTTTGACTTCGGTGGATTTTCTCAAGGAGTTCTTGTCACAAGCAACGATGGTCGTCCGACAAAAATTGAGGGCAACCCTGAACACCCCGATAGCCGAGGTAAAACAGATGCGTTTACACAAGCAGCTATTCTAGATTTATACGATCCAGATAGAAGCCGTAAAGTTACGTACGACGGAACCGATTCATCGCTATCCGCATTTAAAGAATGGATTGGTGCATACCTTCCACAAAACGGTGCGGGTGTTGCAATTTTAGCTGAACCCTCAAGTTCACCAACATTTGAAAGAATGCAAAGAGCATTCAAGAAGAAAAATCCAGAAGCGATGTGGGTTGAGTATGCACCGCTAATGAATTCAAATCAACGAAGCGGTTTGGATGATGCGTTCGGTGGTAACTGGATGCCAGTTCACGATTTCTCAAAAGCGACAGTTGTTGTTTCTTTAGATGACAATTTTCTAGGTGCTGGTCCATTGCAAGTGGTAAACACAAGAGGTTGGGCTTCTGGAAGAAAAGTTAACCACGGGTCAATCAGCAGAGTTTGGATCGCTGAGCCAGGACTATCTGTTACAGGCGCAAATGCTGATGAACGAAGTCCAATGAATCCTGCTGCAATTGCAGCAATCGCTACGTACATCGCAAAAGAAATTGCACATGTGGATATGGCAATTGATGGCACTGTTTCATTAACAACAGAACATCAAACTTGGGCAGACAAGTTAGTGGCAGACTTGCAAAAAGCAGGCAAGCACGGTTTAGTGCTTGCAGGAGCAAGTCAACCAGCATCCGTGCATTACCTTGTCGCTCGAATAAATGAACGACTTGGCGCCGTTGGAACGACGGTTTCATACCGTACGGTTAATTCAAATCAAACACATACAATCGCAGAACTTTCAAAAGCGATGCAAAACAACACTATTCAAGGCGTCATCGTTCTTGGAGGAAACCCTGCATTTGATGCACCCGCAGATTTTAAATTAGCGGATGCAATTAAAGCGCTTCCGCTTTCAATCCATCTTTCACATAATGAAGATGAAACATCTGCAGTTTGTAAGTGGCATATAAACGCTGCGCACTGGCTTGAATCGTGGACCGATGGACTTGCTGCCGATGGCACAGTTTGTGTCGGGCAGCCACTCATTCAACCACTCTTTGATGGCATTACAAGTATAGAATTATTGGCAATTCTTGCTGGTGAAGAAATAACCGATGGTCAAACACTCGTTCGAGCAACCTTGGTTGGCAAATCAGCTGATTCTTGGAATTCAACCTGGCGCACAGCAGTACACGATGGTGTTATTGCGAATTCAGCCATGTTAGAAAAACCACCAGTGAATCGTAATGCGAAAAAAGGCGGATCGGTCGTTGGCGGTAACGGTTACACAGCGTGTTTCATTCCTTCAGATTCGGTATGGGACGGACGGCACGCTAATAATGGCTGGTTACAAGAACTTCCAGATAGCATTACCAAACTGACATGGGACAATGCGGCGCTTGTTTCACCTAAGACCGCTGAGGACTTAGGTGTTAAGCAGGGTGACATGCTTAATGTTTCTGTTGGCAATGAAAGCGTAACAATTGCAGCACTTCCGGTTCCTGGAACAGCAGACGATGTCATACTTCTTCCGCTTGGTTACGGTCGAGCGTTTGCTGGTCGAGTATGTACTGGTGCTGGCGTTAACATCTATCCACTTCGAACTTCCTCGAATACTTGGGCTGCGCCTGCAAAAGTTAGTGCAACCGGAGATTCGTACCCACTCGCTACTACGCAAATGCACTTCGGTGTTGACACGACTCCAGGTAAAGGCGCACAAGATCGCCTACCTTTGTTGTTTAGAGAAGCAACGGTTGACCATTACAACGCAAACCCAGATTTTGCAAAGCATGTTGGTCATTCATCACACTCCCTTTCGATATTTGAAGAACAACAATTTGTTGGCGCCAAGTACAAATGGGGCATGACTTTTGATTTATCAACTTGCACAGGTTGTAACGCTTGTGTTGCTGCATGCCATGCAGAAAACAATATTCCAATCGTAGGTAAAGACCAAGTGTTAATGGGTCGTGAGATGCACTGGATACGAATAGATCGTTACTTTGCTTTTGGCTCCGACGGCCATGGCGGTTACGACAGTAGCAATCTGGCTTCAGTTGCAATTCAACCGATGACATGTATGCATTGTGAAAATGCACCCTGCGAAGAAGTTTGTCCAGTTGCCGCAACAGTGCATGATACTGATGGGCTAAACGTAATGATTTATAACCGCTGCGTTGGAACGCGTTATTGCTCAAACAACTGTCCATTTAAAGTTCGTCGATTTAATTACTTCGATTACTTCAGGCGCGATCCGCTTCGTGCAACTGGCTTGTTACAAGTGCAACCGGATTATTATGTGAAGGCTCAATCAGGCGGGAAAACGTTGCGAGCAATGCAATTCAACCCAGATGTAACGGTTCGAATGCGTGGCGTCATGGAAAAATGCACGTACTGCACGCAGCGAATTCAGCGTGTAAAAATTGCAACTAAAAATGCATGGGTTAAGAAATCGGATGCTCAAAAGCAAGCCGATCAGCGCGTAGCTATTCTTGACGGTTCAATCGTGACAGCATGCGAGCAAGCGTGTCCAGCAGGAGCCATTGTTTTTGGCGACTTGATGGATCCGAAAAGTCGCGTGTCAAAACTACATAACGAGAAACGGTCTTACGAGATGCTTGAGGAACTGAACATTAAATCTCGCACTAAATATCTAGCGAGATTGACGAATCCAGTTGATAGTGCAGTTACAGGTGAAGGGGGTCATCACTAATGACAACTGCTCCTGTAAACAAAATAGATAACACGATTGAAGATCCCGAAAATCGACCTCAGTTGATTTTGAATCACACAGAATTCGGTACAGTTACTACAGATATTCTTCGTGCAAACGAATCAGCAAAGGCGCCAAAATCTTGGTACTTCGCACTTGCGATTTCATTCACCTTGATGTCTATGCTCGGTGCGATGATCGGCTACCTCATCTTTACTGGTGTTGGAGTCTGGGGGAACAATAACCCAGTTGCTTGGGGTTACCCAATTGTTAACTTCGTTTTCTGGGTTGGCATTGGTCACGCTGGCACGTTGATTTCAGCGATTTTATTCCTCTTTAGACAAAAATGGCGAACGGCAATTAACCGATTCGCTGAAGCGATGACAATCTTCGCTGTTATTTGCGCTGGTACTTTCCCAGGCATTCACATCGGTCGAGTTTGGCTTGCATATTGGTTATTCCCAATTCCAAACCAAATGGATATGTGGCCTCAATTTAGAAGTCCACTCCTTTGGGACGTGTTTGCAGTTGGTACGTATTTCACAGTTTCTCTTTTGTTTTGGTACTTAGGAATGGTGCCGGATCTTGCAACAATGCGGGACAGAGCAACTTCCAAAGTGAAGCAGTTGATTTATGGTCTTCTGTCTTTGGGCTGGCGTGGAAGCATGCGACACTGGCATAGGTATGAACGTGCGTATCTACTTCTCGCTGCTCTAGCAACTCCGCTTGTGCTTTCTGTACACAGTGTTGTTTCTTTTGACTTTGCGGTTTCACAATTGCCTGGTTGGCACACAACTATTTTCCCGCCGTACTTTGTTGCGGGTGCGATTTTCTCTGGCTTTGCTATGGTTATGACCCTTGCAATTCCAGCGCGTCAATTGTGGGGACTGAAAAACTTTATCACCATGCGCCACCTTGAAAATATGTGCAAGGTTGTCTTGTTCACTGGGTCAATTGTTGGATATGCATACGCAATGGAATTCTTCATCGCTTGGTACAGCGGTGAAATTTATGAATCGTTTGCATTTATTAACCGTGCGTTCGGACCCTACGGTTGGGCGTATTGGATTATGGTGAGTTGCAATGTTCTTACTCCACAAATTTTCTGGTTTAAGAAAGCACGGAACAACATCGCAATCATCTTTACTGCTTCGCTCCTTGTGAATGTTGGCATGTGGTTTGAACGTTTTGTAATCGTTGTTACATCACTCGCTAATGACTTCTTGCCAAGTAGTTGGGGAATGTATGAGCCAACGTGGGTTGACGTCCTTACATTCCTTGGAAGTTTTGGTTTGTTTATGACTTTCTTCTTATTGTTCATTCGTTTCTTGCCCATCTTGGCAATTGCGGAATTGAAAGCAATTATGCCAATTGCCGATCCTCATGGGCACGGACATAGTTACAACGAAATGTCTGGTGAAACCAACGCGCAAGCAGAACTTGCGGAGGAAGACGAATGAGCGAAGTAGCATCAAATACAATTGCGCGTGAAGATCTATATGGTTTGGCTGCGGAATTCACAACAACGCCTGGCATTTACCATGCTGCGGAAAAAACGAATAGCGCCGGCTATAAATGGTTTGATTGTCTGGTTCCATTCCCCGTGCATGGCCTTGACCGAGCAATGGGCGTGAAAATGACAATTTTACCAATCCTTGTTTTCTTTGGAGGGATGATTGGATTGACGCTCGCTTGTTGTTTGCAGATTTTTACAAACTCATTAGAGTTTGATATTTGGGCGCTGATTCCCGTTGTTGGTTACCAATATGATGTTTCGGGCAAGCCACTTCTTGGAGCAGCAGCTTTTGTGCCTGTTGCCTTTGAAATGACGATACTTTTTTCAGCATTGACAGCAGTATTTGGATCATTGTTCTTGAACAAGTTGCCAATGTTTTACCACCCAACGTTAAAACATCCGGCGTTAGCACGTGCAACAGATGATAGGTTCTACCTAATCATCGAAGCGCGAGATCCAAAATTTAGCCTTGATGAAGTTGAAGCTTTTTTAAATTCTCTCAACCCTGAAACAGTGATTGCGTTGGAAAAATAATGGGACAATTAGTAAAACAAATTATCGATGATTTAGCGAAGCCCTTCCTTGAAGATTTAAAGGAATTGCCACTTTGGATTAAGTGGACAGTAATCGTGATTACTTGTGCAGCAACTATACCTCTAGCCCTCATTTTTAGAGCAAGAACTTCTTTTAGTGATAAGCCGCGAATTCACTTCATCCAGAACATGGATAATCAGCCTAAATATGTTTCACAAGAAGCAAACGCATTGTTCCTCGATGGCCGTGCCAT
>DTSO01000016.1 GCA_012965315.1 Phycisphaerales bacterium | reverse complement strand
GCTCTTCCATTTTGGTTCGTACGGAACTGAAGATGGTCAATTCTTATACCCAACTGACATAGCATTTGGCAAACAAGGTGAAGTATTCGTTTCAGAATATGGAGGCAATGAACGTATAAATGTTTTTAATCGGAGTGGAGAATTTCAATATGCGTTTGGTCATTTTGGAAGCGACGAAGAAGGATTCATCAGGCCACAATCAATTGCAATATCACCAACGACAGGAAACTTATTTATTACTGATGCGGGTAATCACCGAATTGTTGAACGAACTCCAAAAGGAGACGTTGTTCAGATAATTGCTTCCGCAGGTCGTGAAATTGGAGAACTTCTTTACCCTTACGGGATTGTTTTCGATTCGGATAATTCCATAATCGTCTGTGAATTTGGCAATAATCGACTTCAGCGGTTTTCTACGAATGGGGAAGTAATCGAAGTATTTGGCGGTGCTGGAGATACCAACGGTTTGTTTAAAACGCCGTGGGCGATTGAGATTGTTCCAAATGGTTTCATTGTTGCTGACACAGGAAACAACCGCCTACAACGGTTGCCCGATATGATGGCATTCTAATGATGCTCCCGATTCAATTCGATCGACCTGGTTGGCTTTTATTGCTCTTTCTTATAGTTCCAGTTCTGTATTTAGCTTGGGGCGGATTAACAAGAACTGGTTCTCGAAGCAGAGCAATTGCTTCAACTAGTACGAGGTGCATTGTCGTTGCTCTACTAGCAGTCGCAATCGCCAAGCCAGTTTGGAAAAAGACAGGCGAAGGTGTAACGGTTATCGCAGTGTTGGATAGAAGTCAATCTATTCCTCGCAACTTGCAAGACCAAGCAGTTTCAACGTTGCAGAATTGGACTTCTCCAGAACATCGCGGAGAAAACAACCGACTCGCTGTGATAAGTGTTGCTAAAGATGCTGTCATTGGTTCGATGCCAAGCGAGTTAACAATGTTTGAACCAGCTGCGAATGACCCGGTTGGGAGCGCAACAAATTTAGCAAAGGGTGTGCAACTTGCACTCGCACTGTTGCCAAAAGATACTGCCTCTCGAATCGTAGTGATTTCTGATGGCAATGAAACGGATGGTCTGGTTCAATCGACTGCAAACTTAGCAAAAGCGAATGGCGTTCCAATTGATGTTCTGCCTTTGCACTATGAACATGTAAATGAAGTGATGATTGAGAGAGTAATTGTTCCGTCCCAAACTAGGATTGGTCAATCTATTCCAATTCGAATCATCCTTCGAAGCGTTGGTTCTTCTAGTGGAACTTTGCATCTCTTGCAAAATGAAATTGAAATTGATATTTCACAAGAGGAACAAGGAACTGGATTGCCTTTACGGTTGAAAAGTGGAGTGAATGCAATTGTGTTCGACATTCCAATCGTGCAAAGTGGTCCTCAGATTTTTGAAGCAATGTGGGTGCCTGAACAAGGGTCTGACACAATCACCGCGAACAACACAGGTCTAGGTGTTTCGTTTGTATCTCAGGGTGGTCTCATTTTACTTGTAACTCAAAATGAGGTTGCAACTGCACCGTTGCAAGAAACACTAGAGTCATCAGGTCTCAAAGTTGAACTGCGAAAACCGCAAGAAATACCACGAAGCAGTATTGGATTTTCTGCTTTTGATGCTGTGATTCTTGCAGATATTCCCCGTTGGTCAATCGACGATTTGCAAGAACAAAACTTGTATACCTTCGTTCATGACGTAGGTGGTGGGCTAATTATTACAGGTGGCCCGAATTCATTTGGCGCTGGGGGTTGGATTGGTTCTAAGTTAGAACAAGCAATGCCACTCAAATGTGAACCGCCCCAAACTCGCCAACTTCCTCAGGGAGCGCTTGCATTAATTATGCACTCATGTGAAATGCCAGAAGGTAATTATTGGGGTCAACGAATGGCGAGCGCTGCAATAGAATCTCTAAGTGAATTAGATTACATTGGAATCATTGAATACGATTGGAATGGTGGATATGGGACGCTCAATAATTCTGGTTGGACATTGCCAATGCAACTTGCTGGCGACAAAGTTGCAGCGATGGATGCAATTAATAGTTTAGTGTTTGGTGATATGCAAGATTTTGAATCGCCAATGCAATTAGCATTAGATGGTTTGAAGGATCTTAGTGCAGCTCAACGCCATGTTATCATTATTACAGATGGCGATCCTGCTGGCCCATCACAGGGATTACTTGAAGCATATAGGTCTGCAGAAGTTACAGTTTCAACAGTGATGGTGGGTGGACATGGTTCAGCAATGGACCAACAAAAAATGCAAGGTATCGCGACTGTAACTGGTGGCAGATTTTATATGGTCAACGACCCGAATTTACTTCCGAGTATTTTTATTAAAGAAGCGCAATTAAATTCTCGTTCTTTAATGCAGGAAGGAAATACTTGGGACGTTAAAATTCAACAAAGTATATCTGGCCCAGTAAGCGAAATTCAATCTGTCCCGCAAGTTAATGGATATATAGTTACTGGAAGCAAGGGTGGCCTTGCGCAGACACCTTGGGTTGTTCCAGTTGTAGACGGTGATGACCCGCTTCTTGCATGGTGGCACTTTGGTCTGGGTAAATCTGTTGCTTTTACAAGTGACCTTGGAGATAGATGGGCAACACAGTGGCCGAACTGGTCGGCTTTTCAAGAGTTTTGGGAAGCGACAGCTCGTTGGGCAATGCGAGGCGCATCACCTCCGAACATGATGGTCATGTCTAAGATTGAAGGCGGGAGAGGAATTGTTGATATCGAAGCAGTTGATGACGAAGCTTCATTTTTAAACTTCATGCAATCTAAAGCTGTCGTCATTAATCCTGCAGGAGAGGCGCAACCGTTAACTCTGCAACAAACTGGACCCGGCAGATACCATGCAGAATTTGATGCAGAAGAAGCGGGAGCATGGCTCGTGAACATTGCTTTCCAAGATGCAAAGGGTGAGATGACAGGGCGTATTCCAACTGCGATTGCAGTTCCTTATGCGCAAGAATACGCGTCTACATCTGCAAACGGAGCATTACTACACAACCTCGCAAACAGTACGGGTGGAAGAATACTCTCACTTTCAGATGTAGAATTTATTGATTTGTTTGATGGTGATAATCTTGAAGTTCCTCAAAGTCCACAGCCAATTTGGGATTTACTCGCAATACTTGCAGCATCTATTCTGATTATTGATGTTGCAATTCGTCGGCTTTGGATTGACAAAAAAAGTATGCAGTCAATGCTTGCTCCAGTTGGAAAAGTATCTTCAGTTTCAGTCGATGCGTTACGAAAAGTTCATAAGTCAGTAGAACGTAATGTAACTACAGCGGAGGAGACTAAGTCTGAAGCAGTTTCTCTCAAAGAGGAAGAACCAAGTCCGACAAAGAAGAAAATTGAGAACAGAGATGACAATTTAAGTCAGTTGTTGAAAAACAAACGGAAGCGAAGCGGTGAGGGGGACGATGTATGACATTTACTGCTGAAAATCTTCCTTGTGAAATTCAATCAACAGAAGATGTGCGTGCCGCTTGCTCAGTAATTAAATCTGGTTTTATGCACATGCGAAACGAAGTGGGTAAAGTGATTGTGGGCCAAGAGAGGGTGGTCGATTTAGTTTTGGTTGCGATTCTCGCAGACGGACACGTGCTTCTTGAAGGTCCACCGGGGTTGGGCAAAACACTTTTGGTGCGAACACTTGGTGATGTCTTAAAACTTTCAATGGGGCGAATACAATGTACTGCGGATTTAATGCCGGCGGATATCGTTGGGACTACTGTTGTTGACGAAGACCCTGCGACGAAAGCGAGGCGTTTTACATTTCGCGAAGGTCCAGTGTTTAATCAGTTATTGCTTGCAGATGAAATAAATCGAGCAACTCCCAAATGCCAATCAGCACTTCTTGAATCTATGCAAGAACACTCGGTTTCAGTTGATGGGAACACGCGTGATTTGCCAGAGCCATTTTTTGTACTTGCTACGCAAAACCCAATTGAACAAGAAGGCACCTTCCCTCTTCCGGAAGCGCAACTCGATCGTTTTATGTTCAAAATAGAAGTTGACTATGCATCACGAGAGGAACTATTCAAAATTGTTTCACGAACTACAGGCGAGAAAACTCCAAATGCTGAAGTTGTAGTAGATGGTGATTTTATTCTCGCTTCAACGCAAATAATTCGCCATGTTGTGATTGCGCCACACATTCAAGATTACATAACGCGACTTGTTCTAGCGACACATGCAGATTCTTCGCACGCACCAAATTGGGTTCAAGAAAATATTAGTATTGGAGTTAGCCCTCGTGGCGCTCAAGCAATTGTTTCAGCAGCAAAAGTGGCAGCAGTTGTTGGGGGCAGGTTTGCAGTTTCTAGGAAAGACATTAATGCCGTTGCAATTCCTGCGTTACAACACAGAATTGTTCGCACTTTTGAAGCAGAAACGGATGCTCGTTCATCAAGTTCATTAATTGCTCGTCTAATAGATGAAATCCCTTGTTTTGAAACCTGGGAGAGTTTTGATGTCTGAATTTGGAAAAACAGTTCATTCTCGACCGGACAAAGTGGATGCTTTATTGGGCTCTACATTGATGGCGTCATTAGACAAACTCGATATTGTCGCTAGAAAGATTTTTAGCGGAAAAACCCAAGGCGAACGAAGAAGTCGCCGCCGGGGAATGAGTGTGGAGTTTGCTGATTATCGACAATACACTTCCGGTGATGATTTACGATTTATTGATTGGAATGTGTACGCTCGGCTTGATAAATTGTTTATGAAAATCTTTTTAGAAGAAGAAGAGTTGACGCTTGGAATTGCAATCGATGCAAGTGCTTCAATGGAGTTTGGCAACCCAAATAAATTCGATTTCGCTCGCCGACTTGCAATGGCACTCGGCTACATTGCCCTGAGCAGTCACAATAAAGTTTCCCTTTTTTCTTTTAATGATCAGGGCGTAAAGAGATTGTCGGCTCTTCGTGGCAGAAAACGAACTCGTGATGTTGGGCAATGGTTGTTAGATTTAATGCCACAGGGCGGAACAGCGTTTGTTGATGCATGCAAAACAATTTCAACTGCAAGGCAAGGCAGAGGAGTATTGGTTGTAGTAAGTGATTGTTTTGACATTGAAGGTACGAAGCAAGGATTGTCGTATCTAGTCGGCGGTGGTTGGGATGTTTTTGTTATGCAAGTGTTGTCTCCGGG
>DTSO01000015.1 GCA_012965315.1 Phycisphaerales bacterium | reverse complement strand
TATATTTTTCTCATTTTTATCCATAATTAATCCAAATCACTATCGGTAGTTAAGGGTCTCAAAATCACATAATCGGCACTATTGGGCGGAATAATCCGCTTTTGAGTTTTTTTTAGATATATGGACGTAATTACATACTATTTCTGAGTGAAATAGTTCGGATTTTTTAGAAATCATCGTTGTCTGCCAATGGACCAGTGCAATTCTGGTCTTTTGAGTGCAATCGCGCCTAAAACCATAATGGCAATTCCAGAAACTACAGCTCCAAATAATACAAACAAGGAATCTGTCCAAGAACTGGTCTGATCCCAAGTCATTTGTACTAGTAATCCGACAGAAACACCCAATATCAGCGTTAACATCGCTGTGTAGAACCATGATTTCAGTACATTTCGATCAATGAGGATTGGGATATACCGTCGGAAGAGTATCAACAGAACGCAAACTTGAATTACACCGCAAATTGCCGTTGACCATGCAAGCCCAGATATGCCAAGCGGTGTCCAAATGAGCGTCACGTTGAGGAGAAAGTTCAGGCACACACAAAAAATTGCCACTTTAACGGGTGTCTTCGTGTCATTTTTGGCGTAATACCCTTTCGTGACTACTTGTGTCATGGAATAAGCCCAAACCGCAGGGGCGTAACCAAGCAAAATTGAACCAACGATCATAGCGTCGGATGCGGTGAAGTTTGCTCCTTGGAATACAACCATCGCAAGCGGGTCACGAACAAATAACAATCCTGCACTTGCTGGCAAGCCAATAAAAATAACCGTACGCAAACCCCTACGCATCGTTGAAGCGAACAGCGCAGCATCGTTGACTTGTTTAGCAAGGAGTGGATAAATTGCCGTAGCAAGTGCAATTCCAAATACACCAAGAGGTAATTGATACAACCGTTGCGCCCATGTCAATGACGCCATCGCACCGTCGCCCAAAGGATATGTATAACCAAAAAACGAAGGACCAAACAAGTTTGACCAGTTTGCGACTACACCATCTAGTAGCGTATTAATTTGTAACGTTCCAAGTCCAAGGACCATTGGAATCATGTTTCGCAACATTTTTTTAATATCACTCTGGGCAGATTTCGTTTCTTTTGTTAACCAAGAATGTTTACGAAGTGCCAAAAGCGACCAAACAACTTGAACAATACCTGCAAGAACAACTGACAAGCCAATCCATACCATGTGATTAAATGGATTATCAAAGATACTTACAAAACCATACGCCGCTGCAATCATAAAACCATTGAGGATGATTGGCGCAGAAGCTGTTGGGCCAAATGAATCGTGCACATGCAACATAGCACCGAATATTGCTACTAAACAAACGAGCGGCATATACGGCAACATAATCATTGTTAATTGCAACGATGCATTTGGCTCTTGTTGCATTGAGATGAGCAACCATAAAGCCAGTTCGCTAAGAAGCGTTAGCGTTCCAAGAAGTAAGACAAGTTTTGCAACGGTTAATGTTGCAAACGCTTTTGCTCGTTGGGGATTTTCGCTATGGAGTTTTGAATAAATTGGAAGAAATGCTGCAGAGAGCGCCCCTTCTCCGAAAAGTCGCCTAAACAAATTTGGTATCAAAAACGCAAAGTAAAAAGCAGATGCGAATGCACCAGCCCCAAAAATTCTAGACATCGCACCGTCACGTACAAGCCCCATACACCTTGATACAAGAGTAAGAACGCTATTCGTCCGCGTGTTCTTTTCAAGATTATCGTTGGTCGTCATGTTGCACGATTCCATGCAATGCGAAATCCAACAACAAGCATTGCAAGCACGACGACTGAAACATTAATAGATACATTGTTGAAAAGGAAACCAGTCATACTTGCAATACCAATCGTCCCAATCAACCAAGGAACCATACTTTTTAGAAGCACCCGCGACTCGATTTGCAAATTCCCTTTGATGATAATTATACACAATACACACAAAAGCCCTGTTAAAAAAGCTACGCAAAAAGCCAATGAAGAATATTGCTCACCAAAAATCTCTCGAAGAAAAAACCAAATACTCGCAAACAGAAAAACCGTAACGATGAATCCAATACATCCAAGTTGGAACCAATTTTTTGGAATAGCAAGAATTGCTGCAACTTCCTCTTTTATTTTTTTGGTGGATTCTTTCCCAAGCGCTCCTGACCAACACATAATTGCGGCTATACCTAATTCGCCTGCAATTAAATCTTCAGAACTAAACGCGCGATTTAATGGGAGTAAGTCTTGGGTAATTTCATCAACAATCGCCCAGGCTGCTAGAACCAACCAGCATCTCAACGGAGACTTTATCCACTCTGTTCCAATAAGACAAAATGCAAGCATTCCAAAACAGATGAAATGAAGGAGTTTATCTGGCGACACGAACGTTGGATTATCCGTTGGTATTGGTTGGGGTAAGTGAGTTGCAGTTGCCAACAATACAAACCAAATTAAAAAAACAATTCGCCAATTGCGGACAGCTAGTTCATGTGGATTCATTTTCTACTTCGGTTGGGACTGCTTCTGTTGGTGAAACAACTTCGATGGTTTTGGTGGGTTTGATAGTTTCGATGGTTACTTCGCGTGTCGTTGCCATCACACTTTCCGCAAGTTTGGCGTAATCTTTAGCGCCAGCACAATCGGGTTCATAATCAAAAATTGTTTGACCAAAACTTGGTGCCTCTGCAAGTTTTACGTTGCGGCGAATAGGCGGATCAAAAATAACGCAGTTGCTCCATGGGACATTGCTATCACGGGAAGAATCAAAAAACTGTTGTAAATCATCCACAACTTCTCGAGCGAGTTTCGTATTCTTCTCGTGCATACACAGCACAATTCCAGTTACTTCAAGGTCTGGGTTAAGTCCACCAACAAGCATCTGCACTGTTTCAAACAATCTACTTACACCTTGCAATGCTAGGAAATGCGTTTGCATCGGAACGATGAGTTCTTTGGATGCGGCAAGTGCGTTGATAGTCAACAATCCGAGACTCGGCGGGCAATCAATCAAAATGTAATCGTAGTCATCTAAAATTGGAATTATTTTTTTTGAAAGCAAATCGTGTCGGTCTGTTTTAGATGCCAGTTCCGATTCTGCCGCAGCAAGATCTACTTCACTCGTAACGAGATCAATATTTTCTCGTGCATTTACAAGCGCGTCATTAACCGTTATGGATTCATCCATGAGTAAATCGTAAACTGAAGCAGCGGACTCTTCAATGCCAAAATGCAACCCGAGGTGGGTTTGAGGGTCAAGATCAATTACGAGCACTTTATTACCCGCTGCTGCGAATCCAGCAGCCAAATTCACCGTCGTCGTTGTCTTGCCAACGCCGCCCTTTTGATTCAATAATGAAATGATTCTCGCTTTACTCACGTGTTCAGTATATATAGAACTGCAAATTAATTAACCCTCGGT
Organism: Phycisphaerales bacterium; assembly: GCA_012965315.1. Lineage (GTDB taxonomy): Bacteria > Planctomycetota > Phycisphaerae > Phycisphaerales > SM1A02. The sequence continues at coordinate 13,925 of DTSO01000015.1, read as the reverse complement.
TAATTAATTTTGCCACATCCAGCGCATTGCGGAAGATTCTATACCGATGATGTCGCGTAGATAGTGTGCAAGAAGTCGATTCGCACGGTGGAGTGCCTCGGGCTCTGTGGCTTGAATCGAACTGCCTTCCTCTAACATGCGAAGAACATTCACCGTTTCCTTTCGGACACGAACACGATCAATTTCACCGGTGTCTTCAACAACCCCGCCAGTTTGAGAGCTAAATGCAACTACTGTTTCATTTTCGCAAACTGTTTCGAGCGTTGGCTGGTAGCCCGTTTCAACGAGAAGTGCCCATTGAAAACGAAGAAGAGGCCAATCAATTTCATGACCATCCTCCATCCGATTTAATGCTTCAAGTAAAGAGTCGTAAACATTTGTGTGCGGATCTTGGTCAGTCAACATTCTTCCAACGAGATCGACCATATAAATTGCTCCGCGATTAACCGCAAGATTGTTTCTCGTTGTCCACCAAACATGTTCTAGTTGCCACTCGGTTAATGTCGCAAGATCACTATTTGTTTTTATGCGTAGAACTATACTTCCACGTGTTAACGGATCAAAGCCACCAGAAAATGCCCCGTTGTCTCTTTTTGATCCTTTTGCAATCCCGCGAATCATTCCGTGCTCTTTTGTAAGCAGACTTACTGTTTGGCTTGTCTCCGAATAATCCCAACAACGTAAGCAAATAGCTGTATCGGAGAGAATTGCCATCTTACGTATGAAGCGTCGCTGTTTCGAATTTTGGAACCCAAGGAAACGCTTCCGCTACTTCTTGCAAGTCTTTAATGGTGAGTGATTCGATAGTTTTAAGCTCGTTTTCTAATGAAACATATTCGCCAGAAGTCGTCAACATTCCGCCGAGTCTTTGCATGCGACCTGCTGGTCGCTCGCTTGAAACAGCTGCACTAGTGCCAGCTTTTGCAATTACTTTGTCTAAATCTTCTTGAACAAGGGTGTTTACAACGTTTGCCATTTCGTCCCGCATAATTTCTGCAACTTGCTGCGCGTTGCTTGGGTCACAAACTGCATAGGTAAGTTGTTCACCATATTGATCATTCGTGTCAACCGACGCTGCTGCTGCTTCGGCAAGACCCGTGTCTACCAACGCCCAATGTAAACGTGAACCATCACCGCCACCTAAAATTGCAGCAAGAGCAGACGCCGCGTATTTTTGTTCGCTTTGAAATGATACACTTGGCATCATCATTAAATGGTAATGTTGCTGCAAGTCTGGAATATGCTTTTCAAACATACCTTCATTTCGAATTACTTTTTCATAAGATCGCTTAACCTCGGTCGGTTCCCATCCGCCACACAACGCTTGAATTTGTTCCACCATTGCGTCAAAGTCGAGTTTCCCTGCCAAAACAACTGTTGTGTTGTCTGCGCTGTAACGGTCTGAGAAATATCCAGCCAATTCATCCCGCTTCATGTTGTTTATTGTTTCAGGAGTTCCAAGCACTCGGTGGCCAAGCGGACTGTCACCGTAATACTGCTCCATCGCACTTTCGTACAAAACCCAGAACGGCTGATCATCGTACATTGCAATTTCTTCAAGAATTACCTTTTTTTCGTTATCAAAATCTTCTTGACAAAGAGATGGACGCAAAATATCGGCAAGAGTTCCGTGAATTGAACCCAACACTTCGGGCAGCCCTGCGCCCCAATAAGCAGTCATTTCGCCAGAAGTAAATGCATTGTGTTCCGCACCAATATCGTCGAAAGCAAGATCAACTTCTTCAGCACTTAATGATTCGGTGCCTTTAAACATCATGTGTTCAAGAAAATGACTAACACCCATTAGTTTAGATGTTTCATCTCGTGCACCTGCTTTAACGAAAAAACCGATCGCTGCGGTAACTGCAGAATCTGAATGTTCCGCTGCAATCCGCAGACCATTGTCTAAAATTGTTTCAGAAAAAATAAAACTCAATTGTGAATCATTCTGTTCTCTGTGCCGAGGGCAGCTTCGTGAATAGACTCTGCCATCGTCGGGTGTGCGTGCATTGTTGATGCGATATCTTCAATTGTTGCTTCAAGCCGAATTGCTAAACCAATTTCTGCAATTAGTTCGCTAGCGTCGTGACCAATAATGTGTGCGCCGAGAATTTCGCCATACGGTTTACTTGCAATAATTTTTACAATTCCGTCTGCTGCGCCAACAGCAATAGCTTTCCCATGTGCCTTCAAAGAATATTCGCCTTTGATGTAATCGATGCCAGCGTCAATAACCTGTTGTTCTGTCATCCCAATGGATGCAATTTGCGGATTGGTATAAGTGCAAGCGGGAATTGATTTGTAATCGACACCAAATGTGTGATGTCCCACCATTCGTTCAACACATGTCACGCCTTCTTCGGATGCTACGTGTGCAAGAAGCGGAGGCCCGATGATGTCGCCGATTGCAAAAATGCCGGCAACACTTGTTTTATACGTTGGTTCATCAACCTCTTGTGCATCGGTTTTAATAAACCCTCTATCTAATTCAATTCCAAGCGAATCATCAAAAAGACCATCACATCGTGGTCCAACGCCGATTGCAACAAGAACTTTGTCGCCTGTAACACTTTCTATTTTTGTCTCATCATTAACGTCAGAAAATGTAACTGTTGCACTATCGCCATGGACTTCAACCGATTTAACCGCTGCGTTCGTGTGGAATTTCATTCCTTGTTTTTTGAATGCACGCTCTGCTAGTTTACTAATGTCTGCATCTTCAATTGGAAAAATACGATCAACCATTTCTATGATCGTTACCTTTGTTCCAAAAGCGTTGTACACATAAGCGAACTCCATACCGATTGCACCTGAACCAATAATGACGAGAGACTCTGGTCGCTCTTCAAGAATCATTGCATGTGATGAATTTATAATTGTTTTTCCGTCGCACAGAGCAAACGGCAAGTCTCTTGGTTTTGCGCCAGTTGCAATTAGCACCCTGTCAGCCGTTACTGTTTCAATTACATTTTCACCGTTGCCGTTGTAATAATCTCCAACTGGAGTTTGTACTTCGACAGAGCAAGGAGTGACGCCGTTGTTTCCAGAAACAATATGAGCGTGACCTTGAATGTGTTCAATATTATTTTTCTTAAATAGGTACGCAACACCTCCATTGAGTTGCCCAGTAATTTTTCTGCTGCGACCAATAAATGCGCTCCAGTCAACTGTAATTTCACCAATGTTAATGCCCCACTCTTTCCCGTGGTTGACAGCTTCATCGTAAATTTCAGCACCATGCAAAAGAGCTTTGGAAGGGATGCAACCCCAGTTCAAACAGACTCCTCCAAGTTTATCGCGGTCAATGCAAGCAACCTTTAAACCAAGTTGCGCGGCGCGGATTGCGCCAACATAACCACCAGGGCCAGAGCCAATAACAATTAAATCAAAATGACGTTCTGAAGACAAAATACTAACCTTCCTAATAATTGGGAAAACAGTCTTAAAAATGGCATTTTATCATAGCCAAAACATACTGCTGAGGCATAGTTTAACTAATTGTCATATATAAACTTACGTTCTAACCAAAACCTGATTGCTAAGTCGTGTCCAGATGATGTTTCGTAAGTGAGCAGTCTGCGGTATCATCTCCGATTCGTTAGGAAAGAAAACCACAGTGCGAACAGCGTTAATAAGTGACATCCATGGAAACCTTGAAGCTCTCACGCGAGTGCTTGAGGATATTGGCGACCGCTCGGTAGACCGTATAGTTTGCCTTGGCGATACCCTCGGATATGGTCCAAACCCAGCAGAATGTGTGGATATGATTGCCGAATTGTGCGAATGGTGCCTTCTTGGTAATCATGACTACGGTGCACTGTACGAGCCAACTAACTTTAATGCCGCTGCAGAACAAGCGGCATATTGGACAAGAGCACAATTTGATGCTGAACAAGATAAAGAAGTAGCTGCAAAACGCTGGGAATTTCTCGGTGGACTTCGTGTACGAACCCAAATGGGCGATTTCTTAGCGGTACATGGAACACCTCGTCGACCAATAAATGAATATCTATTCCCTGATGATGCGATTAACTCACCAGTGAAGATGAAACAAATTTTCGACCGAATTCCCAAACACTCTATGTCAGGACATACCCATGTTCCTGGAATTTTTACGAGTGAACCAGATTTTTACCCACCAGAAGATATAGATGACACGTTCAAGTATGAGAACGAAGAGCACATTATTATTAATCCAGGATCAATTGGTCAACCACGCGATCTTGATCCACGTAGCAGTTACGCCATCCTTGATGACGAAGTAAAGAAGGTCGACTTTATCCGACTTGATTACGACATCGAAGCAGTACGCGATAAAATTTATGCAATTCCCGATCTCAGCAATTGGCTTGGCGATCGGCTCCGTGAAGGTCGGTAAGACCTTTATAGAAAGAAGGACAATATGACACCACAGGCACGCCGGCGGTTGATTCCATTACTAGTTGTTTTTTTAGCGGGCAGTGTTTTGTCTGTACTTATCTTTGGTCCTAAAAAACCAAACGACTCTCAAAATCAACCAATTCCAGAATCGCCTGTTGCCGTTGCAGAAAATGACGTTGTAGAAAATAACGTTGTAGAAAAAACAAATACTGAAGAAAAGTCTGCCGCTGTAGAAACGCCAAAAGTTGCGCCTGCAGAGCCAAAAGTTGCGAACACCAATTTAAAACCATTTGAAATATTAAGTTTAAAGAAACACAGCATAAGCTCAGACCCGATTATTCTTGGCTCATTAACTGATTATAAAAATTGGAAAATGGAAGTTGTGTTTGCAAGCGATGGCGCTGGCATTACATCCATTCGTTTTTCTGATATTTACGAAACTGTTGATGGCAAATTAGCTTGGAATCAATTCCGTGAATCTGGTGGTGAACAGCCATCCTTCGAAAAATTATATTTACTCGCTACCTCTGATGTTTTCAATGACCATGTTGCAACAGTTCTCGGTGCATATCAAGTTGTAATCAACGACCAAAAACTATCGCTAACATCAAGTGATGTTTGGTCAGTAACAAACACAACTGAGAACAGTGTTTCCTTTGAAGCAAACATAGTTGATGCAAACGAAAATAACATTGCTGTCATTCAACGAATTTGGACTTTGGGCGATGGGTATGAATTACATGTTGCTCAAACTATTAAAAACTTGACTGGACAAGAATTTACGGTGCGTTGGTTGCAATACGGGCCCTCTACCTTAACTGTCGATCGTTCAAGATACATGGACCGTCGTCGATTTCGTTTTGGATGGGAACTAAGTGACGAGTTTGACCCAGACCACGCTGCGCCAATTCAATCGGTCGATTTTTTATATGAATTCACCGATGCGACGAAAGACAGTGCTGAAACACTCTGGCCAACAGAAGAAACCACTGAGGGCGGTTTTAAATTGTCTTGGTTTGCATCAACAAACAGGTATTTTTCTCTTGCTGTAATGCCAAACATCAACGACGAGGGCAAAGGCAATAGGATAATTACAGACAAGATTGAATCCATCACTTCAAGTGTAAAAGGAGCAAACGAAGACCAGTTTATTCTTACGGGTTTGTGGAGTCCTGCAACTTCTGTTGCAGGAGGAGCAACCTATGACCTCACTATGAGTGTGTACGCTGGTCCGTTGCAACGCTCAGTACTTGACAACAAACAACCATATATCGCACTAAACATGCGGGAGATGGTCCTCTATCAAATGTCATCTATGTGTGCAATTTGCACGTTCCAATGGCTTGCAGATTTTCTTGGTGTTGTATTAACAACGCTTGATCAATATGTGGTGTTCGACTGGGGACTGGCAATTATTTTACTCGTGCTTATTGTCCGAGGAATTTTGCATCCGATTACTAAAAAATCGCAAATTAATATGCAACGCTTTGGCAAAGTAATGCAAAAGTTAAAACCAGAAATCGACAAACTAAAACAAAAATATCCTAATGACCCGAAGCGTGTTCAATCGGAACAAATGGTACTGATGCAGAAATATGGCGTCAACCCATTCCAAATGCTTGGTTGCTTGCCGATGTTCTTACAAATGCCAATTTGGATTGCGTTGTATGCGCTGTTGTATTTCATGTTTGACATTCGACAGCAACCCGCTTTCTTTGGCATTTTTCAGATGTTGGGCGACTGGCCATTTCTTGCTGACTTAAGTTCTGCCGACCACTTCTTTGGTAAGTTTGATACGCCAACACATTTTCTTCTTTGGAATATAACGGGTATTAACGTACTGCCAATATTAATGGGTGCTATTTTCTTTATACAACAAAAATATATGTCGCCACAAAGTATGGCAACATCACCCGAGCAAGCTTCACAACAAAAAATCATGCGTATCATGATGGTAGTTCTGTTCCCGATGATGTTGTACTCAGCGCCTTCTGGATTGACTCTTTATATTTTGACATCAAGTTCGGTTGGTATTATTGAAAGCAAGCGAATTCGTAAGCACATTGACGAATTACCACTTGAACCACAAACTGCCAGCCCTACGAGTGCGAAGAACAAAAAGAGTAAAGATAAACAAGGCCGTGCTTGGACTGATGCCATGGAAGCACGTAGAAAAAAAGTTCAAAACAAAGCCAAGAAGCGCAACTTTAAGAAACGAGATTAATCACAAACTGCGATGGATCATGAAACAACCATCGTTGCTGTTAGTTCGCCAAGTGGCCGTTCCACGCATGCTCTCATTCGAGCGACTGGACCGCATGCATGGCATGGAACAAAGCAACTTGGTTTGAAATTTGAACCAAGAAGAATAATCGCATCTCGCATTTCTTTCAAAAGCCAAGAAATTCCCGTGTTGATTAGCGCATTTCCGGCAAATTCTTCATTCACTGGGCAAGAAACGATAGAAATACAAATCGTAAATAATCAGTTTGTGGTCGATTTCGTTATGAACGAACTTATCAACGCAACCAATGGTCGCTTTGCTGAAGCTGGTGAGTTCACCGCACGGTCCTTTTTGAACGGCAACATTTCAATATCAGCAGCAGAAGGGGTTTGCGCAACCATCTCAGCGGGTAATGATGCCGAACTACTCGGAGCCTCATTGCTTCGAAATGGTGCTCTTGCGAATGCTACTCAGCCCATTTCTCTAGAAATTATTAGGGTACTCGCTCTCGTTGAGGCGGGTATAGATTTCACTGATGAAGAAGAAGTTATTGCGATTTCTAAAGATGATTTACGCACCTCTGTTGAACATTGCATTCACTTACTAAAAGCAATTGTGGAAAACAAAATTTCAATGGCAGCCCTTTGTGAATTACCAAGTGTTGTCATTGCGGGAAAACCTAACGCTGGAAAATCTACATTATTTAATTCGCTTATCAAAAAACAACGTGTTGTCATTTCTTCTATTGCTGGCACTACTCGAGATGTGATAACAGAACAAGTTCGTTTTAACGGGAAAGATGCCCTGCTTACAGATATTGCTGGGCTTGAATTTGCAAATGGCGTGCTAGACGAATCCATGCAGATTGCGGCACAGCGTTCAATTGATTCTGCTGATGTTGTTCTTTGGTGTGTTGCGCCGGGCGAGGCAACAGAATGTTCTTTGGAAAATGCAATTATTGTGCACACCATGAAAGACAAAAACAATTCCCACAATGATGCCATTAACGCGCATACTGGCGAAGGTCTTGCTGTCTTACAAGCGAAGGTTTCTGATGTATTGATTAATACACAGACCCCAAAACTTGATGCACTTGCTTTGCTACCTCGACATGAAAGAAGTTTAGAGAACACACTGGTTGCCCTAAAAGAGACACTTTCGCAAATAGATATTCCAGAACTTGCTTCCGCATCTCTTCGCGAAGCTTTAAATTCAATTGGTTCAATTACTGGACACGTTACACCTGATGAAATAATTGGCGAAGTGTTTTCTACATTTTGTATAGGAAAATGATGATGCAAATAGAAACTGAAATCAGAGTGAGATACAACGAATGCGACCCGATGGGCGTTGTGCATCACGCTATTTATCCTGTTTGGTTTGAAATGGGACGAACAGAATTACTCCGAACTCAAGGGGGAAGTTACAAAAAGATGGAAGCAGACAACTTGTTTCTTGCAGTCGCTGAATTACATATCAAATATAAGGTTTCAGCAAAATACGATGATGAGTTAACTTTAGTTACTGCCCTTACAGAAGCAACTCGAGTAAAGCTCAAACATTCATACACCCTTCTTCGTGGCAATCAAACTATTGCAACTGGAACAACTGTTCTTGCGTGTGTGAATGAAGTTGGAAATGTAAGAGAAATTCCACCCGCAATTTTGAGTTGTATATAAAATTACTTAGCGAGCTGAACTTTAATTTGCTTTAAAGTGCCGCTACTTCTTTGTTGTAGTTTGTGTAACAATCCCGTTCGTATCAATTGATTTAATTGGTACGCTGTTGGGGAATCGTTTACCGATACTTCTAATACTCCTGAACGAAGCGAGGTTGGAATTGCATTCTTGTTAATCTGTTCCGGTACTATTTCATCCCACGCTTCAAGCACTTGGGAAAGTTGCTTGTTAGTTTTTTTAAGCGTTCGTCTGAATGCGAGAATGCTCGCGTCAATACTTGTCTCTCTGAATTTTCGCTTTCGCCATTCGCGTATCTGTTCAAGTTTTGATGTACCGTTGCCCATGAAACATATCCTACTCTGAAGAAGCGTAAAACTAAGCAATATATTTGAAAATTAAGTCGCCCTGTTCATTCAAGAAGTCCGTGCAATAAATTGCTTGTGCTGTTATTGTTTCGACTTATGACTGCAATATTCCTCAAAGGTTTAACTAAAAAGTTTGGCGAGACAATCGCTGTCAACGGAGTCGATTTAGAAATTGAAGCCGGCGATCTATTTTTTCTCTTGGGACCCTCCGGCTGTGGAAAAACTACCCTACTCCGAATGCTTGCTGGTTTTATAGAGCCAACCGCTGGCGCGGTCTATTTTGGAGAGAAAGAAGTTACCTTTGAGCCACCAAATAAACGAAACACAGGAATGGTATTTCAAAGTTATGCCCTCTGGCCACACATGAGTGTCGTGGAAAACGTTGCTTATGGGCTAAAAATAAGGAAAATACCCCCTGCTGAGCGACTTAAAAAAGCGTTACACGCCCTTGATGTTGTTCAAATGGAACATTTAGCCAATCGAAAACCGAATGAACTTTCTGGTGGCCAACAACAACGCGTAGCACTTGCAAGAGCGATTGTTGTCGAACCAGATGTATTGTTGCTTGATGAACCACTCTCAAATCTCGATGCAAAACTTCGATTAGAAATGCGTTGTGAAATTCGAAGAATCTGCACAACTCTTGGTATTACAACAGTTTATGTAACACATGATCAGAAGGAAGCGCTTTCAATTGCTGATAAAATGGCAATTCTTAAAGACGGCCAAGTACACCAGGTTGGCACACCAAATGAAATTTACAGAAGCCCAAATTCTAAATTTGTTGCTGAATTCATTGGCGAAACCAACTTCGTTGACGCTTCCGCTTCAGGGAATGCACTCGAAACTCCACTTGGTTTACTAGCATGTTCCGCTTCGATTCCAAAGGATACGAGTGTCTGTTCAATACGCCCAGAAGCAATCGAAGTACATGACACCCCTGCTGCTACGAATGGCTTTTCTGGCACTTGCGTTGAAACCATTTATCTTGGAGAGGTCGCCCAACACCAAGTGAAGCTGAACAATAATCTCATTTTACGCGTGACTGAAGTCAACCCAAGCCACCTTGGAAAATTGGGGGACACGATGCACCTCTCAGTAAAGCCTAAAGATGTAGTTCCCCTGTCAAAGTAATTATAATTGGCTGCTTGCTTTAACTGTTCTCTATTTACGTGATATTGTATCTAATTGCTCTTAATTGTTGCTAATTCACGCTAACGTGATTTTTACGTATTTCATTAAACTCATTCCAGTGCTATTTTCTATACGTTCTTTGCGCAATTTAATTACGCTATTTTCGCACGCTGCCTGTTGACGTTCCACGTGGAACATGGGATAAGTGTCGAAGCGTTAATTAGTGTGTTCCACGTGGAACAACAATTAATTTGTTTATGCGGTTGAAGGAGTAACCAATATGGCAGCGCCAGCAAAAAAGAAATCTCGTCGTTTGGGTAAGGGGCTACAAAGTCTACTGGGTTCTGCGGTAGAAGTTATTCCGCCAGACAATGCCACTCAAACTACTTCAACAAACGTTGAACAAAATACAACTACTGCAACAGATCCAACTCCACCTTTAAGCAAAGTAAGATCGGATAACGTTGAACCTAATAGTAGTGAAAAATCGGTCGAACCCGCCGGTGGGTTAGTCTATTTAGATGTTGAATCACTTGCTCCAAATGCAAGGCAACCAAGGCAAGTGTTTGATGATGAGGGGCTCTCCGCTTTGGCAGATTCAATCCGAAGCGCGGGCTTAATGCAGCCAATTGTCGCGAGGCCAAAGAAGGCAGGGGGTTACGAATTGGTGGCTGGCGAACGCCGTTGGCGAGCTGCTCTAATTGCCGGACTCAAACAAATCCCAGCAATCATCAAAGATATTGATGACAAAACATCAGCCGAATGGGCACTCATTGAAAACCTTCAACGAGAAGATTTGAATCCAATCGACAGGGCAGAAGCCTTTGATCGCTTAGTCGTCGACTTCCAATCAACCCAAAAAGAAATAGCAACACAACTTGGCATTGATCGCTCGAGCGTTGCTAACATATTGCGGTTAAACGACTTAGAGCCAAACATCAAAGATGCGGTACGTGATGGACGGCTTTCAATGGGTCACGCTAAGGTGCTACTTGGCATTCCAGATGTCAGCACGAGTAAAGCGATTGCTCGCAAATGTGCTCGTGAACAATGGTCCGTTAGAGAACTTGAAAGTCAACTTAAAAAATTGTCCAACAAAAAGCCAACCAAGGTGCAGCAAGAGCAGGGCGCTCTTGACATGTATATGCAAAATCTTTCGGAGCAGCTTGGCGCTCACTTAGGTACAAAAGTTAGCATTGGCCTTGGAAAGAAAAAAGGCGCAGGTAGACTGGTGCTGGAGTTCTACTCGAATGATCAATTTGAAGGCATTCTAGACAAACTGAATTTTAAACCAAATTCCTAATTTCATTCATTTTGACAAAATAACAACGAGAAAACGTTCGATGACAGGGCATGCAAGTAGGCAAACCCTGTCATTTAATATTAGCCGTTCCAGATGAGACCACATCGTCGAACGCTACATCCTATGCCACAAAAGTATTCCAAAGGTTACTTGCAAACTGGGCTCAGGATTTACTTTTGCTTCGCAAAAAACAAGAACTGCGGTCTGTGACATCTGGGGCTTCAATTAGAGAACCAGGAACTCTAGATAAAGCCGCGTAAGCAAAATAATCTCCCCACAATCCAAATTTAGTTATCGGACTTTACTCAACTGACCAACCGCTATTCGTCCGTTTCACTTTTCGGTACAGCGTGTCACGTTCAACCGGATTAAACCCAGCGTCACAAATGGCTCTTTTCAAATCTTCGGTCGTACATTCTTGGTGTGTTGTTTCTGTAGATACTTTAGTAATGTCATACCAAACAACAGTGCCATCGATATCGTTTGCTCCACACTGCAACATGTGTTGTGCCATGTGTAACGTTTGCATAATCCAAAACGCTTTTATGTGTGGAATATTATCAAGCATCAATCTTGAAATTGAAATTGTTCTTAAATTTTCTACGCCGCTTGGTCCAGGCAAATGTGAAAGTTCGCTAACGCCAGGAATGAAAGGTAAAGGAATCATTGTTTGAAATTTGCCTTCACTTGCATTTTGTTCTGCGCGATCCTGTTCATCACGCAAAACTATCATGTGATTAATTCTGTCTTCTCTTGTTTCAACATGTCCATATAGCATTGTTGCGTTCGAATTCAGGCCAAGTTCATGTGCACAGCGATGTACATCCATCCATTTTTTGCTTCCGATTTTTCCACGGAAAACTTCATCATGAACTCTATCATCAAATACTTCTGCGCCACCGCCTGGTAATGAGCCAAGTCCGTTTGCAATTAAATCGCTTAATACAGAGGAAATCCCTGCAATTCCATCGCGTCCGCGCTTTGTAATTCGCGCAAAATGGACTATCTCAACTGCAGTAAATGCTTTAATGTGAATGTTCGGTGCAATTTCTCGAATGACACGTAACATGTCTGTGTAATATTCAAATGGTAACCAAGGGTGTAAGCCACCGACAATGTGAATTTCTGTTGCGCCAGATTCAAGTGCGATTGTTGCTTCGTTGCGAATATCATCTATTGAATGTTCGTAAGCGCCTTCTTGATCTTTCTTTCTATAAAAATCGCAAAACTTACAACTTAACGCACATACATTTGAATAATTTATATGTCTATTAATATTGAAGTACGTTGTTTCGCCATGCAGCCGCCTACGGACGGAGTCGGCGAGCGAACAAACTGTCCAAAGGTCTGGTGTTTCATAGAGTGCAATACCATCTTCTCTAGTAAGTCGTTCTTGGTTATTTACTTTATCAACAATGCATTCAAGAGTTGTATCGGTAAGATTTATTTCGCAACAAGTAGTCATAGATATCGGTATCGTACCTTTAACCCAGAGCTAAAGTTACTCTGCTAATTTGGGGGGTTTATGCGGATAATGCAATGGAGAATACCTTCTTGCTATTGCCAGAACAAAATACCCAAAGCAATCACACCGATGGAATATATGTGACACACGCAAGCAATTTCAATGGAATGAATCACAATGGGTATGTAATTATTACAGACCCACTTCAGCTATCGCCAGAGGAATCGCTACTATTTCCAGCCAACGCAGCAAAGACTCTTGCCAATCTACGGAGCAAGCGATATGACTCCGAATTCATTTCGCTTGATGATGCAGAGATACGACTTCGTAATCTTGCTTCAATAATGGGAATGATTCCATGGGACGGTGATCAACCAGATGCTGCGTGACTTAATTCGAGTCTTGAAGCACAGTCTCTAATACCATCATTGCCAATCGTTTTCGGCGGTAACTTTCATCATTTACAAAACGCACAGAACCGTTTCTTGGTAAGACCGTTGAAACTGAAGCATAACTTTTATTAGGGATTGAATTCGGTGAATACAATAAATCCTCTGCGCGGACCATCTCATTTGGAATGATGGGTTGTGAAAGGGTACCGAGTTGCTGCAATAGAGCAACATTTACTAAGCCGATGCTATACACCGTTCCCGCTGGAACAATTGGAATTAAGCCTTGTTCTGTATCAATATACGTTGAGTTTTTGAATACCGCATACAAACCGCCCGCTTTTCGAACATACACACCATCACTGCCCTCAATCTTATACAGTCGTTCAAAGGATTGATCTTGCCTCGTATCAAGTGGCGCAGAGCGTAACGATTCACTCAATGAACCTCTATCTTCAACACCGGCTTCAACGGGGATAAACTCCACTGGTAGTTCCGGTTGCAACATCATTAAAAAATAAGCGATGTAACTTGCAAAAGAAGCGTGGCAAAACATAGTGGATTAAGTATAGTCTACTTCATGCCAACAGTACTTTCTATCAATGTATCGAACGGTGGAATTCCTAAATTACCCGTCGATTCCTGCGCAATTTCATATGAGGGACTTGCTGGTGACGGACGTGACCATCAAAAACATATTCAATTCGATAGAGCTGTCAGTTTAATTGACAAAGAAATACTCGAACAACTTACAACTGAAGGGTATGTGGTTCCAGCAGGGGCTGTCGGAGAAAATCTCACCGTTGAAAATCTAAACCTACAATCTCTAGAACCAAATGATCGGCTTACGTTCTCTGGGGGTGTTGTCATCGAATTAGCGGAAAGACGAAAGCCATGTTTTGTTCTTGACCCACTTGGCGTTGATTTAAAGAAAGACATCGTTGGTCGTTGTGGATACCTCGCAAGGGTAATTACCGAGGGATTGT
>DTSO01000014.1 GCA_012965315.1 Phycisphaerales bacterium | reverse complement strand
AAATCATCCTGGTTGTAAAGCGCAGGGCGAGGCCCTACAAAACTCATATCCCCTTTTAAAACTGAAAACAACTGTGGCAACTCGTCTAGACTTGTTTTTCGAATAAACCTTCCAAAAGAAGTCAAGCGAGTTTTATCTTCTCCTTCACCAACTGCCATCGAGCGAAACTTATAAATAGTAAATAGTTTTCCGTGCAACCCTGGACGTGTTTGTGAAAATAAAATTGGTTTGCCGACTAATAACAACTGTAATAATGCGATACATAAAAGTAGAGGCGAAAACAAAAGCAACAAAATAAGTGCGGTTAAAAAATCTAGACAGCGCTTCATTTAGGTTTCGCCTTTTGTATGCAAGAAATTACCCGGTCAGCAATTGACTCAAATGTATTATTTAGTTTTACATACTCTCTACCCATTTTCCCAATTGTATTTCTGCTCTCTTCGGACATTAAAGATAATTGGATTATTTTTTCGGCTAAAGCAGAAGCGTCATCTGCCGGAACTACGGTGTCTGCTCCTGCAAGTGTTACTGGGTTGTCAACAACTGAACAAGCCAGAGCAATTGGTTTTTCAGAAGCGAGATATTCGTATAACTTATTCAAACTAATTCCATATTTATATAAATCACGATTAGGCACATTGGCTACCAAAATATCTGCTTGACCTATTGTTTTACACACGTTTTTATGTGGAATTGATGGTTCAAATACAACTGATGAAATATTGTTGTCTTTTACAAATTGCTCTAATTCTATTTTTTTGGCGCCATCTCCGATAAGCCGAAACTGAATGTTTGCGTTTTTACCCTGTAAAATTTTTGCGGCTTTTAGAATTGTTAGCATCCCATTAGGGCTGCCCATCGAGCCAAGATACATAACTACTGTTTCTTTTGCATTCGTGTCCTTCTTCGGCATTGAAAACAAATCCAAGTCAACGCCGTTTGGTATCCAGTCAATCTTTTCTTGTAGTACACCATATTTAGAAAAATATTCATGAGCATTCGGAAGTAATGACATGATTTGTGAGGCTCTAGAAACAATCTTTTCTTCTAATCTATATAGATGTTTCACTACTGGATGATTTTGAGAAACACCAGCAACTTCAACGAGTGACAGGGGCCAAATGTCTCGCACTTCTAGTATAAATGGGACATCAAACTTTGCCGCTAATTCAGATGCTGAAAGTGCTGCGTGTAGACTTGGTGAAGATCCAATAATTACATCGGGGCGACTCCGCTCTCCAATCCATTTTCCGCTAGATAATTTTTTCCCAAATGCTCTCATACGAAGTAATTTTCCAATTCCACCGGGACCTCGCCAGCCAACTGGAATTTGCACAAAGTCAAATTCGCTACTCTCTTCGCATGTATCTACGGGTTCCATCTCTCGCCCCGTCATGTAATTCGTAGACGAAGCCACAATTGTGGTGGCGCATCCTCGTTTGGCGAGTGTGCGTGCTATTTGTGCATGCCGACCGCCACCAGGCTGCGATGAGGGTAGTGCGAACTGGTTTATCCACCAGATGTTGAGTTGCTTGGTTTCTTGTGCCATTAACTTTAGGTAGAATACCCGCAAGAAGGGTACTTCGAAACAAGAAAACAAGCACTATTACTTCACGCAGCGCACAATTGAATACCCCGGAAATGGATTTGAAAAAGAAGCGCGTTGTCATGCTTCTGATGAACCCATGCACGCACGACACTCGGGTCATGAAGGAGGCGACTTCGCTCACTAAAAATGGCTACGAGGTGCACATTGTTGCCCTCATGAAGCCGAATCTTGAGGTCGAAGAAGTCATAGATGGAGTCACAATCCACAGGGTGAGGCCGGCATTTGTTCGACTCTGGTGTATTTGCCGAGTTCTTCCGATGCTTCTGTTTCCCCCTGGGAAGATTCCAAATATAGCTGTGCGCAAAGGCGGTGGGAATAAATCAACAGTTAGAAATCTGATCGTGTGTATACGGAATATCTTTGTTCGATTTTTTCAGTATATTGGAATAATACTGTTCTTTCTGTTTATAGTTCCAGTGTGGGGTTTTACTCGCTTGCTTATCTTTATTTTCAAGATTAAAAATTATAAAAATAATGACCTCAAGCCGATGCTGGTAAGACTGGCTTCTCAAAAAAGTGTCGGTGAACTAAAGCGTTTAGTTGGAGCTATCTTCCTCAGGGGAATTAAATGGATGATACGTATTACACGTATGTACTCATTGGTTCTGGGCACTCTCCCATACTCTTTTCGACTGCATTCCATAAATTTTGATTTGTGTGAAAGAGCGCTCCTGCTTAGACCAGACATCATTCAATCCCACGATTGCAACACCATTCTTGGTGGAGCGATGATAAAGAAAAAGTTAAGCATTCCCCTTGTCTACGACTCGCACGAACTCTACCTTGAACGAAATATCGGCACCCGTTCTCGTTGGTGGGACAAAAAACAGTGGTCGTCCATCGAAAAAAAATGTGTTAAAAAGTGCGATGTGGTAATGACCGTTTCACAAGGAATAGTTGACCACCTTAACAATCAATATGATCGCGATGATGTTGTACTTGTTCGCAACGTGCAACCCTACCACGCACCACCAGAAAGAAATGACTTGCTTCGAACCGAGCTAGGGATTCCCGATGATAAAAAAATCGGGCTCTACGTCGGTGCTATCACGTTTAATCGCGGGGTTGAAGAACTGATTAAGGCGGCCGACAAACTGAAAAATACAGCCATAGTCATCATGGGTCCAGCAATTAATCCACATTACGTAGATGAACTAAGGGCGCAGGCTGAGAAACTTGGCGTATTGGGCACTACCATTTTCTTTCGTGGTCCTGTTGAACCATCCCAAGTCCTTGAATATGTCGCATCAGCGGATATTGGAGTTGTCCCAACGCAGGCGTGCTGCCTAAGTTATGAATTTGAATCGAGTAATAAAATTTTTCACTGTGTCATGGCAGGCGTTCCGCTTGCTATGAGTAATCACATCGAAAAAAGAATTCTCCAAGAAACATACGGCATCGGTGTCCTGTTCGATGAAACTGACCCCACAAATATCGCCAAAGTCATCGACGACTTCGTTCTCGACGAAGCAAAAACGGAAAATTGTGCAAACAACTGCCTCGAAGCTGCAAAAGAACTTTGTTGGGAGAAAGAAGAACAGCGTTTGCTTGGAGCATTTAAACGGCTTCCCACCTCATAAAAGCACGTTTCTCTTTATTACACTTCTACCAACTGCTTCATGTAACCCGCAAGCAATTGAACAGGGTCTGCGTTATTAACAGCAAAAATACTGTTCGTTTGATCGCTCATGGTTCTTGGAAGTCTTGGTGATAAAACGCTCCACTTACTGTGTTCCCTTTGTAGTTGCGAACAGCACTTCTCCCCAACAGTTTTGGCTTTAATATATTCTTGCATGGCGGGTACATTTTCGTCTATCGCAACACTTGATGGATAGAAAATTCCCACCTGTTTCAACGTGCAATACTGAGTTACTAACCGCAAGAATGCGTTGACATAATATTCGTAATATTGGTTATATAACTTTTCAGAAAAATGGCCGGCAACTCCTCTAAATGCATTTGGTGTTGCAAAATACAAAAACATGTCTGGCTGGAACTCAAGTGGCGATGGGTCTGTGTCAAGGATATCGAAAGCAAAGGTGCGCGTGTTTGCCCCGCTTGAATTACATTCGGTCATAATTGATTCTGCTTCAGCCTTACACTTGTAATACGTGAAATATACTTCTGCGCCTGCCGATGCAAGCATTTTTGTTGCGACTGCTCCAATTCCCCTAGATCCCCCAACAACTAGTGCTTTTTTACCATTACACGATATTTTGTGTGAATTACGAATGTCGGCGTATGTGGGAACGGCATATGGCTTCGGTCTTAGGAAAGATATGATTATTCCTTCATAATGGGGAGCTTTAATTGATATTTGAATCCTGTTGAATCGATCGTCAAAATTGCAAACTGTGTAATTCAATTTGTTTATGTCATTGTTCTTTTTTCGGTTGATTTCAAATTCTGAAAATACTGAATCTCTTCCTGGGCACACCATTCCCACCAGTGTTGATAGGGATATGAGAACAGACACTTGTTGAAGCGGAATTGATTTGTAAAGAGATTCAAATCGCTCCCGAACTGACTCTCTTTTACAGCAAATATCTATCGCTCCACTTGCCATTGATAGTTTGGATAAGTCTGTATTACACAAATCGTACAATTGCTCTAATTCTTGAGTATCGTCGGCTTGTTGAGATTCAATTTTTGACAACTCAACACTCATCTCACAAACCACAGCGTGTTTCTGGGTAAACAAACAACACGCCTGACCATTTTCTAAAGAGTAAATTTTTAATTCAACAGAATCATCAAGTCTGCATGGAGCCTTAAACACACAGTTGAGGTTTTCTATTGAATAAGAATCGGTTTTCTCACCACAAATTCTATCTAACCCCCATAGAACAAGATGGATGCCATGAACAACCTGCTCGCCATATAAAAGTCTTCTGGATTGCAGTGGATCTACGTGCAGTGGATTGTAGTCACCAGAAAGTTCTGCAAAAGCAAGTTGATCATCATGCAAGAATGTCTTGGATGTTTGTAAATCTAACAAAACGATGACTTCAATTTACAAATGATCGCTACTTCATATGCGTCATAATCCACATTCCCTAGATTTAAAGGCATATTTAACTGGCTGATAATCTCTAGACCGCATTTGTCAAACATTTCGGAGACCTCATCTAGTGTTCTGTATAAATATAAATGATCAATTGACTCTATGTTTACGACCGTAGACATGAACATCCGCGTGTTCTTGGTTGCGTGTAATACCGCTTCTTTAAGAAGTAAGTCAGGGCGAGTGATGTGCTCTAAAACTTCAGCAATAATGATTGCATCGAATTTCGTGTCTGCATTTATACCCTTCGTCGCATCTGCCGCTTTAATTTTGAACCTGTTTTCATTAATACCGTGTTTTATTAGCATTTCTTGGGTGTAACGAACAGAGTGCGGTGAAATATCAAGACCTAATAACTCTCTTCCTTTGTCTTGTTGTAGTAACAGCAATGACAAGAAGCCATGGCCTGGGCCTACCTCTAAACAATTCCCCGTTGGACATGCGCTTACATACTGTTCTTCGAAGTAGTTTAAAAGTTTGTAGTGGTTTGGCCACGCAACATATGTAAGAAGAAGACCATCTAAATATTGCTTCATAATTTTTGGAGAATCATAGACCTCAGCGAATACTTCTTCAGCACTTTCCGCCGCATACTCTTTGGTTCTTCCGAATGCGGATTGTAGTCTGAGAAATTCGATGCTGTGAAACTGCAACCCCTTGATTGCGTTATCAATATATTGCGGAAAGTTGTTGTTGTAAATTTTAGAGAGCGCTTCACATATTTGCCTTGTTTTACTTACATATTTTTCAACATCACTTTCGTCAAGACTTTGTGCAAGGGGAAGCAATATTCTTTCGTTGTCAATAAACAGTTTTTTAATGAGATAGCTTAATTCTTCTGATTCTTCTACAGATTCAATTAATGTGTTAATGTCAATCATGTTCTCTGCCTTGTGTTCCATCTTGGTTTACTAAGTTTTTGTTTAACACCTGAACCATGTCTTGTGAATATTTGTTTCGGGTTGATTCAAGCATGTGTGAAATGTCTCGAAATTGATCATCAGAATAGCTGGCTGAGTGATCTATAAATATCACCTCGCCTGAAAAGCTGTTAATCACGTCTTCCATTTTTGTTTTTGCGTGAATTGAAAAATTCTCTCTTGAGAACGTGGCTTCAGGCATTTCAACTATAATTAACTGATTGCACAGCTTTGAAAGACGTGAGATTTCAGTTCTAAGTAAATCTAGGTGGAAAGGGGTTGCATAGTTCGTGGGTTCAAACATTCCTTCTTCAAGATATCGGTCTTCATAAGATTTTAATTTTTCACTAGAGAAACGCGTATTGTCATAATAAATGAATTCGGGTGATGGTAATAATTCGTTCTTGTTTCTCATATATTGTTCAAGCGAGTTTGGGTTGTCAAAATAAAACTGGTTATTTATTTTAAAAAGTGCAAATCGACTCAGTTGATTCAATCTCCTTGCCGGTAGCAAATATGGCCAAATTGTATTTTTAAATATATGACTATAAGTTTGCGTTTTTTCCGCTTCTTCCATACCTCTTAAAAAGGAAAGGTTCAAACTTGACATAAGGTGGAGGAAATCCGTATAACCATGGTCGTGTACTTTCGATGTCCTGTTAATGAGCATTCTTGCATTAATGCCAAGAACTATGCACTCTGGGTGGATTCCTGACATTTTGACCATCTCGACCATCGCTGGGAGCGTTAGGATTGTTCCACCAGAAGTACCACCATTAATAACAAAGTAATTACTTTGGCTGCCATTCATAATCGAAGTGTCGAATCCTTCTCGTACTGTAGAAGCGCCTAGCAACAAAACCACCTTCTGATCACTTTCCTGAGAAAGACTGATTGCTGAAGCCAAGCGATATCCCATCGGATTTTTGAAGGGCTCTTTGTATAACTTAAAAATATATGGATTAGAAAACAGAACCATCCCAACAACCCAGAATGACAACCACACTGCTGTGATGTTTATTAATGCCTTAGAGAATTGTCTGGTAAACACGTTTAGAATCCTTCATACACAAGTGAGGCCACGTCCTTGTTTGCCATTGCAGAAATGACTATTAGTTTGATAATAATAAACAAAAACAATACCGCTATAATTGATTTTCTTTTTTGTTCACTTTTCATATATTAGCCAATTCAAAAGACAAATACCAAATTGTCAAAACGATAATAATCATTGTATACACTGGCCCAATAACCACCATCGATTTATTAATCCATCGTCTTGTTGTTTCTGGTTTAGACAGAAGCCAGCCTTGTAGATATTTTTCCATGAGCATTATGATTGATGTTGCTACTCCCCATATAAAAAATCTTGGCGTAACGCGGTGCCAGATTGCGACCGCAGAAAAACTTGCACACATGGATGCCAAACTTAGTGCCTCTGCAATCTTTGGGTTTTTCACTCTTCTTGCCATCCAGAATTGAAGGGGCCAATAAATGTTGTTTTTAATGAACACGCCCAAAGAAACATGCCATCTTCCCCAGAAATCAGTTACGCTTTTTGACAAGAACGGCTTATTAAAATTAATTGGCGTTGGCACACCAATTAACCTGCCAACACCTAATGCCACAAGTGAATATCCACCGAAGTCAAAATACAAATATAAGAATAGTAGGCAAGCGTCAGTCCAATCTAATATTTCAAACTTGCCTTCCACGCCAAAACGAGTAATTAGTATTGCCTGAGCAATCACAACCTTGAAAAACAAACCAGTGGTAATCGTATTCGCGCATCGAATGATGTGCCCAATCGTTGGTTTTGGGGGTTCGCTTTTATTCATTTCTAAATGTTCTTGATATGAAGCAAGGGGGCCCGCAATGAGCATGTGAAACGGAGCCAAATACCCAGCTAAAGCTATGGGGTTTATCAACTTTTCCTGACCCCACGTGACGCACCGGACCAGATCAAGAATGCGGATAAAAACATAAGAAAATGAAATTGTGCTGACTATTCGAAATAGAACATCAATGCCTTGAGATTGTGCAGGATTGATCTGACCCAGCACCACCGAGTCAAAATGTTTTTTGTAGATGATGAAAAACACTATTAACAAAACGATTAGTGATATTCCGCATAGAGAAGTTAACCGTTGGTACGCAGAATTTTTGATTTGTTTAATAACGAATAGGCTTGACCAAACTGCAATCGTAATGCAAAGCACTGTGAAAAATGAAGTGGTCCCAAAAATAACGTAAAGAGCAACCAGATTCAATATGCCAAATCGTAAGGCTTGTCTGCCCGATTGCTTGATCTGTAACAACACAAACATTGCTGTTACTACAAGCCAAAATTGTGGTGTTAATAAAGCGGAAATGGGAGGTGGTCCTGGTTAGGAATTGGAGTTTTCTACCTTTAGGTTTGAAAGTCTTATTAACTCGCCTACATTAACAAGTTGTGCAATCTCATCATTTCTAAAGCGGATTCCAAGTTCTTCTTCGATTTGAATTATGAAATTAACATGATTAAGCGAATCCCATCCTTGAACATCTTTTGCAGTTAAATCATCTGTTAATTCTAGTTCTGGTTGTCTAAACAGCGTACGTGCTATTTGAGTAATAACACTATCTACATTTAATTCATTCATTTATTGTTCTCCAACAATCGCGGGGTTTAATCCAGATATTACATTGTCCTCAACTGCTGCAAAAGTAGTAAGCGGTTTCATCTTCTCACTTAAAAACTCCCAAGTTGTACTCGAGTCGCCTTCATCAATGTTTGACTTCGCAAAGCCAAGATTTTGAAACAAATCCTTGACGATTCCATTCTTATCTGTCGGAATAAACTTGCCTGACAGTTTTGTAATAGCATGGCTAATCATCCAATTACAGACCGCGTGTTCTACGGTCCTGTTAAGCACCCTGCAGCTCATAAGCCATGTATCAATCAAAGTATGTGTCTTTTCGTGTTTTAAAATTACAACTGAAATGATCCCTTGATATCCAAAATTGTCTTCATAGCTAACGACGCCAACATCTGCTCCTGATTGCACAAGTTCTTCAAGTTCATTTAGGTTATATCTTTGAGTAGTGAGATTAAATTGATTAGATTTTTGAATTAATTGAACAACCCTGTCTTGATTCTCTTCATTTAAATGTTCAACCCTGAGCTTTATACCCAAAGACTCAAGATAATCCTCATAACTATGAAACTTCTCCCTTGTGTTTTCACTTGCTTTGAGAGAGCTAAAGTGTTCGTTGCGTAAGAGGTCAGCGGTTGTTAAATGTTCGCCCTGAAATAAGCTGTAGGAGCCAAGGAGGCACAGGGTCTCAACGGGGTCTTCTGAAGAGAGCAACACATCTATATAGGGGTGTACTAGTAGGACTTCGGCAAGTTCAAATATATTGTCGTCGATAAACAAAAAATATTCTGTACCAAACCCAAACTCCATTGATAATTCTGACATGGAAGAACTTTTAGGCTCCCAGTGAATTTGGTAAGCAGAAATGCTCTTAGGAGTGAACGCTAGGTCGGGGTTATCTTCAAATACAGAAATGCTTTCAGGGTTGTTCTTACTCGCAACGCCTAAAATAATCCCACAAGAAGCAAGACCGTTAAGGTATACCTGTAGGCGATAGTATCCTAGCTCTTCGGGACTGTGTCGGCCCGTGACTATACCCCTCTCGCCGACTTCACCGAGAACCCCCCCCCAAATAGTGTTGTCTAAATCAAAAACAACAGCTCTAGTTGTATTGCCCGACAATGACGCAATGCAAGAACCCACGGCTTTGCCAAGTGCAGCAAATCCAGTTTGAGAATATGGCATTTTTGCACGAACAAAATGAAGTTCGCTCAACGCTTGAGCACCGTTCACATAAAATATGGCGCTTGGTAAATCAATTACACTCAGTAATGCTGTTGCTCTTGATCGAAGAAAAGCGTTAATTTCTGCAATTCCTGCAAGTACACCAACTTGATTGTCCAAACTAGTTTTTGCACATGGGGGGTTAATTGAAGGCGGCAGGAATTCGCACACGATTACTTGCTTGCCGCCAGAGGCTAGGGAGTTTAGAATTGCGTCTAGTGTGTTTATTGCATTTTGAATGTTTCCACGTTCAGACAATCCTGACAAAGGGAAAAATTTTTCTAGCCAGTGTGTGGATAGGAGGAGAGCAGCGTAATCAACTTCTTCACTAAACGCGTTTGAATCTTGGTTTAAGCACTCTGATTCTACTGAATCGAAATCGGAAAATGTAACTTTGGAGTTAATGCCTACAGTCGCGAGTTTAGTTCGAAGAAATACCTCAATTGGCTCACAAGTGTGATCTGAAATGATATGAATTTGTTTTTGAAGTGCGTTTGGCTTTAGTCCAGGGTTTCCTAATTCGTCCCATTTCATTAACAATTGCTGATACCAAAGTGTTTTTTTGTGTGGCTGAATCATAGCCGTCCGTAAAAGTGGAATTAGTAGATCCTGAGAAGATATTTTGTCTAGACAATCTGACAATTTTGTTGCATCATTAGTGAAAACAGCATTTATCGCAAACCCAAATAATTTGTTGTCAAAATTGTTTTTTTGTTGCGAATCCATCATTGTTATTCCTCCTGGTGGGGGAAGGTCGCTGGGTTTAGATGTTCGAGATCGATGGGTGAATGACTATCGCCTAGTACTAGGGTTGCAACGCTTATCGAGGCGAGAAAGAATATGAATGCACTGCCTGCTAAAAACCACTGAAGAGGCGAATCGTCGAGCAATAGCATTAGAGCCGTGCTGATGGCAGTCAGTATAATCAGAACGACTCCGAACCAGTCAAACCTATGTCTTAAATTTTCATATTGTTCCAGGTAAAATAGGTGTTTGTTATAGGATTTTTTGTTTTGGATTGCCGATATTCCTTTGTGTTTTTATATGTGTTTTTTATGGGGTGATAAATTTAAAATGCCAATGTATCATCTTATCAACCAAAGTCTTGAGAAAGCTCCGCGCGGAAACAAGTCGAATCATCTGGTCCACAGACACCTATAAGTTCTTTTGCTTCCACGCATTCTACAATCCAACCACGCTATTGGTCAATGAAGGGGTTCAAGTAATCACAAAATGTAGCTAAATCGAATCATCTGATCTGCGGCAACACTCATAAATTCTTCGAGTTGTTGTGAAGACAAACCGTTTTTCCATCTTCCGATTGATGTAGTACTTAATCCTTCTGACAATTGTTTGGATGATAGGTGTCCGTGAGAGCTATTAAAAAGCGGTTGGGTAGCATTTGCAAAATCTACCATTTGAGGATGGAATTCAAGTCCTGCCATTTCCATAATCAAGAATAATACCTTTTCTGGATTTTCAACTAGCTTTTCATATGGAACCAAACATCCCTTAGCACCAGTTTTCTTGAGAAAGTTTTCAAACCCAACTATATCTTCACTCCACTCTATCGCGCACGATTCTGGCGTTGTCTTAAATTTACCCACCCTTAATCTGCTGTCTAAGACATCCCTGCCATCTCGTAGCATCATGAAATACAACGCTTCTGGGTGACGAGCAAAAAGAATTTCTGGGTCAACGCGCATCTTTCCACCCACAAATGGTTTGTTCACCTCGTACGCTTGTCTGTTTAACAGCGCTTCAATGAAATCCATTCTACCTGAAATTAATTCAAGGCTATTGCCTTCGCTGTCAAACTGGATGAGGATATCTATAAGGGTTTGTGGTTCTAATCCAGAACGCCGCGCACGAGAAGCAAAAGTTCGGAAATTATCAATTTCCAATGATTTTACCCATTGCTCATTATCTGCCGTCCTAGAATTATCCAATCTTTGAATAAGTTCGGTGGACAAAAATGGGTTGCCATCTGCGCCTATTAAAAGGTCCGGATAAATTTCATATCCCATCGAAACCTCTGGGTGAGCATTAAGCATTGTTGCTAACAACGTGCCGCCAGTTCGACTGCGTGGAATAATAAAGAATTTAAAATCAGCCATTGTCACTCTTCTCTGCAACGATAAACCAATAGTGTGACATAAACTCTGCTTTCCACGAGCCAGACCAACCAGACATTAACTGGTCTATTGATTCATCATCAAACGACCATAGAGTAGTTTTTAGTGAGAGGCTTTCGCCGTCTTTCTCTTTATTTCCCAACCTCCAAATTGGTCGGTCGGTTGGACGAAACAGCCCACCTCGTTCTGGATGGCTTGCTGCAGCTGCTCCAATGAGAAGAGATCCACCAGATTGCAAGTACAGCATCGCGTTCATTACTGCTGCTTTTGGATCAGAAAAATACGGTAACCCATTTAACAAAACACAAGAAAAAGCAGTGTCTACACATCGTGAGGGGTTGCAAAAATCTGCAACAATATCGGGCTCACGACCTGGGTCAATGTCAACCTCAAGAAGATTGCTGTTTGGTTTTAGGAAAGCAATGGTTTCATCCTTCTGCTCTGGGGGCATCGCACCTACATTCAAGACTTCTCCCCCTCTGCAAAATGTTGCAAGTATGCGCCACCAAATAACGCGAGGGTCACCATCTGCCCATGGATATTGCCGTAAAAAGCCTGGCCTTCTTCGTGCACGAAGGGCTTTTGTTTTTGATTCAAAGTCATGGCTACTTACAAATTGTGAACTGAGTGGTTTTTCTAGTGTTGCGTAGCCGAGTTGCACGCCGCCTCTGGATTCGCTTCGATTTGATAGCCATGCGGTTTGTTTTTCGATGTTGTTTAACACTTCACCTTTCTGTATTCTTGATATTAATTTATCAGCCCTTGGGACATCTGCTGCCGATTCAGTAATTTGTTGTGCATCAACCCCTTTTGGATAATTTCCATATTTAAAGGGGTGACATCGCATAAAAATGAGTTTTTCTTCGGGCAACATTGAATCGACGAAGGAATGAAGTGATGTTGGGCGAGCAGTAAAACTACCATCGCTAAACGAGCGGGAAACCAACTTCCAAAGTTCTGGTGAAAAATTCCTATCTACACAAACGATATTAGCGTCGACTGGAATTGGCACTTTGTAATTAATCACATTACCTCCATGGTGCGTCATAGTGCGAATAGTAAGATACTTTCGCAGTTGCTCTATCTCATTAGACATAGCCGTGGTTGCTTCTGAGAGTAATTCGTCACCGAACTTGTTAATTTTGTTGTAGCCAATTAGATTTGTCAACGTGTTGTTGTGATAACCAAAAGCCCAGCCCAAACTTTCAAGGTTTTGAAACCGCTTCACATCCATGTCTTTAAAATCATAAACGTACCAGTGCCTTGCTCGCCAATGCAGCATAACGGTTGCCTTTACACCCAACTCAACAAGCTTGTCTAGCAGTGGGTATATAGAATGATTGCCTGCATCCACGTCGAACTGCAAAAGAATATTTGGTTGGTTATGGTCAACTTGATTATCCAACACTTGATGCCAAGTAATGAAATTGAACCCCTTGTCTATTAATTGTTTAATTGAATTAATTAAATACAGTTGAGGGTCAAGGTAATAATTTTGCTCCTCGTTATAGAGTGATGTGCACCCTTCCCAAACCGATGTTGGAAACCACTTACCCTCTGCTGGAAAGTTTGAGTTCCCTGGTGTTATCCATGGATTGTGCAAGGTGAGAACGCCATTGCTTGATGATTGAATTGCACATTGAATCTTGTGCTCTGAGACTCTATTTTTCTCAACAAGCAACAGGTTTTCTTCGGTTTCCTCAACTATTCTCATGGAAATCGAATTAGACCGGATCGGGACAGCATTATGTGGGTTGAGCTCACGAGCAACTATTTGAAAATCGCCCACCACAAAGTCTAGTTTGAGCGATACGGGGTTGCTTGTCCAAGCAATGGTTTTTACAAGCGTGTTTTTGTTTCCATCATTTTTTTTAATAACAACTACTTCAATGGGAATATTGTCTGGGTTAAAGACTGAAACTATTATTGGTTCACCAGCACAAAAAAGGGTCCCCGGGCGCGAGAAAAGCAGATGTAATTGTGCGCAGTTGTCCGGCCCGTGTTCGTTTAGAGGCGCTTGTTTCGGACAATCTCGTAAAAGTATTTTTTTCACAGCATCGTACATATTCAATAGCAAATTGTGAAATGTCATCGGGGGCATTTTACTAGTTCCCCCGCAATCCATGTCAGCCGCTGTGAATTACATACATAATTATGGAATTCACTGTAGATTAATTTTAAATTCATTAGAATGGGGCGAAACAATGGCTCAGAAACCCGATATTACTACCAATCAAAAAATTCCTGAAATAATCGGTCCTCCTCAAAAAACTGGTTTTCTGAATAGACTAAAAATTGCTGCAAAAATAGGAAAACATATTTTTTGCCTTTTAGGCGATGACAAGGAGAGCGAAAAACTTTTTCGATTGTCTGAACTTCGGAATGAAGGCGTTGGAGCGACAGTTTCCCGTGTTGTAACCAGTGGTTTTAACTTAATACCTTCAAATCTGGATCGGTTAGATTTTGCTAGTGGCGATAATGATGTGGTAGTTGATGTAGAGAGAACTTCTTGCAACACTTTTAAAATAACCACCCGTGAGGGGTTGGTCTTTCACGATTGGGAGAGTTCTAAAAAACACACCGCTATGTACTGGTTAATGAGAGATAAATCAAAAAAACTATACACGCCCAATACTTTTTTTGCTGCGTCTGCCTTGAATAGAAGTTTTGTTCATGGCACTTGCCGTTTTCCGGGCGATAAGTTTCTACCGGGAAAGGGTGGAGTTGTTATTGAAGCCGGCGCGTATGTTGGCTATAAGGCCATTAGCTTTGCCCAGCGGGTTGGAGCATCAGGAAAGGTGATAGTAATTGAGGCAAGTCCCGACAACTTCCGGCTTCTATGTAGAAACATTGATGAAAATGGACTCGGGGAGGTTGCAAAACCAATTAATTGTGCGGTTTGGAACAAAGATGAAAAGCTCTTACTCATGAGCAAAACTCGTATGAAACACACTATCGTGGATACGGATGAACTCTCGTTTGAAGCAAACGATACAGTTAACGCAAAATCTCTAGATACTATCATTGATGATTTTGGGTTAGAAGCGGTGGATTTCCTTAATTTACAACTAAATGGCGCGGAAATTGAAGCAATCGAAGGACTTCAGAGAAATTTTCATCGAGTGCGCTACATTAACATTGTCTCTCGACATCACCGCGAAGGTAAGTTGGTTGTTGATCAGGCTCGAAAAATGCTTGAAGATAAAGGCTGCGAAATTGTAGTTGACTGTAGAACAACTAGACTGTACAACCTGACTGCAAGGGTAAATTGTCAACTGTAACTAATTATGTTCCATCAGATTCTTAAATGTTTTTCTCGCGGTGTATCTAGCGAAAAATTAGAGGTTCCGCCACAAGTTTTAGTTGACGGGATTATTGGCACGCTAAACCAAGAACACCTCGGTTATGGATGTGATGTCCATTCAGAAAGTGAACACAAACACTGGCCGCCTGCATACGCCCTTCTAGCAAGCGCGGAGTTATCAAGAAGCTCTCTCAACAAGATTAACCATAACAGCGCCTGCTTCGACCGTGCAGTAAATTGTGCTAAATGGCTTCTGGATAATGTTGGTTGTGCCAGCACGGGTGGGCCGCTTTGGACCTTGCCATATCCGAGAAAGATTTGGGAAGACGAAATTCCAGTCAAAGAAAATACGGCTTTCTGTGTGCCAACGTGCCAAGCGTTGCAGGCAATGCACGAATTTGCTGTTTCACCGATCGTCGACGATGCTTTAAGGTCGAGGGCAAAAGAAGCCGCAGTTAATGGCGCTAATTACTTTGCTAACAATTGTTTCGATAAAACTGACTCGGGGATTGTGTTCTGGTATTCATCGTTAAAACAGCATAGTTTTCATGTAACAAACGCATCAGCATTGATGGGGGGGCAATTACAGCGTGTATCTACTTTATGTAAAGACTGCTCCGGTCTAAACAAACTGGCTGACATGGCTATCAACCAGTTGCTTGCCATTAAATTTCAATCCGATGGGGCTTTGGGGTGGAATTATTTTGGGGAAAAAATACCAAAAGGCAAAACAAATAAAACCAATGATTTTCTCCATGAAGCTTTTGTATGCCACGGTTTAATGGACTATAAGTTGTTTGGTGGTTCTTTAGGCTGCGAGTATGAATATGAAGATTTATACAGAACCCTCGGCAGGTTTTATAAAGATGGAAAGTTTTACGAGTTTTCAAGCGCAGAATGTGCAAACTCAAGGAAACACAAAAAAGCACGAGTGCTCGCGATAGGACATGCCTTATATGTTGCAACTAAACTTGAGAATCTAATGGGTAGGGCTGATGGATTAAGCGCAAAACTTTTCGCATCGCTATGCAAAGAATACCTTGTGGATAGGCGTTTATACTACCGCCCGGGGGGTCAAGACGTAACTCATAGAGTTCGTGTTGTCGCACATGTTGTTTTAGGGTTAACAGAATACTCTATCAATTATAAATGATTTTTTCATGAATCATTTATAGCGGCATGTTTTAGAATATTCGAGTGCAACTATATCCAAATTCTTCAAGGGTATCCCCAGCAACCAGTTCGAACCCGGAAACCTCGGCTTCAGTTAAATCCTTTTTCCAGCGGCCAATACTGTTCGAATTGATTGGTTGTTTGATTTGTTTTGCAGACAGGTGCCCTGCGGGGTCTTTGTAAATTGTCAAATCTTCTTTGTTGTGGTTTAAGAGTTTATGCGACCACTCAAGGTTTATTGATTCACATAATGATCGAAGTGTATTTTCAGGTTCAGTAACAAGGGACTCATATTGAACAAACACCGCTTTTGACCCAAAATGTTTAGCAAATTGTTTAAATTTTTTAGTTTGCTTGGCATATCCCAGTGCAACCTGTTCAATCGTGTGTTTGAAATTGCCATTGTTTTTTCTAGAGGCTGCAATATCTCTACCATCTCTCATCATAAATATGAAGCATGATTCTGGCCACAGGATTGCCGTTTCTTTAAGGCGTTTAGATATTTTCGCTCCCCAACTTGTTTTACCTTCTTTCTCCATTTTAAAACGCACGGTGTTCTCGAGTATTTGTAAGCGTTCTCCTACACCACGTATATCACCGCCTTGAAGTGCAAATTCTTCCAGAATTAACAAAAAGGTTTCTTCATTTACCCCGCCTCTTCGAATTCTTGCAAGTAGTTTTACCACTTGGGGGTTAACGGGAGGCGTCTGCTTTGATTTAAGCCAACTATTTTTGGGAATAGTGCGACTCACTTGAGTAATTAATTCTTGAATATCTGTCAGCCCCTCCTCGGGCCTAGGTTCAAAAAGATGCTCATACAATTCATAGCCCATAGAAATATTTGGGTGCGCATCAAGTATCGTCGCCATTAGTGTTCCGCCCGAACGACTTAACCCTTTTACAAAAAAACGATTTAAAATTTGAATATCCGTGCTCATTACACGTTTCTCAAAAAGAGCACATTGTTGGCAACTGTGCCATTGACGCCATAATGTGTTACTTCAGATTTTCCCAAGTCTCTCGCCAACCAACCGTTTGAGATAAATGTTTTTCGTTGCGCTTCAAGCATTTTTGCTATATGTTTTTTATCTTTCACCATCTTTTTGGGCACACCGTTCCAAGGAGCAATCCAACCCCACCCGTCTTCGGACAAGAGCGCACAAAGATCGTTAATTTGGCATTCAAGCAATTCTGGGGTTGGTGACCAAAAGGCATTGATGGAAAATTTGCAAAATAAGCCATCAAAGGATCTATTTAATTTAAAAGCGCCCTCTTTTTTCATGTCCATTTCAATCACTTCGATACCGAGGCATTCTCCTACAGCCAATACCGCTTGGTCATTGTCTACCCCTGTGCC
>DTSO01000013.1 GCA_012965315.1 Phycisphaerales bacterium | reverse complement strand
TACAAGGCTATTAATATATATTTCTGGAAATTCAGAGTTATCCGCAGAATTGCTATTTGTTTCTACGCCACTACTATTAGTTTCAGGTAGTGCAATAATTCTCGAAATGTTGTAATCGCCAGAATTTTCAGAAGACTCTGCAATTCGAACTACAATCGTATCAGCTGTGATTGACTTTAATGATGTTAAAGATAACGGAAGAATAGAAGTGAATTCAAGTTCAACTGCTGGAATTGAAATTACTTCTGAAGCAACGCCCCTAATTTCTGGAACAACTATACGCACATTTGTTAAATCTAATTTTCCCGACCAGTCCCAACTTGCTTCACCAACTACCACTTCGCCAGTAATAGAATTTGAAATCAATATTGAAACTATTACAGATAAAAGAAAAGAACGCGTAAAAAGAAAAAGCAACACGAAAGGTAAAAGAAGCAATGCAATGAAAACCCATATTCGTTTTCTTCGCCTAATCGGCTTACCATCTACTTTCATAAGTGAATAGTTTACCTATCAACAGATGGAAAAGCAGACTGAGCTAACTCAATCGCCCTGCCAAGCCCTGCCGCCTTGTTAATTGTTTCTTTCCACTCTAATTCAGGCACTGAATCCATTACTATTCCTGCGCCGGCTTGTATATCAATCCTCCACTGAGAATTTTTTCGCTTCGCTGTAGGTACCACCATCGTGCGGAGTGCAATTGCCATATCCATATCACCGTTAAACCCAATCATGCCAATTCCGCCTGCGTAAGGACCCCTCCGTGTTGGTTCAAGCTCGTCAATAATCTGCATAGCGCGAATTTTTGGTGCTCCACTTACAGTTCCAACTGGCAATGTTGCTGTTAGTGCATCCCAACAGTCTTTGCCTTTCGCAAGTCTGCCCACTACGGTGGAACTTAAATGCATAACATGACTATATCGCTCAATATCCATTACCCGTTCAATTTCGATTGAACCCAGTTCGCAAACAGTTCCTAAATCATTACGACCAAGATCAACAAGCATTACATGCTCTGCTTTTTCTTTTGCGTCACCGAGTAATTCTTTTTCCAAAGCGTTATCTTCAGATTCATCTTTGCCCCGTCGCCGTGTTCCTGCTAGTGGTCGATTTACTACTTGACCGTCTCTACATCGGCAAAGAATTTCTGGGCTAGATGCTACAAGAATACTTTCCTCCGCTTGCAAGTAAATCATGTACGGACTTGGGTTGACTACTCGTAATGATCTGTATATTTCAAATGGGTCTACGTTTGACCAATGTTCAAACCGTTGTGAAACAACTATTTGAAAAGCGTCGCCAGCGGCAATGTACTCTTTGCACTTCAAGACTGCCTCTTCAAATTCTTCCTGTGTCATGTTTGATTTTGAAGGGACTGGCGGTGGCGTACTTAAATCAATCGAAATTGTTCCAACTGGTATGTTCTCGCCATCACGCTGGAGCGAACCGACGACGCGGTCGAGTTCTTCGTTTACACAATCCCATGCAATTTCATTTTCGCCTTCTAAATCTATCGCATTGTGAATTACATGCACAACTTTTGCGACATGATCAAAAACGACTACTGTTTTGTATAAAGCAAAGTGTAAGTCAGGAAGGTTTCGGTCGTCTTTTGGCGCGTTTTCAAATGACAACGCTTCTATTTCCGAAAATCGAGCAGTGTCATAGCCAGCGTACCCGACCCAACCACCTGTAAAACTTGGCAATGGTAAATCGCCCGTTGTTACGGGAGGAGCAACTTTCCAATTTTTGGATAACGTTTTAGCTAGTTCGAGTGGGTTTTCGGAATTTTGTTTTTCCTCTGTTCCGAGCTCATGGTTCTTTATGCACACTTCATTTCCATACGCAACCAATTCTAGAACGGGATCAGCCCCTAAAAAAGAAAAACGACCAACTTCGTTTCCATTGTCGACTGATTCAAACAAAAAACTCGGAGCAGTCCGGTCATCGCTTGCAACCAAGCGTCGGTACGCAAGCACAGGGCTTAAATGGTCTGACAATATTCGCCTTACAACGGGAATTACATTGAATTTAGTCCTTAGTTCATCAAAAGATTCTTGTGGCATACCCGAAGTGTAGAGCAGAGCGTAGGATGTATCCATGCCTACCGATGCTACAGTTGTAAAACTTCGAAAAATAGAGCGAGTTTATTTCAAACCAGATGGTTCTGTGCTTGTAAATGCTCTGAGTGGAGTCGATTTGGATATCCCAAGTGGCCAATCGCTTGCAATCATGGGCGCCTCAGGGTCTGGAAAAAGCACCTTAATGAACATTTTAGGATGCCTCGACCAACCAACCTCAGGAACTTACACCCTTGATGGAAATGAAACTGCAAAGTTGGATGATGAGACACTTTCAAAAATACGCGGGCAGCAAATCGGCTTCGTCTTCCAATCTTTTAACCTGATTCCACAACTTACAATCGAAGAAAACATCGAAGTCCCACTTTATTATCAAAGAATTCACCCAAATGAACGGCGCAGGCGAACTTTAGAAATGCTCGATCTCGTCGGGTTATCAAATCGTGTTGGGCATAAGCCAGGTGAATTATCTGGCGGGCAACAACAACGGGCAGCGATAGCTCGAGCGCTTGTTACAAAACCTTCAATTTTGTTAGCGGATGAACCAACAGGAAATTTAGATTCGCAAACTGGTAGCGATGTACTAAAACTTTTTGATGAACTTCACGATGAAGGCTTAACGACAATAGTGGTTACCCATGATGAAGAAGTAGGCAACAGATGCCAACGCGTTATTCATCTTAAAGATGGTTTGATTGATAAAGACACGCAAACAACATGAGGGTTTTAGGAGTTGACCCGGGATTACGAATTGCTGGTTATGGATGTTTATCTTTTGTTGGCAACTCCATAACACCTTCAATTTTAGAAGCCGGCGCAATTCGGCTCGACGTTGATAAATCAATTTCTTACCGCCTCAAACAACTACATGATGATCTCAGTGAAATAATCTCAGAACATAAACCTGAACTTATTGCCGTAGAGACAATCTTCACTCATAAATCTCATCCTTCAACTGCTACGATTATGGGACATGCCCGTGGTGTAATTTTGCTTGCTGGTGAACAAGCAAACATTCCACTTATAGAATTAGCGCCAACTGAAATTAAGAAGTCCGTAACGGGGAACGGGAATGCCACAAAAGACCAGGTTCAGCACGCAATTATGGGATTATTGAGTCTTACCAAGACCCCAGAACCCCCTGATGTGGCTGACGCACTTGCAATCGCAATTACTGCAGGGATTCGCGAACACTAGCCCACACTTTCGTGTGATTTACACTATAATTAACGCACTAAATATATGCCCCCGAAAGGGCTCGGTATGGCGCTTGCGTCTACCGGGCCTTTATTTTTTGCAAACAATTGAACTAACAAAGCGAATCGCTTTCCACAGTTCACAGGGAATAAAAAGCTATAGAAATAAAAAATAGTATAAATAGCGATGGGCATTAAAAAGGCCCGGCGGATTCAAAGAACCACACCGAGCCCTTCCGGGGGCAAAGTAAGTCGCTATTGCGATGTATTAATAATAACCAAAATCCGATTAATTTCAATACATTCTCTTCAAAAAACGAAAAAAGACCTTACTTTTAATTTCTCCAAGGTCAAGATTGCTATCCTGCTTACTTACCTAAATTGTCAAAGGAAACCACAATGCTCAGTTCAACTCTTTTCGCCTTACTCATTACTATCACTACATTTGCCATGACCGACACTTCGGACGCTTTGGTAAGCCGGTACCAAAATCTCCTCATATCAATTCAAAATCAACGTGGGCTTGCTCCTGGTGATCTGAAAAGTATTGCTGTTTTACGAGATGAAATTAGAGATTGGAATGCAACAAATGACAATTTCCAACTCGTTGCTGCAGAATTGCAGATGAATATTTGGCTAGATGACAAGGATAACTGCAACCCATTGTTCAACAAACTTACAGAGATGATGCCAGAAGATGAAAACATCCCACTTGCTTGGCTTGATTTTAAATTAAGAGAAACTGACGAGAATCCTGAACAGATTTACGTAGATTTTATTGCTAAATTTCCAAATACGCCAGACATTGCAATCGCATGGATTAAATTTTTAGAAAGCACGAATCGTTTTTCAGATGGGATTCTTGAAATTGAAAAACTCAGCACTGAAGAATTGCTCTCACCATCTTTAATTGAGCTGCATGCAAACTTACTGTATTGCAATAATCGTTTTGATGATGCTATCGCTTCTTTAGAATCAATCGACAGTGCAACACTTGAGGCAGACACTGCACTTGCTACAAGAGTGACGACTAACAAATCACTGTACGAAACTGAAACAGCACTTTTTAGTGCGGAACTTGCTATTCGAGCATCAGAAGAAATAAATGGCGATCTTCCAATTGCAACAATCCTGACAACAAAAGGTCAAATCAAAATTGTCCTATTTGAAGACCAAGCGCCCAACACTGTAGCGAACTTTGTCTCACTTGCACAAAGCGGATATTACGATGGAACACGCTTTCACCGCGTCATTCCAAAATTTATGACGCAAGGTGGTGATCCAAATTCACGCATTGGTGCAATCGGTCAACCTGGTTCAGGCGGTCCCGGCTACACCATTAAAGACGAACTCGACGGTGATAATTTAAGAAAGCACTTTGCTGGAACTCTTTCAATGGCGAAAACCGCTGAACCAGATACAGGCGGAAGTCAATTTTTCCTGACACACGTTCCTACACCCCACCTTGATGGCAGACATACCGTTTTTGGTCGAATTGTTGAAGGTCTAGAAATCAATCGTGAGATTGAAAAAGATGACACTATCGTAACAATAGTCATTTCAAATACGCGTGACCACGAATATAATCCAGAAAAAATTGGCGAAGCCAATGAAAGCACCAGTTCAGAATCAAATACAAAATTGAATTCCGGCAGAAAGCCAACTTTAAATTCCAACGAATAATTAGGTAGTACATTTATGTCACAAGTACCATCAGAAACAATGCAAGGATACTCGGCGCCATCTGTACGTCAATTTAGCGTCTTCCTTGAGAATAGAGTCGGCAGACTTCTTGATTTGCTTCGTCACTTTGACGATTCATCTCACGTGCATGTAATGGGATTAAATGTCATTGACTCATCAGACCATGCAGTAATCAGAATGATTCCTGACAACGCAGATGCAGCAAGGCACTTATTGAGAGATCTTGGAATTGCTTTTTCTGAAACCAATGTAATCGTTTCAGTGATTGACGATTCACATTCCCTCGCTGATATGTGTTTATATTTGCTCGGCGCAGAATTGAACATCCTGTTCATCTACTCACTCATTAAGCAATCTCCAATTGGAGATTCCGTCATTGCAGTTGCAATAGATGATCTAACGCTTGGGGCAAACTTATTAGTACGAAAAGGTTTTAATTTACTTGGCGAAGGTGACTTAG
>DTSO01000012.1 GCA_012965315.1 Phycisphaerales bacterium | reverse complement strand
AATTGCATATAACCGAGCTCAACTATGGATTGCTAGCATTAAACCCCAAAACTAATCAGTGAGACTCTATATGACTGTTTAGCAGCCATACGCAGTTATATTGAGAGTTTTACATAATATGTATTATCGGCGGAATAGGGTGGTGCTATCAAGAACAGCCAACGCTGTTTAACAGCGAGATAACAGCGTGGATTCAGTTATGTAAAACTCTTATTGCAAAAGAAAACCCCTGCAATCAGGGGTTTTCTGTGTATCTATTTGTTAGATGTAAAACTTGTGCGGACAAACTCACGACAAAACAACTATTCGAAGCAACTGGCTCCGAGCGAAAGCTTATTGGTACTATGCATGTATATCAGTATGCTATAGATGCGATTGAAATTTAGAATAGAATTCTCTTTGCCTTATTCTCGATCTCTATCTGAAAACGGATTGATGTCGTCGAGCGTTTCGCTTACTGTTTCTTTAAAATCTTGCAATGTGGTACGCACAGGGTCCGTGCTGCTCGTCGATTCACTAGTGCTAGTTGATGGAGTTGCGTCTTGAATTTGCGTGTCTTCATTCCACTCACTTGTGACAGTTGGCTCCCATGCTGGCGTTTCTGCAGGCGTGCTTGTTGTTGAAGATGTATCTGCATCTGTTGTTGGTTTCATCTCAATTTCAGAATTTGACCAAAATGAATGGTCTTTCGCGCCGAGCATCGTGCTCCAGTTTTCAAATGTCCTGTCCACAATTTCTTCTACGTAATACATATTGTCACTCCTTTTTAGTGTTTACTGAAACTCTGTAAATTCGATTGACGTTCTTTTATTGTGTGGTCTCTCCAACTCCACTATGCAATGGAAAACCTCTGCTGTACATTTTTTTTGGATTCGCAGTGGTGATTCCCGCTTTTGTTCGGATCCCCTTGCCCCGCAAATGTGTGGCCATATTTTCATCAACCCCGTTCAAATCGTCAAATAGTTTATATGTTTCAGTGGACACGAAGTAGTAGCCTCCATGTAATTTGTACCATATGTGGACTTTTGGTGCATTTTCAGTGAGCAACAACTATAGAACACTCGAAATAAGCGTATCAATTCGTGTAGATGCTGGCTCTGCCTTTGCCATCGAGAGATGTTCATGGATGGCGCATCGGATTGGCTCTGAGTCAATCCATTGTTGAACTTAGTTCCCAGTGTTATCAATCAGCACAATTCGTTTTGCATTTGGTCCGTTGATTGCGTTGTAAAGTGTGATGCCGACAATGGGAACGGATATTGCAATACAAACGAAAATGAAAGGTTCAATACGCATAACAAGATGGTATCCAGCAATTTAAAATCGAATCATAAAACAACTAATGTGTTCGTAATTCAGTTGCCTATTGGAATTCTTTCTCCAGGTCCGCAGTAAATAATTTCTTTGGGGGCAAAATCAGATTCCGAGATTCCTGAGTACACGATATTTAACCAGTCGTTGTAATCACTTATGACGTTGCAACTGCTATCCCCACAATTGCTGCCAGAACCACAAGTTTTAGTGGTCAAGGCATAGGGCCCGCAATTCCATGCATCCCAGATTTTACAATTGATGTTTCTATTTATACCGGTCTCATTCGAGTTGCCATCCAAGTCCCAGTCAATCGCTGGGCCAACGCCTGTTACGCCGATTGTTTCGTTTAGGTTACTTTCGTTTAAATCGATGTAGTTACCGCTTGAATAATCGAGTACTAAGTCAGGGAATGTATCGCCATCAACATCAACGCCGCACATTTGGTACCTGTAGTTCATGACAGAATTGTAATTAGGTTTGTAGTTTAAGTTTTCAAATCCACCGTGGCGTAAATTCAAGTTATGCCCAAGTTCGTGCATGAACGTGTTGCTGACACGATCATCGTCACCGACGAAGTATTGCCCTGTTGCAAGAATGAAATCATCTCCATTGATTTCAGAAACTCCAGAAGATGTATAGGTCACACCCGCGAGACTAAATTTCCAAACGGATAAAGAATAATGGAAATATCCATCGCGATTTGCTGCAAAGTTAGCATCTTTGATCGCTTGATACTCTGAGCCATCAAGGCCCCACGTATCCATATCTACAACATCGTTACCGCTTGGGTCTGCGACACTATTGCCGCCATTGTAAGGATATTGTCCATAGTCAAGATGCAGAGTTACTCCCACTGTCCAGTTGAAATTCCACAACGGTGCATTTGCAAAAGAAGCTACTACATTGGCTGCTTGATTAGCATGCAATTTGTAGGAATCAGCAGGAATTCCAGTGCCAAATACCCAATCAACTTCAACAAGTATGTCATATCTACATGGGTTACAACCAAATAGTGGTAGGTCTAACCCATCGAGTGTTCCGTACACTTCGTCACCGTCATTTATTCCATCGTTATCAGAGTCTCTGACATTGTAAAAACTACCGGCGTAACCAGCATTTGGTACAGAACAATCCCCAAGTTCAAAAACGTCTGGAATTCTGTCAAGGTCTGTATCAACGCATGAACCGCCTTCTGCCCACCCGATACCGCCATATCCAAAACAAGAGACTTCACTTACGATGGTGCAAATTTGAGATTGTGCAAGCACGCAAGCACCAACAGGGTTGAACTCAATTGGGCATATTCCCCAAGCTGCCATGAGTGCTAAAAGGTCGCTGATATCGACATTGCCGTCCCCGCTAATATCTTCGTCGCAAGTTCCACACGGACCCCAAGCTGCAATGAGGGCAAGGATGTCCGCAATATTGACAGTAGTATCCGAGTTAAGATCTTCTGGACAATTATTGTTTGCAGCAAGTACCCAATCGCATTGGACTGCACTAATATTAAAAATGCCTAAAGAATCATCAGTTTCGCAACTGCAATACTGGGAATTTTCATGTCCTTCGTTGAAATTATCCCAACGGACGAAGAGTTGTTCGCCATACTTTGTAGTATCCCAACCACAGACAACAGTCCCTAAATCTCCTGTAAGAAGTGAAGTGTCATGTGGATTATCAACTTGGAGTTGGACTCGGTCTCCCTTGTAGTATTGGGCGTTGCAAACGCAATCAATTTCAGGGATACGTTCTAACCAATCGCAATAGACGGGCAGTTGGTTTGTAAGTCCAATGTCTGGTTCAGACTCGCAATCGCACCAAAAATCTGCATTTTCGTTACCTTCGTCCCAGTTATCCCATCGCACATACGGTTGGTTGTAGGAAGACCATCCACAAACGACGGTTCCCGAAGCGCCAGCCAATAACCCTGGTGCTTTGTGTGGATTATCTATAAGTAATCGAACTCTATCTCCAACTGTGTATAAGGATGCACAGACACAATCGAGTGTTTGGTCAACAATCTCAACCCAATCACATTGAACGAGCCAACACTGAGTGCTGCCCGGATTCCCCCCGCTAGCCCCACAATCGCACCAATTATAGCCGTCATGGCCATTTGTAATGTCATCCCATTCAACTAAGAGTGGTAAATTCCATGCATTTACTAAATCTCCACACACCAACGTTCCCATTGATCCAATCATTATTTGGGTATTGCCATCTGGAGAATCAACGAGCGAAACAACTCGATCGCCAACTTTGTACAAAAATGTTTCACAAACGCAATCTATTGGTATAGCACCTCGGTCACCACCCAATAAATTGTAGTTATTGTTTGTTCCATCTTTTGCAATTACCTTTTCACCTGTTGGTTCAATTGTAAATACAGGTTTTGCTGTTTGTTTTTTTCCAATCCCCGCGATACCTTGTCTCGCAAAAGGTCTTTGCTTTGCCGGAATTTTGACAATCAACGCAGTTGGATCTTCTACGATGACATAATCATTTTTTGGATCTGACCCAAAAGTATTGAAAGTAAACGATACGCAAATTGCGATAGCACATAGTTTGATTAGCATGTTCTCACTCCTTACTCCGTATTGTTGCACAAAAAACAGGTATTCCCAACTGGAAAACTATTTTT
Organism: Phycisphaerales bacterium; assembly: GCA_012965315.1. GTDB lineage: Bacteria > Planctomycetota > Phycisphaerae > Phycisphaerales > SM1A02. Next base: position 14,140 of record DTSO01000012.1, on the reverse strand, counting down.
TAAATGTAAATAATCATCATTACGTATTAATTTAGGCAACTATACGAGCGTGGGTGATAATTTCTAGTACTCAAACGGCATATCTTACATAACGTTTGTAATCAAGGAATCGATGCGGTTTGATGCTGGCTCTGCCTGTGCCATCGAGAGATGTTCATGGATGGCGCATCGGATTGGCTCTGAGTCAATGACGGAATCCGGGGAAAGTCCACGAGCGGCAGCTGGCAGTAATTCGCGATAACTAAGTTTTTCTGGAAGCCAAGGCAAGCACCCAGCAAAGAGTGCTTCGACGACTGCGATGCCGAAAAATTCATGATTTGCGGTAGATAACACCCAGTCAGCTCGCTGTAACCAATTCCAGTACTCCCCTTTCGACTCGACATAGCCCATATGCTCGATACGATCGCTGAACTCACTTTGGAATGTTTGTAAGCTTTCAGGCACTTCTTTGAATTGTTGTCCAAGGACTATCCAGCGAAGATTTAATTTCTCAGAATAAGCACGAGCGATTTCAAGAAATTTGTCAGGACCTTTGTCATGTTCCCAGCGATGTGGCCATACAATTGTTGTCGCATTTTTTAATTCACTACGTCCTTCGTTATCAGTGTTATGTAAAACTCTCGAATTCACTACATCTGAGGGTGGAAGTTCAACTGGTACCCACGCGACAGTGGAGTTGTTTCTGATTGCTGTACCAATGTCATGCACTGATGTGTCCCATGAGTTTGAAAGTAGTGTTTCAATTCCATTAATGAAAGAATCTAAATTCCATTTGCTGTTAAAAATTGCAAGGTCTGCAGTTAAGACACTTTGTAGATTTGTAAATGCAAAGGAAGCATCTCTCGAATCGTTCGTTGGGTATGCAAGTTGGTTTTCATGCATGTAAAGAATTACAGGGATGTCTCGCCACCCTCTTGGTAAAAAAGAACGCAGTGCGGCAACATCAGTTAATGATGTGCAAAAGATGGCTTCAGGTTTTTGTACTCCCTGCCGCATTGCATCTTCAACCATTTCTTGTGCGCTGAGTACCATCCGCCATTTCCAACTATGAGCAGGTCTCGTGATCCAAGTCCAATCGTGATTGGAGTACGAACTTACTGTTTCTCTAAATTGCTTATGCGAACCGCCATCAAACGATTCAAATGCAAGAATGTTTGCCATCTGTACATGGTAAGATACTTCTATGAACCAGGATGTGATGGCTCCATTATGCTCAGTTTTTAGACGATATTTACGATCGCAAGATTTGAAATATACGCCCGAAAGAGCTGACATCTTGAACGCAATTATCGAAGAAGATGGCTTGTTTGAAGCGGAAACGTTAATGGATAGCATGCGGGTCAGCGGATACAACGTTTCGAAAGCGACACTGTATCGAACAGTAAAGCTTTTACGAGAAGCCGGCATCATTCAAGAAGTCATGATTGATGGCAAACAATCACACTACCAACTAATTTACGGACGAAAACCAATTGACGCTATGGTTTGTATGCGAACTGGTAAGCGCATTGAATTTTCTTCTGACGAATTAATAGAATGGCGTAACACAATTTGCAAAGAACATGGTTGGGAGCCAGTTGGGCACCGAGTCGTGATTTATGCTTTGTCGCCAGAAGAGTAAATTTGTTACGCTAAGACAATGCCTCAAACATTGATAAGTAATTCACGCGTTTGAATGTCAATGTGCTCTAACTGAATAGTAAGCGAATCAGGTGGAAGAGCATTTTTAATTCGTGATGGCCATTCAATAGCGATTACCACATTTTTGTCTTCAAGCAACTCGTCCCAACCAATCGTCGCTAGTTCATCTTCTCCAGAGAGGCGATATGCGTCAATATGCACAAGTCGCCCTGCTGAAACTACTTCATACTCTTGCATAATCGAAAAAGTCGGGCTGCTCACTTGTCTTGGATCTCCGCCAAGCCCTTCGCACATTCCTCGCACAAAACAAGTTTTGCCGGCTCCGAGTTCGCCTTCAAGAAGAATGACGGCAGGCGGTGTAAGTTGTTTTGCAAAGTTGATTGCAGCATCTAATGTTTCTTGTTCATTGTTCATAATTGTCATGCGTGATTCCATCCGCAATTAGAAATATCTACTCCGCTTTGCGTAACAACTGTGTTGTTGCCGATTTGGACCTTGCCGATGACTGTTGCAAGATGTGTTGGCGGTACGGTTGAACTTGTAAATAACAATTCGTAATCTTCGCCATCCGACAGAGCACTTTCAACAGTTGCACCTGCGCGCAATGGCAACAGAGTAGTGTCAATAATGATTTTAATTCCTTTATTTGCAAGGTGTGAGGCATCTCTGCCAAGTCCATCGCTAATATCAATCATTGAATGTAAGTCACTACCAAGCGTTGCGAGCAATTCTTGGGCTTCATGAATTCTTGGTGTGAATGCTAAATGGTGGCTTGCATTGGCATTACCCAGTTCGCCAGTCACGCAAAGATAATCGTGTTCTTGTGCGCCACTACGCAAGACAGCACCGTTTTCTGGTGGCGTTGCAATTGCGCTTATTGAAAAAACGGCAGGACCTTCGCTTTGTGCTATATCACCGCCAAATAATGGCCCCCCCCACTCTTGTGCAACAAGTTTTGCGCCTTCAAAAATCTCTTGACACCATTCATTTGTAGCATCACCTGGGACACATGCAGTCATTAAACATCCAACTGGTGTTGCGCACATAGCAGCAATATCACTGAAACATCTTGCGACTGCTTTTCTTCCAATATGTGACGGTTTTGTGTTGGGCGTTACATGGCGGCCGACGACTAACTGATCTACCGCAAATAAAACTTTTTCATTACCGATGACAACTTCGCCCATGTCATCTCCTGGGCCAATCGAAACGCCTTGAAGAGTTGTTGATGAATCGTAAATGGATTGCAATAATTGATGCTCATGCATTTGGAGTATTGTCCATGATGAGTTGTTCATACGCCTTGGTAGCACCCTGTTGTGAACGGATGATGTCTCTTCCGTTTGCCACGAGTGATGCGCACTTAGTTTTATTAGAAAGAAGGTCTGTTACAACTTGTGAAAGTTCAGTTTTGTCGCACTGGAGCAAGCCATTGCCATCAACGAGTAATTGCACCATGTCTTTAAAATCAGAAGCATTTGGTCCAATGACTGTTGGCTTTCCGAAGGCAATTGATTGAACAGGGTCGGAACCATGCAGTGGCGAAAAACTTCTGCCAATTATGACGATGTCAGCAAGTGCGTACGCCATGTCCAGTTCGCCAATTGTGTCAAGTAGGAAACGGTTGGTTTTAATGCGAATTTCTGAAGTTCTACGGTTGCATGGTGCAAGTTGTTGTTCTGCTTCGTCAAACCAATTGTGCCTTCGTGGTGCACAAAGAAGTTGTGTATTCTCTGGAATTATTTTTGCTAAAAGAGCGTGTTCATCGGGTGCCGTCGAGCCAGCTACAACAAGAGGTTTAGTTGTGTCGATTCCAAGTTGCGTTGCGAGTTCTTCTGCGCCTTCAACAAAATCGGTCAAAACAGCATTGTCCCATTTCATTGTTCCAAGAACGCAAACATTTTTTCCACCAAGTTTTCGTACTCTCGTTGCGTATTCTTCGTTTTGCATTCCAATCGCGGAGATTCGTGAAAATGTTTTTCGAAGTAAACACTTCGCGAATTTGTATCGTTTATAACTTCGCAATGATAATCTTCCATTGATTACAACAACTGGAATTTCTTTTTGTTTACAGATGCCAATTAGATTAGGCCAGACTTCAAGCTCGACTAAAGCGATGATTGACGGTTGCACTCGTTTGATAAATCGTTTGATTGCAAAACTAAAATCGAGTGGAAATCGCGTGACAGTATGGTATTCACCGTAAAGCTCTTCAGCTCGTTTTATTCCAGAGTCAGTCGTGACACAAATGACTACATCGTATTCACTCTCTTTTAAATCAGCGACAAGCGTTCGAATTGCATTTACTTCGCCGACTGATACGGCATGTAAAAGCACCCGTTTGGTACTCGGTTCTAGGGTTTTACCGTAGCCAAGGCGTTCTTTAAGCCCCTTTCGAGGTGGATGACCCTTAATGCGTGACAAAGCAGCCCAAGCGAGTAAAACAGGCAAAAAGAGGATGTAAAGTAAATCTACAAGGAATAACATTACCTATATTGTATCTTGGGAAAGAAAATATGGACACCTTCCGATAAGTCGGGAACTTTATTGTTTTATTATCGAATGTTATAGTGGCGTAAACACGTTTTACATGCCACAATGTGGTGAACAAGAAGTATAAACAAAGAGACCAATCGATATGATGGAATTACATATTTGTACCCGAACTGATGGGAAGGTTCTACGAAAGTTCGCCCTAGGTGATCTTGAAGAATTAATTATTGGTCGGGACGAAGATTGTGACATAAGAATTAAATCAAGAGTTGTTTCAAGAGAGCACTGCACCATTGAACAAGATTCAAGCGGCGCACTAGTTCTCTCTGATATGGATTCGACTGGTGGAACGTTTGTTGATGATAAAAAAATCAATTCCATCCGCCTAGAAGACGGCTTAGAAGTTGTTGTTGGCCCTGCAGTATTGAAGTTTTACGACTCTGGAATTTAACTTACTTCAAGGGAATTTGTTAATTTAAATTTTGACGTAGGTGTTTAAGATTTTCAATTGCCGTTTTAATTCGCAGGATATTTTCTTCATGCAAACCCATCAATTCTGCAGTTTCGCCCAGTTTCTTTGCCCAGCGTAATAAATCTTCGCCAGCTTTAATTTGATTTCCGATTTGTTGTTTTCTAGTTTTTCCGTCAACATCTCCACCTAATTCTGCGCGGAGTTTTGGGCCAATTTCTTCAAATTCCTTCAGGGTGTCTTGCCATTTTTTTGCAATGTCACGACCAAAGGTATCGTATTCAATCCACTCTTCTAAATCTAAAAGTTTGGCAAGTTGTTCACCTGTGTCAGCAGTTCCGTCACTCAATCCAGCATCAAGCGCTTCTTGTGGCGAAAGCATTAAGTTCTGTCCAGTAGTACTAAGAACATGATCACCCGATGAATCATAGAAGTAAGTGTATTCGCCGGTTTCTGGGTCGATAGAATAGGAAAATTGTTCTCTGGACTTTACCATGCATCCTGCAACCGCTGGGGTGTGGCTTGTTTTAGCGAGGACGCCTTGTAATTCTTTAATCCAACCGTACAGTTGCCAATCTGGTGCAACATTTTCGATACTTCCGGAATACATAGTGATTGAGCCAACGTACCCTGTGGAGCGGTAATATATTTCATCGCAAAGGAAAGCTGTCGCGGCGGCGCCTGAACCAGCACTTTGTATCCATGCGATAAATCTATGACGATCTCTGGCATTAAATACAGTGTCTCGGATGTCAGACCATACCTTTACGCTTCCTCCACCAGACTTGATATCAAGAATAATGATTTGGCCGGGGCCGTAATTTTCATCAACATGGTCAATAAGTTGATTGATTTCATGCGGTCTGAAATACGTTCCAACCATTTCGTATAAAGGCAAAACGAATACGCCGGTTGGCAAGTCACCTTCAGTTGCATGCACAACAGAATTATTGACACCGGGTTCTTCTTTGTCGGCATCGCCCTTGGTTTCTTCTGCATTTGTTTTCGTTGCGTCTGGTGCTTCAGTTCCGCCAGAAATGGAGACTATGTCGCTAACCATTACTAGATTGCCATTGAGGATGATGTAATCAATGGTTGCCCGTGTAATGGTTCCTTCAACAGTAACTTCCTTACCTTTTTCTAAGACTGTAACGGTGACTGTTTGGTCAAGCTCCCCAGTCCAAACATTCCCATTTTCGAGAGTGATAGATACTGGTGCGCTAAACAATGCAACATTCATAAACAATGTTGAGCAGATAAGTACGTTTTTAATCCAATTTGTTTGCATGGTATATCTTTCTTGTTTTAACCGCCGCCGCCGCCGATTGGACCGCCGCCGCCGCCACCCCTACCGCGACCCCCGTTTTTGAGTTGTTCTAGTTCTTCTTCGATATCTTCAATCCATTTTTCAAGAGCTTTAACACTAATACGGTGCTTGCGACCGATTCTTGTTGCCGCTGCCGATGATTTTTTTAACAACTTCACCAATTTTTTGTATTCAGCAAGTTGCTTGCGGAGATACTTTGCGGTGTCATTGCCTGTTGCCCATCCGCCGTATTGCTCACCATCTCGAAGCATTTTTTCTGCACGAAGAAAATCTTTTCGCCATGTGACAGAGTGTGCAGTTAATTCGTCAGTGATATCTTCGCCGACTAAGTGATACACTCGAATGCCTTCTGAAAGCAAAACATCGTTTCTGGAGTTTGCATTTCCTTTACTAATGCCAACTTCAGCAGCGATTGTTGCAGAGAGGTGTGGCATGTAGTCAACGCCTTGGTCGAGAATTAAGTCTCCTTCAAGATTGTCAGCCCAAACAACGTCTTTGCCTTCCCATGATCCAGAAAGCGGAACATCAGGATCAGCAAACGCTCGTAGCAACGCATGGTCTCGGCCAGCAAACTCGGCTAACGTTTTTGTGTGAATCATTCGGAACTCGCGAATTTTACCTCGTGTGTCTTCAGCATTAATATTGTTGAAGTCCGAAGATAAATAAGTTGAGTGCAGATAAGCATCATCAGACATATATAAAATTGACCAAGAAAGTGCGAGTACTGTACTTGAACCCGCAGAATCTTCTACCCAAACAACTTGTGGAAAATCTGCAAGTGGTATGTGAAATACTTCCGCGATTTTAACCATGTCTTCTGCGTCATAACTATTAAAGTTAAGTCGTTCGCCCCAGCCCATCAAGGTATGGAATTCATTTTTATAATCGCGGCTTAGAAGCTCAACGATAATTAAATCAGGGTCAGCTTCTTTAATACGGTCAACCATTGATTGGTAAAGTTCGTGTTGAATGTCGGTATGCATTTGCCCGTGCATTGGGATAATTAAGACAGCAACACCGTCCTCTTCAGTCTCGATAACGGAATCTGACCAGACATCATCTTGCGGAGTTGTTGCGAAGGCAGAAACTGCCAACATACAAAGTGATAAATAGATGAATATAGATAGTTTTCGCATGTCTTTAGTATACCCCCTGCAATGGTCTTACGAGTCTAATAAATCACGATAAATGGCTATGGCAAGGGTTATTGCTTCTTTCTTGTTCGATATGGTGCCCTCAAGTTGTGCATCATAGACCGCTTCTAGAATATCTCCGAGCGCTGATGATGGTTGGATACCTGACTTAATCAATTCATTTCCATCAATTAGCCGTTCTGGTGCAAGCCCAGTCTTTTCTAAAGTACTAAGACAGCGCTTGATGTAAATGAAAGTAGCTCGATCTTCTGATTGAATAATGGCAAGTGCGTTAATAAATTCTATTGCGCTAGCAATCCGTTTTTGCTTAGCGACACCAAGAGACTCCCAAGCATAAAGAGTCTGGTGAATTTGTAAAATTTCTTCTAGTGAATTTGCGACTTTGTTTGAAAGTTGTAATTGCTCTCGCCAATGTGATGCGACTTCAAAAATTGCACCTTCACTACCATTCCTATCTAAAATCCAAGCGGCGAGTGCTGTAGCGTACGTGCTGTTTGTGGTTAATCGCCCTAGGCGAGTAGGAGCATTCATGCACGATTCTTCAGATAGAATTATGCGATCAAGTCCAAGGTATTGCAATTCCCAAGCGGCAACACCGCGGTTTGGATGGGTCAGCATTTTTTTGATTTCTTCGCCAATTCTCTCTCGTGAAATACCCGCTAGTTCGTTCGAAAGTTCGCGTATGGCTTCTGCAGTATCTACATCGATTGAAAATTCGAAGCGAGAAGAAAAACGAATTGCTCGAAGCATCCGAAGATGGTCTTCAGCGAATCGCTCTCTGGGCTCACCGATTGCACGTACAAGACGTAGTTCTAAATCTTGTTCGCCTCCGACAAAGTCAATTAAAACATTATCAATTGGGTCTTCGAAGATTCCGTTAATAGTAAAGTCCCGCCTTTGCGCATCTTCTTTTGCAGTGGAAAATTGAATGCTGTCCGGATGTCGAGAATCGCTGTACGGGCCGTCACTACGAAAAGTTGCAACGTCATACATAAGTTCATGGCTTCGAACGAGCATGACACCAAACGCTTCTCCAACACTGCGTGCTTTAGGAAATAATTTTTTAATTTCTTCAGGTTTTGCAGATGTTGCAATGTCATATTCCGTAGGTGCAGCACACAACAATCTATCGCGAACACATCCGCCTGCGAAATACGTTTCAAAGCCAGCATCTCGCAATTTTGTAAGGATTGCAATTGCACCTTTACGACAAATAATTGGACATATTTCATTCATGCTGGAATGCCGTAAAAAAGAATCCACATGCCAGCACCCATTTTTTGTATTTCGGGTCCAGCAAAGCTGTCAATCTTGTGGTCTAGTAGTTTTGGATTCAGTGGGCTTCGAAGTATGATTAGACCTTCGGGGTCGAGTATCGGTTTTATGTTTAGTATCTGTTCTAAAATTTGTTGTCTTGTTATTTCATCTTTCATCATTACATACGGTGGATCAATAAAAACAACATCAACCGGTCGCGGAATTCGTAATAGGGGAACGGATGACAACGCATCATTTTGAATAGCAATTGCAATTTCTTTGCAACCGAGAGTCTCGATATTACTTTCAAGTATTTCGAAAATTTTTCGATCTCGCTCAACGAGGACAACGGTTTTTGCTCCCCTGCTGACGGCTTCAAGCCCCATTGTTCCAATGCCGGCGAACAAGTCAAGAATTATGCCATCGTTGATATGGCCACGAAGTTGGTTAAACACAGATTCCCTAGCACGACCAGTCCATGGTCGTGTGATTTCATTATCGCGAGGTGTTTTGAGTTTTCTCGATTTGAATTGACCACCAAGTATTTTTAGCATTGTGCGTAGGATACCTTCTTTGGTGCTTATCGCGGCTCTATGATACGCATGATGCGATCACGATTTGACACATTGCCGAGGCGATTGAAGGAAGTCTCTGCTGAAATTACTATTGGAGCAGTTCCATGTTTACTTAGTTGCATCGACACGAAACCTCGACCATTTATTCTTTGGATGCATGGGCGAACTGCTGACAAGGAACTCGACCCTGGGAGATACCTTCGTTATATTCGACGAGGAATTAATGTTTGCGCAGTAGATTTACCAGGACACGGCGCTCGTTTTGATGCAGGATTGCAAGAACCTCAACAAGTACTTCAAGTCATTATGTCAATGGCAGACGAAATCGATGGTGTTTTAGATGGTCTTGAATCGCATGGTTCGTTTGATCTTGCACATGGGGCGATAGGTGGAATGTCTGCAGGAGGCATGGCAACAATTCAACGGTTACTTCGACCGCATCAATTTAAAGTGGCTGTACTTGAAGCAGCGACTGGTGATTTGAGTTCAATGCGAGAGAAACCCATTTGCGTAGGTTTGAACGCTGATGAGTTTGATGAAGTGAACCCGATGAATAGAGTAGAAAATTGGGCTGATATTCCAGTTATTTCAATACATAGCCGACATGATGAATGGATTCCATTTGCTGGACAAAAAACTTTTATGAATGCGTTAAAAGAGAAAAGCATGCATCCTGAAACGATTGAGTTTATCTCATTCGATAGAACCGGTGCGCCTTACGAGCATGTTGGCTTTGGAAGAGAATCTGCTTTTGTTAAGGAAGTGCAAGTGGAATTTGTCGCAAAACATTTACGAATTGATTTGGAGAACCTATGACAACAACGCAACTTGATGGCTGGTACGGACAATTTGGCGGAAGATATGTTCCAGAAACATTAATCGCGGCTCTTGATCAACTTGCACTTGCATGGCAGGAAGCGTGCGACGACTCCGCATTTCACGAAGAACTCGACGGTCTACTCGAACATTATGTTGCACGGCCAACACCAATTACTTTTGCGCCTCGATTAACAGAACATGTTGGCGGTGCTCAAATTTGGTTGAAGCGTGAAGATTTAGCACATACTGGTGCGCATAAAATTAATAATACAATTGGCCAAGCCCTGCTCGCAAAAAGAATGGGTAAGAAAAGAATAATTGCAGAGACTGGTGCCGGTCAACACGGTGTTGCAACTGCAACTGCATGTGCAAAACTTGGGTTATCTTGCGAGGTATACATGGGTGCTGAAGATGTTCGAAGGCAAGCGCTAAATGTATTTAGAATGGAATTGCTTGGCGCTAAAGTAAATGTTGTCGAGTCGGGTTCTAAAACGTTGAAAGACGCAACGAACGAAGCAATGCGTGATTGGATGGGCTCCGTTGAAGAAACGCATTACATTTTAGGTTCTGTTGTAGGGCCTCACCCCTTTCCCTTGATTGTCCGCGATTTGCAATCGGTAATTGGCAAAGAGGCTCGCGAACAGTGCGTTGTAGCATTTGGAGAATTACCCAACTGCATTATTGCTTGTGTTGGAGGCGGATCAAATGCCGCCGGTATTTTTGCGCCGTTCGTGCAGGATGATGTCAAGCTTATCGGTGTTGAAGCTGGCGGGACAGGTCTTGGAATCGGACAACATGCGGCACCATTAAGTCTTGGTGAGCCGGGTGTATTGCATGGTTCATTGAGTTATGTGTTACAAGATTGTGATGGTCAAACACAAAATGTTCATTCTTGTTCTGCAGGTTTGGACTATCCAGGCGTTGGGCCTGAGCACGCATTTTGGAAAGATGATGGGCGCGTTTCATATCAAATAGTAGATGACAAAGAAGCATTGGATGCATTTCAATTACTTTGTGAAACAGAGGGGATAATCCCAGCACTTGAATCATCGCACGCGGTTGCTTGTGCTATTCGAGTGGCTAAAGAAATGCCTAGCAATCAACGACTTCTCATAAATCTTTCAGGACGTGGTGATAAAGATGTTGAAGAGGTACAGCGTTTATTAGCCCTTGGCTAATTTATTCGGTTGGTTTGCAACATTTTGCTGGGCGTTTGCCAGCACCACTAGCATCTTTAAATGTGGAATACCCTACTTTGTTTTTCTCGATTATTCGTGCAGCATTATTGCACCCAGCACTATGGAATACTTTGCTATTTTTCGAAGCAATAAATGGTGCGCCATCAGGTGATATTGGCTCTGAATTCGGATTCGAGGGCGTAGCGGATGGTGTTAAAACCTCGACTGGAGTGGCTTTGAGTGCGGTTTCGATTGCTGATTCTGGCCATGCAACTGCTTCAATAGTTTCACCTTTGCCTTCGCTTGGAACTAAATCAACTGCTATTGCGCAGTGATCAGATGCGTAGCCTGCTGGGATAGCATCATTCCGCCAGTCGTATTCGGGATGTGAAGAACCTAGAACAAATCCACTATCAATGACAAGTTCGCCAACAGCTGCTGTGTTGAGGAAAATGAAATCGATTAATCGGTTAGAAGTATGTGTTTTTCGAAGTGGAGAAGTGTCGTCCCATTTAAGATTTTTAGCGCGGAATGCGAGCGAATCGGTCATGCCGTTTCGAAGATAAATTCGAACTGAACGGTCCCAGGGTTGCGCATTGAAATCACCTATAACAGCAATGTTACGCTCCGGATTTATTTCAGTCATCGCTTCGATGTACGTCATAATTTGGAGTGCTTCTGCTTCTCTGTGCCAAGCGTTACGTCCCGCTTTGTGGTGAATGCTAAAGATAGTTAGTGCATAGCCGCTAGGAGTTTCAACGGTAACGCAAAGTGGACTTCGTTGGAACGTAATTTCATCTGTACCCGGTGGAATATCAGTCCACCCTCCACCAACCCGTTCTACCTTTGTAAGGTCAGCATTAATCCAAGTTTTGACTTCGGAAACAGGGAAGCGGCTTAAAAGACTTTGCTCAATACCTCTGTAGTATCCAACTTCTTCAGAAACGACATACGTATACCCCATGGATGGTAAGTAATTTTTATTAAACCACTCGAGCGCTTCTTTGCTTTCCACTTCTTGTAACGCAAGAACATCAGCGTCTAGTTCGCGAATGATTTTTGCTAATTCTTCACATCGTTCCGAAGAAGTAGGTCCAGGGTTATCGCCAAAATCGTCGTAATCCCCTTGTAAAGATTTATCATCTACTTGATCAAAAAAGTTCAACATGTTGTATGAACCAATTCGAATCGTCCCTTCAATTCTAGGCATTGCTTCGGTTAAACCAAAGCGATGGTCAGATGAGGGTGCGATTGATAGAAGTATTAGAGCAAGTGTTTGTAACAGCATCTCATGATGATAGCCGAACAGTGCGAATTAGTCGATAGATGCTTGTTGATGATCAGCAATCATTCTTGAAACTATTTTTGCTCGTAAAAGCAATAGTGCTGTTTCAAGTTGTGGGTCTAGACCAAGCGTAATCAAATCATTTATGTCAGGACGTTCGTCGACAGTTGCATTTGCCAAAATTAAATCTGCTTGTTGTCGCAACTTATTACTTTTTGTAATCTGGTCTGGCGACATAGTAACTTCAACATCTGGAATAACTCCCCAGTCAGTGGAGCCACGTCGTTTGTGGACTAGCCGGCCAGGAGTTACTCCACCGTCGTGGGATGGCAATCGATAGTACTGCGTTGTTAATTTTACATTTGCTTCAGTGGCAACTTGGTGAACAGTCTGTACGCTGCCTTTGCCCCAACTTCTTTGCCCGACAATAATGCCAGCATTATGTGCTTGAACACAACCGGCAACAATTTCGCTTGCACTTGCAGAGCCTTGGTTAATTAAGATGACAACTGGCCAGTCTGCAAGGTATGCACGATTTGGACGTGCACGCATACGAAACAATTCTTCACCGTTAGCGGTCTCGCCACTTACGATTGTGCCTGAACTGACAAACAAGTTTGAAATTTGTCGTGCAGTTGGAAGTAGACCACCAGGGTTATAGCGCAAGTCTAAAATCAATCCGTTTGGTTGGCCTTCTTCTTGCATTTCTCGAACAGCGGACAGCATGTCTGAGTAGGATTCTTCAGAGAAACCAGATAATTTAATGTAGCCAATTTTATTAGTGCGATCAACGTACCAGTCCCAATTCGGCTGGCCTTCTTCGTCTAAGTCTTTTTTCCACCACCCTTGAACTGAATGCAATTTGATTGAATTACGAGTCAGTGTAATAATGAGAGGTTCTTCTTCTGTTTCTCTTCGAATTGTAATGCTAACAGCGGTTCCGTGAGGCCCCGTAATTCGATCGACAGCATCATTCAATGACCAACCGCTTGCTGACTTGCCGTTTACAGCAAGGATAACATCATCGGGTTGAATTCCACCGTAATAGGCGGGCGCACCTTCGATTGGATTGACGACCATAATTTCGCCTTTAGTATTTTCACGAATCACAATGCCAACTCCAACAAAACTTCCTTCTGTTTGTTGTTGGAATCGTCTTGATTCATCTGGCCAAATAATGGCGCTGTACTTATCAAGTTTTCCCATCGCCCCGTCACCGAATTCACGAAGAATCATTCCCTTGGGAAGTTCCATCGCTGTAGCATTCAACGCTAAAAGTCTTTTGAATATTTGTGTTAGCAATCTCTTGCCAGAAATATGCTCTAGATATTGCGGAAAACTTTCTAATTCTTCATTTACTCCGTCAATCCAAAGTGCTTGCAATCGTGAATCCGATGCATTTTTAAAAGTCTCTTCTATTATTGGAATTTCGCCCAGTTTTCGTATGGCTTTAAGGCCGCCTTTGATTAGTTCATCCCACTCAACATCACTGATATGTTCACTTACGGCAGTTGTAAGTGCACGAATAACCATTGGCTCATCAATGTCATTGACTCGCTCAACCCAATTGTCAGCGGCTTGCTCGGTGTAATCTTCTGGCGGGTCATCGCCAAGAATTACAGCACGCGCAACAAATAACGTGTGTAAATGTTCTGGAGCATATTGTCGCAAGAGTGAAACTTGCAATGCAACTTCTTCAAGTTGATCATTCCACAATTCATATAAATCTCTCCTCGATGTGCCTTCGTAGAAAGTGCGCAAATAGTAAAGGAGTGTTTGAGCAGTAAGAATATTTTCACTTTGGTTAAGAGAAGCAACTTCGCGTTGTGCTTGTGAAAGAACTGCTTGAACATCTTCGTTGTACATTATTTCATCAAGAGTGTTACTTAAGGTTTGTGCTTTTACAGCAGACTGCATTGCTTGCAATGTGTTGCCATTTTCA
>DTSO01000011.1 GCA_012965315.1 Phycisphaerales bacterium | reverse complement strand
ATCATCCAGTTTGCAATATCGCCTTTTTGAGAAATTTCCATCGCACGGGTCACCATTTTCAGGGACGAAAATATCTTGGTCTCGCATTACTTCATGTGCAACATTAATCATTGCGATTGCAGTTAGAGGCGTAATGTCACTTGGTTTCCAAATTGTTGTGTCTCCACAAACTGCTGCGAGCATTGAGTTCCAAGCCCAGACTGCAACAGGAAAGTTAAACGCAGAAATAATTCCGACGGTTCCCAGTGGTTGCCATTGCTCCATCATTGCATGCCGTGGTCGCTCTGAAGCAATGGTCAATCCGTAAAGTTGTCGAGAAAGACCGACAGCAAAATCTGAGATATCGATGCACTCGACTACTTCGCCAATTCCTTCTGCGAGGATTTTGCCACTTTCCATTGTTACAAGTTCGCCGAGTTGTTGCTCGTATGCGCGGAATGCGTTACCAATCCTGCGAACGATTTCTCCGCGCTTTGGCGCTGGCAACATTCTCCATTCCTTAAAAACAGCTTGTGAACGGGTAACTTGCTCGTTGTACTCCGCCGTAGTTTGCCGTCGAACCGCGGCAATTGGTTCGCCAGTTGCTGGGTTATAAGAAATAATATGATCTTGGGTCGCTTCAGAAGGGTCACAAACGAGTGGATGGTTAATTAGGTTTGTAAGTGTTGTTGTCATGCCCGTATTCTAGCACACCAAGAGGTGGTATTATCTCCATATGCCACTAGACAGAAATGGAATTGCTAAGCGAGCCGCTCAAGAACTCAAAGACGGCTATTACGTCAATTTAGGGATTGGAATGCCTACCCTTGTTGCCAATTATGTCCCCGAGGGAATGACCGTTTGGCTTCAATCTGAAAATGGACTACTTGGAATGGGCGAATTCCCAACGGAAGACAAAGTAGATGCTGATTTAATTAATGCAGGTAAACAAACTGTAACTGCTGTTGCAGGTGCGAGTTTTTTCTCTTCTGCTGAGTCATTTGAAATGATTCGAGGCGGGCATATCAATCTCGCAATCCTAGGGGCGATGGAAATTTCTCAAAAAGGCGATATTGCAAACTGGATGATTCCAGGAAAAATGATTAAAGGTATGGGTGGTGCCATGGATCTTGTCGCTGGAGTGAACAAGGTTGTTGTAATTATGGACCACGTCACACGAAAAGGCGACCCGAAACTCATTCCAACTTGCACCCTACCACTCACCGGTTTGCAGTGCATTGACATGATTATTACTGATTTGTGCGTCATGGAAATGAACGAAGAGAAAAAAAGGTTTGAAATCACCGAACTAGCACCAGACGTCACAATCGATGAAGTTTTGGAAAAAACATCCGCAGAAGTGCTCGTTTCAGCAGCAATTAATTAACCCTCGGCTAATTAATTGTTGCACAATGCATAAAAATATGCCATCCTAGTTGCGGGAGTAATTCTAATTGAACGCTTTTTAATATAGCGGCGATGGTGTCGCTCTCAAATATTTGGTGCCTGCCTTCTTCATACGTCAGACCCAATGAAAGGTATATATGATTACTTCAATTCTATTTACTAGTTTACTACTTGCACCAACCCCATTCGATGTCATCGATCTTGGCTGTATTAGCAGTGGTGATTGTTTCGTCTCTGATTTAAATGAATCAGGACAAGTGGCGGGCATTGGAGATGCACCGAATGGTTTTGGGCTACACAGTTTTATATGGGATGGAAACAAACTCATTCACATCCACCCTTTGACATATCCAAACGGAGGATACTGCTGGGCATTTGGAATGAACGACTTTGGAAACATCGTTGGCTATTCATCTGCAAACAATGGACAATTCCATACATTCCTTTGGGATGGCAAACAGATGCTCGACTTAGGTTCGCCATCATGGGCAGCTATTAATTACAGCCAGGGACATGACATAAACAACAACGGTTGGATTGTCGGTTTTGCTGGTGCTGTACCAAACGACATTCGTGGCTACATCAAACACGACGCTGTCTGGGATGAAATCCCAACCTTTGGTGGTGTAGAAAGCAAAGCGTTCGCAATTAATGAGATTAATGATGTTGTTGGAGTTTCTCGAAACACAGACGGAATACTTCGGGCATTTGGAATCCCTTCTGGAAACATTTCTCAAATGACAGACCTTGGTGATTTAGGCGGCGGTGCTGCACAAGCAAGAGACGTAAATAATAATCGAACAATTGTTGGCTTTTCGACCATCAACGATGGCAATTGGCACGCGTTCAAATGGACACTAACGGATGGAATGATTGATTTGGGAACGCTAGGTGGAATTGAAAGCCGAGCCTATGCAATTAGCGACAATGGTGTAATCGTTGGAGAATCAGAAACGGCAACAGGTGAAACCCACGGGTTTATATGGATAGATGGCGAAATGTTTGATTTAAATAACTACATCGTGCCTGATATGTATATCAACATCGTAAGTGCAAAAGGAATTAACAGTAACGGCGAAGTAGCCGTCACCGTCGAACTCGTTGATGGAACTAAAAATTCTTACTTACTTACACCAATGAGTGAAACTATCCCAGAAGATATTAACGGTGATGGCACGGTGAACGTTCTTGACCTTCTTGCTGTTGTTGGTTCTTGGGGGCCTTGCAAAATTTGCCCTGAAGATATTAATGGCGACGGAATGGTGGACGTAACGGACTTGCTTGCAATAATTTCTGTTTGGTCAACTTAATACTACGAATAAAAAAAGCGCCGTGACTTTCATCACGGCGCTTTCCAGTTGGAAATACTTACTTATTAAAACTCGTCTGGACGAGGTTGCATTTGAGATTTCAGTCTTGCAAGAATTGATGAATGCATCTGGCTTACTCTTGATTCTGACAAGTCGAGCGTTGAACCGATTTCTTTCATTGTCATTTCTTCGTAATAATAAAGAACGACAATCATACGTTCGGCTCTAGTGAGACCTTTCGTTAATAAAAGTTGCAAGTCTCGTTTCTGAAGTTCGGTAACAGGATTTTCTTGGCGCTGGTCGCGAATGACATCTATCTCTTGTACTTCTTTAGATGAATCGCTGTCGTAAGCCTTTCGATTCAATGAGGTCATCATAATTGGTCGAGAATCACGATCAATTTTTTCGTACTCTGCGGTATCAACTTCAAGTTGTTCAATAATTTGTTCGTCAGTTGCTTTTAATCCAGTTGTCATTTCAATCGACTTTCTAGCACGTTCTACTTTTGAAGTTCGTGAACGAACGAGTCTCGGCACCCAGTCCATCGCTCTAAGTTCGTCATAAATTGCACCACGGATTCGCTGGCTGCAGTAGGTTTCAAATTTGTAACCCAATGTTAAATCGTATGCATCGATTGCTTGCATTAATCCAAACAACCCTGCTGAATACAAATCATCGACATCTACTTCGGACGGCAACTTTGTATGCACACGCTCTGCGGTATACCGCACTACTTGCAAATATTGTTCCATAATTACATTGCGGAACTCCACTGTCGGTTCACACTTATATGTAATCCAAACATCAAGTAGTTCCATCTCGCCGTTTGGTGTTTGGATAATTACATCAAGACCCTTGGGTTCCTTACCCTTGAGAGATTTTCTTGTAATCTTCTTCGCAGTTTTCGTTTTGTTATCTAATTCTGTTGCACATGGCATCGGTCTACTCCTTGACCCATTTACTAATTTGGCACGAACGTACGTACCATTTTCGTCATCCTGCCGATCCTTGGCAACGATGTTGTCAGGACTATAACACGGAAAGTAGGGTTTAGACAATGAAGTGTTGGGTTTGTTTGGCATCATTTTATTTTTCTGTCGAATACTCGACCACTACATAAAGTCGTTACGAACGACAATTTGTTCAACAAAACTCGAAATCAACACATTCTTTATTGCGACTAATTCGGCGCATGACAACGCCCATGGCACTAAAAAACTGCCGAATTGCACTCAACAATGCGCTTTTGCTGGTTTCTATTTAGAAATCGACCCCGCCATCCAATCGATGCAACTAATTTAATACCAACGAGTTATCGGCTGTTAGTGTCAAAAATTGATTGAACAATTTTTTCAGGCTTTGCCAAATCTATATGCGATGCAACATCTTGCCCATTTGTAACCCAACTCAAAGGTGAGCGCATTGTGCATAGCGTTGAGAACATTTCACCCATTGTTACCGCTTCATCAACTTTTGTCGTAATCACCCTGTTGTATCGAGTTACAGAAAATCGCTCCGTTGCTCTTTTTGTTGCTGTGAGAGACGTTGCTGACGACAAAACCAAATGAACTTCGGTTGGGTTTGCTGCCTCAAGTATGCTTGCAGTCTCTTCTATTCGATCTCTATCTGCTGCACTTCTACCCGCAGTATCGATTAACACAATATCCGAATCTCTGCACGAAGCGATTGACTCTTTCATTTGCAAAGCCGTTCCAGCGATAAGGAGCGGTGTGTCAAACAAGTCTGCGTACTGCTGCAATTGATCGACCGCTGCCACTCTGTACGTGTCAGCCGTAATCATCGTCACATTTCTCCCCTGCTGCAATCTGAATTTAGTTGCGAGCTTTGCAATGGTTGTCGTCTTGCCAACACCTGTTGGACCCACCAATGCGATGATAGTCGGCTTAGAAGCATCTCTGCTTGGCGGAGGGGCTGCACTTGGTAACCGTCGAACCATCTCTTCAATCACGATAGTTTTCAATGCTTCATATTCAATAGTCGATGGCACTCGCAGCGATTGCAGGATGTCCATTGCAAGCGACTCTTCTACTCGATTCAAAACTAACACTTTATACGCCTTTGCAAAGGTAGGAGAAAGCCTCCCTGCAGATTCATGCTCAAGCACTTCTCCAACTAGTGTTCTAATCTCTGCAATGCCAAGTTCTATACGATTTGTCGAACCGTCTTGTGGCTCACCTAACAAAACAGAGCTTGCGTACTGAATTGTTTTTTGTCTGTCTGTTTGTACTGCTTGCATATACTTATTCCTAATCAAGAATTATTCGTTGTGCTACTTGCTTTAACCGTTCCGATAATTTGCAACTCTACTTCTGGAACGATTTCATCTCTACTCAATACGACAATATCATCAAAACCGTTTACGACTTCTTTTCTAAACTTGCTTCTAGATTCGCTTGATGTAACAACAACGATTGGCAATCCTTCAGCGACTAACGGAAGCGCGGCATGATGCACAGCTGCAGGCAATCCTTCGCTCGCTGGGTGTTTATTTTCCAACGCTAATTCAATTTCTTGGGGCAACGAAACGCATCGGATAACCGGCTTGCCGTTGTTTCCCTGCGTGGAAACAGTTGCACAAATCTGTCGCCTTAACGCGCGACGCACTTGTTCAACTGAAACTTCCAGTGGCAATTCTGAATAATCCGCTGCAGTCTCTACTATTGTTGCGATGTCTTTTAATGGAACTTGCTCATCAAGCAATGCTTTCATAATGTGATGTAAACGCGAAACGGAAAGTTCGCCACCAATGACATCCGATACTAAACTCGGTGATTTTATTCGTAACTCTTCTATTAACACCGAAACGTCTTCTCGTGAGAGGAGTTCCGATGCATGTGCTTTTACTACGTGAGAAAGATGGGTCATGATTACAGTTACGGGATCCATCGCCTTTACAAACAAGTCCCCAAGGTCTTTCATGGCTTCTTCTGTTACCCAGACTGCCGAATACCCAAACACAGGTTCGCGCTCTCGAATGCCCTCAAGGTCGTCTGAGATGTCCTCGCCAGCAACAACCATATACCTATCCTTATATACAACTCCTTCAGCTACGACCCCACCCTTCAAGTACAAACGATAGGTATTCGCATTCAACGCCAAGTTATCTTTGATGCGAACTGATGGAATCACTATTCCTAAATCATGAACAATAGACCCTCGAAGATCGGACATTTTTTGCACTAGATTTTGAGAATTGTTTTGAGATGCAAGTGGCAACAACGCCATTCCGAGTTCTAATTCTAAAGTGGTATCAATACTAATTGGTTGTGATGACTGTTTTTCAGCTTGTGCAATTTCTTGTTCCGCTTCTGCTTGCGCCTCTTCTTCTTTTTGCTTGTATCCAGACCACGAAAGCAACGCTAATACAACTGCAAGAATTAAAAGTGGAACTGTAGGCAATGGAGTTAGCGACATTGCCACTAGGAAGGCAGAAACTAAACCGATTGCCGCCGGTTGTGAAACAAGTTGTTTTGGAATTTCAATTCCAAGTGGTGTTCGATTACCCGCTCGAGCAACAATTAAACCTGCTGCAATTGCAATCAAAAATGAAGGAATTTGACTTACCAATCCATCACCAATAGTCAAACGAGTAAACAACTCGGCTGTTTCTACAATTGACCAGCCCTTCATCAAAATACCGACAGCAAGGCCACCAACAATATTGATGATGATAATGACAAGCCCAGCAATCGCATCTCCACGGACGAATTTACTCGCACCATCCATCGCGCCGTAGAAGTCTGCTTCTCGCATAACTTCATCTCTTCGAGTCGTCGCTTCTCGTTCTTTTATTAACCCTGCAGAGAGGTCGGCATCTATTGCCATTTGCCTGCCTGGCATAGCATCCAATGTAAATCTTGCAGCAACTTCACTCATACGAGTTGCGCCTTTGGTAACCACTACAAATTGAACAACAACAAGTATTAAAAATATAATTCCGCCAACAACAATATTTGAACCAGCAACAAACGTTCCAAACGCTTCAATCACATGCCCAGCAATTGCATCGCCTTGTTCTGGGGTTGGCGTGTCCGCAGACAAAATAAGTCGCGTAGATGCCACATTTAAAACTAACCTGCCAAGCGTTGTTATTAAGAGAAGTGCGGGAAACACACTAAAATCCAATGGACTTTTCGTATACACCGTCGTGAGCAAGATGACTGCTGCGAGCGAGATGTTTGCAGCGAGAAAAATATCTAACAACGCAGGTGGCAACGGTATGACTAGAACAGCAACTAACCCCAAAAGAAACGTTGGCACTAAAAAGTGTTTACGTTTAATAATCTCATTGATGAGAGAATCGAATCGATTGTTTTCCGTACCCATTAAGTATCTCTCCTACTCGTAATTAGCAACGAGGCAATTTCACCATGAAGGGCAGGCGGAATGCCAAGCCCAATATCACTTGAATTAATTATTCTTGATGCAAGGGAATTGTCTTCGACAACATTCGCCGCATTTAATTTTTCTGAATACGAATGAAACTCATCACCTTGGAAAATATCAAGAACAACAGGCGAAGACATAGTCATAGCATTCCAACGCACTGCTACTGCAATTTTATTACCCACAACAATTAAAGAAGGAATCATTTGATTAACACATTTTTTTGCCAACCAAGATGTTTGCCTTCGTATATTGCCTGCATTTCCTGAGTTTTCTTTGTGCTCTTCAATTATTTCTTGTCGAGTCATTCGAAGATCGCACTTCCATATATACCTTTGCCATGCAAAATCAGTCAAGCCAAGTACGAGCAATACAAAAAGTGCGGCGAATACTACTAAGACCGCGACAGAACCAAGTTCAGTAATTTGTTCAAGTATCGTTCCTTCTGTACTAACTTGCAACAACGTGCTTTTGTAATGCAACAGTACCAACAAAGATGCTCCACAAGCAAGGAACAATTTTGTCAATGAAAACAATAAACTCATTCGACCACGTGCACCAAATATTTTACTACCACCAGAAAATGCGACGCGAGACAGTTGCATGGTTACAACACTTGGCGAAAAAAGACCGCCTACTTGCAATACGCATGAAAAAACAGACGCAACAAACAGAACGATACAAGGTATTACCATGAGTTCAAGTAATGACCAGCCGGTGTTTTCTAAAAGTACTTTAGGAGCAACACTCGACCCTGACAAGTTTTCAATCAGTAGATCATTAATATAAAAGTAACACTTTGGAATCCAAACAATGATGACGCTAACAGCCACGATTAAAAAGAGAACCGTTGACAAATCATTCGAGCGCGCAACGTTCCCATCCTCTCTTGCCTTACGTAAACGTTTAACGGTTGGCTCTTGTGTTGCGTCACTTCGATCTCGATTCATTGAGCCACCCCCGTTGCCCACTCTGAAACCGAACCCACCATGTCCGGCATAAAAGTAGACATCATCGTGCCAATGATCCCAAGACCAGCGACCAACACCATCAAACCTACGAGAATTCTCAAGGGCAAACCCACGCTAAATATATTTAACTGTGGCATCGAGCGCGCTACCATTGCCAACGCAGCCGTTTGCAACATCAGGATTGCAACAAGAGGAAGCGCAACACGAAATCCGAATTCAAACAGAACATCCAACAACCCAGTCAGTGTTGTGATTATTGATTGACTTGCAAGAGAAGCCGCCGGAAGATGTGAAAAACTTCCGACTGTTGCTAGATATGTTTGTTCGATTCCACCTACAACTACAAAACCCACCAACGCGAACATCATGAAGCCTCTACCGAGTTCATCCGATTCTCCACCAGTTGCAGGATCGAGCATCGATGGTAACGCAATGCTCATTTGTTGTCCCATCATTGAACCACCCATTTGAACCGCAACGAGAGGCAATGCCATAAAGAAACCAATCGCTGCGCCGATTGCAAATTCACCAACAAGCACAACGCTCAACCCAACTAAACTCGCCTCTTGAATTGGCGCAATAGATGCCATCGTCCAAGCTGAAAATCCAAGTGTTACTACTATCGCACCACGTACAATTTTCGGAATTGCAGGCGAACCAAACACTGGCGCAATAATTGCGAGGCCAGCGATTCGAGCAATTACAGCTAGAAGAGGGAATAATGTTGTGTGCGTTAACTCACTCATGCTGCTGTTGAAAACATCTCCGTTGCAAAAGTAATTATTTCAGAAAGCATCCAACTCATAAAAAACAATAATGCGACGAGCATAGCCATTAATCGCGGGACTAAACTCAGTGTCTGCTCTTGAACTTGTGTCATCGCTTGGAGTAAACTTGTAATGAGACTGACAGCCAAACCAATCAATAAAATTGGCGCAGAGACAATGAGAACAAGCGTAAAGGCTGAACCCAATGCATCTACAAGTGTTGCATTCATGTCAACCACCCTATTCCGCTGTTGTATATCAACACCACTTGTTCAGATACTGAAACGCTTTGCAATAAGTTCCCCGCAACCAAAGCCCATCCATCCACTAAAACAAACATCAGTATTTTCAACGGCAATGAAATAAGCACGGGAGGCAACATCAACATTCCCATTGAAACGAGCAACCCAGATACTAATAAATCAATTACTAAAAATGGCAAGTACACCCTGAAACCAATTACAAATGCAATTTTGAGTTCACTTAAAACATACGCTGGCAATAGACTCAATGTATCAACATCTTCTCGAGTCAAATCTGCTGGGTTTGATGTATCTACTCCGCGGTAATTCAACATCATGTAAACAGTTGACCAATTATCTGCAGATTCAATTTGGGCAAACATAAATGATCGCAGTGGTGCGCGCGTTTTCTCCCATGCAACCTCGCTACTTGTGATGTCCCCATCAATCATTGGCTTTATTCCGTCCTCATACATTTGCTCAATTGTTGGACCCATTACAACAACAGATAGAAGCAAACTCAAACCTATTAGAATTTGCGTCGGAGGAATAATCGGCGACCCAAGTGCTTGGCGCAATAACGCAAGCACAACAATAAACCTTGTAAAACAAGTACATAGAACTAAAATGGATGGAACCAAAGCTAGAACTGTAAACAAAAGCAAAATATTCACTGTAGAGCCAAGTGATCCATCTCCTGCTGGCAACAGAGCTCCCGCTTGCTCAAGAGCGGCAATTGGATTTTCCGGCATACCGGTAGCACTCAGTAGCGTCGACCAATTAATCATTCGAGGGCGCCTCTTCGCTTTCTTCTATTTCGCAAAGCGATGTAAATGAGCCTTTCCCTTGGTGAAGGAGAACTTTTTTACCGCAGACTCTCACGAGAAGCAACGACTGCTTTGGTCCCAACACTTTTCGCTCAAGTATCTCAATCGATTTACCCTTGTCACCACGAACACCGACCTTTTTCGTAATACGACGGACTGACCACCGAATTATCAGAATGACAGCAAAAAGGATTAAAAGTGCTAAAAACACCCTCCAGAGGCCTGTATCCATCGAAAAAATGGCTGTTTCAGAACTTGGCAATGGCAATGGCGTTGATTCTGCTGCTCCGGAAGTACGCACCGATAGCGATGCAATTAGACAACTGAAACAATAAAACGCGGTGGTGCGCATTTTGGCCATCCTTGGCAACCTATCTTGAGCATCCTTGCTCATTTGCGAGCATCCACAATGGATGCAACCTTCTCCATTTATCGGCAACTTGGATTGCTCTGCGTGATTATCATGTACATATGTTGCGAATAACGATGATTCTTTTTGTCCTATTAATAGGCCAACTGGCACACGCCCAAGAAACCTATGTCTTAGATGAAAAAACTGACGAATGGGTGCTAACAAATGCACCAGAACCTGGAAGCCCTGAAGAGCAACTTGCGGTTGCTGCGAAGAACTTAGCCAAGGGAAAATACCAAGAGGCAATTCGACTTACAAACATCTGGATTGAACGCCATAAACGACACCTGCTGATTGGTGAAGCGCACATAATTCATGGGGATGCGCTGTTCGCTCAAAAGTATTTTTACGAATCGCTTTTTGATTATGAAATTGTCGCACGGGATTATTACGGGACGCAAGCTGCAATTGTTGCGAACGAACGAGAACTCGAAATAGCAACAATGTTTGCCCACGGAACTAGAAAAATTCTCTGGGGAATGCGAATCGCTAGCGCAACAGATGAAGCCGAAGAATTATTCATACGGATACAAGAACGGTTACCAAGAAGTTTACTCGCAGAAACCGCAGCGCTTGAACTAGCAGATCTTTATTATCGCTCAAAGAAAATGCAATTAGCAAACGACATGTATCTAATATTTGTCGAAAATTACCCTTCTTCTGAATATATCGAAAAAGCAAAAGCTCGATTAATTTATACACGACTCGCAACATATCGAGGGCCGGCTTTCGATTCCGCCGGTCTAATTGATGCAAAAAGAGAACTACATCGACTTGAGATAACCGACAAGCGGTTAGCAAAAATCGTTGAATCCACTGCGCTAACAACGAGAATAGATGAATCACTCGGCCAAAAAATGCTACGAACTGCGCAGTGGTATTTAAAAGTCAACAATCCAATTGCAGCCGAATACACGGTAAGGCGCTTAGTAAAAAAATATTCGCAAACCGCTGCAACAATTGAAGCGCTTGAACACTTAGTCCCAGATTTCATGCCGAAACTTCCCCCAATTATTAGAAGTAATGTTGGCGAACTTTATGCAATCTATCAAGAACTATTACTTGGCAGAATCATCACCGCAGTCGACTTTGAGGAGGAAAAATGATTCGCCTTTCTTTAGTTTTTTCAACCATTTGGTTTACGCTTTTTAGTTGCGCGAGTAATCCAACAACTGGCTACTCGTCATCGTCTCTTTATGCAAAACAGTACAAAAGTGTAGCCATTCCTATTTTTCAAAACAACACCATGAATCGAAATTTAGAATTCATGCTCACGGATGCAGTCGTCAAAGAAGTTCAGACTAGAACGCCCTATCAAATTATTGGCGAACAATACGCTGATTCCATTCTTATCGGAACAATAAAAAGTGTTGATTTAAATGTTCTAAGTAACTCACGAACAACTAAATTAGTCAACGAAATGCTTATCAAAGTAGTAATTGATTTTGAATGGCAAAACCTACAAACTGGAAGACGAATCGTCGGTAGAGATAACTTTTCCAGCAGTGCCCTTTTTATCCCATCTCAGCCCTCATCTGAGCCGATAGAAATGGGACAATTCGCAGTTACACAACAGTTGGCTTCCGATATAGTCGATCAAATGCAAGCAACTTGGTAAAACAAATTTAATACTAAATAACTACAGGTTCAAAAATGGCAAACCCAACAGGCAATCAAAACAAACCAAATCCAAACCAAAGCCCGACACCAAAACCCAAGTTTTCTCGTGGAATTCTCAGTTGGATGCTTATCTGCTTCGTGCTCATTATGCTTTGGGGAGCAATTAATGGCACCGGTTCTGGCAAAGAAATTCCTACGTTTGATGACTTCCTCCTTCGTGCTCAATCGCATCAATTTGTAGATGACAATGTTACGATGGAGAACACAAAAATATTTGCAACAATTGCAGATGGAAAAAGCACTCCCATTGGAGCACCGGACATCGCTGCAGGTACCGAAGTCTTTTGCGAAATCGTAAGTGGCGAAAAAAGTTATTACTTAAAACAACTCAAGGAAGCGGAAATCAAAGTAACCGTCAACGAAGACAGTGGCTTATTCATGCACTTCCTCCTAAGTTGGGGACCGATGATTTTCATCTTGTTCTTGATTTTCTTCTTTATCTCACGGTCCGCTCGAGGTGGTGGTGCGGGAGGAATGATTGGAAACTTTGGCAAATCCAAACATAAACTTGCCGTCAAAGGCGAGAATAAAATTACGTTTAACGACGTTGCTGGGATTGTCGAAGCGAAAGCAGAAGTACATGAAATTATCCAGTTCCTAAAAAATCCTAAAAAGTTTTCTCGCCTAGGCGGACGCATACCGCGAGGCATTTTACTTGTTGGGCAACCTGGTTGCGGCAAAACATTACTAGCCAAAGCAATTGCTGGCGAGGCAGACGTCCCCTTCTTTACAATTTCTGGTTCAGATTTTGTTGAAATGTTTGTTGGAGTTGGCGCAAGTAGAGTTCGCGATTTATTTAAACAAGCAAAAGAGGCATCGCCTTGCATTATCTTCCTTGATGAAATTGACGCTGTTGGCCGAAAACGTGGAAGCGGATTCTCAAGCGGCGGCCATGATGAACGAGAACAAACACTCAACGCAATTCTTGTAGAAATGGATGGCTTTGAGTTAAGCGACCAAGTCATTGTAATGGCAGCTACTAACCGAGCAGATGTTCTCGACCCAGCGCTTACTCGACCAGGCAGATTCGACAGACAAGTACAAGTACCTTTGCCCGATGTTGAGGGCAGAAAAGCAATTCTTGGAGTACACGCCAAGAAAATCAAGCTCTCTCCTACAGTGGATTTAGCTCGAATTGCTCGTGGCACTCCGATGTTTAGTGGTGCAGACCTTGAAGCATTAATAAATGAAGCAGCAATTATTGCAACGCTCGCTGACAAAGATTGCGTTGAACAACTCGACCTTGATGAAGCCCGCGATAAAATTCGATGGGGACGCGCAAGCAAGAGTCGAAAGGTAGAAGAACTAGAACGAGTCGCAACTGCCTACCACGAAGCAGGACATACTGTTGTCCAACTTGTGTTACCGCATGCAGACCCCGTCCACAAAGTAACTATTATTCCACGAGGACAATCTGGTGGAGCAACATTTAGTTTGCCTGAAAAAGATCGCTACTTCTACAACCGGAAATTCTTAGAAGCATCCATGCGTGTTCTTTGTGGTGGTCGGATTGCTGAGCGTCGAAAAACCAATGACATCTCAAGTGGCGCTTCAATGGATATTCAAATGGCGACAAGTTATGCAAGACACATGATTTTGGACTGGGGAATGTCTGACCGACTTGGCTTCGTTATGTATTCGCCTGACCCTCAGCGTGAAGCGATTTTTGCTGACAAAGATTATTCCCCAGACACCGCGCGCATTATTGATGAAGAAATAAAACGACTAATTGATTCTGCGTACGCTGAAAGTGAACGAATTTTGGATGAACATTGGGAACAAGTTGTTGCCATCTCAGAGGCACTTCTTGAATACGAAACCCTGCAAGCAGATGAACTTGAAGCACTAATGCGTGGCGAAAAAATCACCAGGACATCCGTGGGTGATCTGCTCGACCAAGAAGCAAGTGCAACACCTGAAACTGAATCAGGCAAAAACGATTCGGAAGAAACTTCATCAGATGATGCTCTTCCATCGCCTGCATAAAGAACGCACGGTAGTTCGCCACCAGCTCACTTCAAACCGAGTTTTTCAGCCACAGTAGTAACTGATATGTCTTTTATTTCGACGGTTTTAATTTGGTTCGTATTCCCAGAACAGATTGTTACTTGCCGTACATTCAAATGTAATACACCTGCAATTAATTCGCAAACTGCTTTATTTGCTTTCCCGCTTTCGGGTGCTGATTTCACACGCACTTTAAGGCGGTCTCCAATCATTCCTGAAATTTCATCTCTCGAAGCGTTCGGCACTACTTTTACAATTATTTTCACCCCGTTGCAAGTGCGTTCAATTGTTTTCACTTTGCATCACCGAATGTTTTTTTATTTCTTAAGTAATGATGATAATGTTGTGCAAACCGATGCGCTTCATCCCGAATTGCTTGTACAAGTTTTAGCCCCTCATTATTTCGACCAAGTTTAATTGGCTGGCAATCTCCAACCATATAAATCAATTCTTCCTTTTTAGCCAAACTAATTACAAGAGGTGGTTGTTTTTCCAGTTGCCCGAATGCTTCCATCGCTGCTGACAATTGACCCTTACCGCCATCGATGACGATTAAATCTGGATACATTTCTAATCCGTCTCCTGCATTTCTAAACCTTCTTGAAATAACTTCACGCATCGACATGTAATCGTCATTCTTTGCGGTTCTGATTTTGTATCTTCGGTACCCATCTTTATGTGGTCTGCCATCGACAAAACTAACTTTTGCTCCAACTGTTTCTCCACCTTGCAAATGTGCAATGTCGAAAGCTTCGACACATCGAATCGCTTGAGAAGCACCAAGTGCCTTTTGCAAGGCCCGAATTCCATCTGATGGATCTTGCGCAAACACCGTAACTTCCGACTGCCACTCGACATCGTTTGAAGCCCGATCATCTAATTTTTGCAATGCTTCAATCTGGTCTCTGATACTCCCTGCCTCTTCATATTCTTTATTTTTTGATGCTTCTTCCATTCGCACTCGCAACTCACGCAACATGACGCTGCGCTTCGAAGTTAAAAAACGTAAAAACCCTTCGATGTCCTCGCGATATGCTTCCTTACTAATTTTGTTTGCACAAGGAGCGGAACATCGGTTTATTGCGTGCAACAAACAAGGGCGAAAAAATGCATTTGATTTATCATCTTCGAGAATAGTCAACGGACAGGTGCGAAATTTAAACACCGATTGCAACATGTGGATGGACCTATTTAATGCGCCGGTGGATGTAAACGGTCCAAATAATTTTGCTCCCTTAAATTCTACATCTCCGGGTGAGCGTGTTACAAAAATACCAGGAAAATCATCCTTCATCGTAATTGCTAAATATGGATATGTTTTTCCGTCAAGTTGGAGGGTGTTGTACTTGGGGCGGTGATCTTTAATAAGTCGAGCTTCAAGCAACAGCGCTTCCCATTCTGTTTCACATTCGATGGTTTCAATATGATCAATATCTTTAAGCATCCCCTGCTTCCAAGGCCCTAAATCTGCTGAATCAAGAAAGTATGAACCTACTCGCTTTTGGAGTGAACTTGCTTTACCTATATACAATAGAAAATCATCCTTCATTCGCATTAAATATACACCTGGCACATCAGGTAAATTCTTTGCAAATATCGCAAGTTTTTTACGATTTTTCTGCTGTTTAGATGCAATGTTTTCACTGTTCATACGCTTTTCTATTCTAACAGCGGATATATGGACATATAACGTTGTTTTCTGTCCCTTTTCTGTCTACAATAGTAGTTCAGAGTACTTAAACAACGGCACGTCAGCCAACACACCTAATTTGGAGAAAATGACAATGAAACATTTAGTAACACTAACCCTAATCGCTGTTCTTGGATTTGCAGTTGTTGGCTGTAATAAATCAAAGAAAGTAAATGCATCCACTACAGCAGCGCAATGTGACTTTACAAACTGCGACAAAGCAAATTGCGATAAAGCAGCATGCGCTGCGAAAAAAGCAGATTGCCCACTCGCAGGTACACCACAGTGCCCAATTGCTGCTGCAAAAGCTGCTCAAGCTAAACCAGCTGCTGCAGGCGATGCTGCAAAAAGTTGTTGCTCAAGCAAAGCTAAACCAGCTGCTGCAGGTGCAAGTAACTCAGCAGATTGTAACCCAGCGGATTGTAACCCAGCAGATTGCGCAAGCATGAAAAAGGGTGCAATGAAGGGCTGCAACAAAATGGGCGGTAAAAAAGGCGCAATGCCAGCAGGTTGCCCAATGACCGGCGGTCAGTAAATCAACTAATTGATTATTAGAATAAGCCCTGCCATTTGGCGGGGCTTATTTTTTTGCTATATTTCTTGGACAGTCAAAGAAACAGTCCCCGACGCAGTCCCAGAAGCACCTGCTAAAATATACGAATGGCAACAACCATTCTACAAAATGGCAGAATCATCGATAACGCAAAAAAGTACGATTTTACTGGGGATGTCCTATTGCGCGATGGCATTATTGAATCCATAAGCGACACCCCAATCGGCGAACTTGATTGCGATGTAATCGATTGCGAAGGTTGTATTATCTCGCCAGGATTGCTTGATATTCATGTGCATTTCAGAGAACCCAGCAATGGAAAACATGAAGAAACGACATCATCGGGAATCAAATCTGCAGTTGCAGGTGGATTTACAACTGTTTGCACCATGCCAAACACAACACCTGCAATCGATACGCCTGAATTAATCACAAATGCGAACGAAGAAGCTAATCGAAATGGTCTCTGCCAAGTCTTACCGACTGCGTGTGCGACCATCGGACGCAAAGGCGATGAAATCGCGCCTATCCAAGCGCTAGTCGAAGCAGGTGCCATTGCAATTACAGATGATGGAAATGTTGTCGAAAATGACGCCATGATGTCCGCTGTTTTAGAGCAATGTGCAAAATACAACGTTCCATTTATGCAACATTGTCAAGACCCAAAAACAACAGTTGGCGGCGTCATGAACGAAGGTGAAATACAACAAATTCTTGGTTATGGACCGTGGCCTCGAGGTGCTGAAGAATCAATCATTGAACGAGACATTGCGTTAAATGAATCCATCGGCGCTTCATGGCACGCTCAACATCTTTCTAGTGGCGGAAGTGTTGACCTGATTAGAAAAGCAAAAGCAAAAAACCAACCGATTAGTGGCGAGGCATCCCCGCATCATTTACTACTGACAGATGAAGCATGCCGAGACCTTGGCACGATGGCGAAAATGAATCCCCCGCTTCGTGAACTTCAAGATATCAATCAAATCAAAGAAGGCATTGCCGACGGCACAATTGAAATTCTAGCTACAGACCACGCTCCACACCCAATGCATACAAAAGATCAGCCATTTGCAAACGCTTCGTTTGGAATAGTAGGTCTCGACTGCGCGCTCGCCTTATACGCAAAAGCACTCATTGATGATGGCGTTCTCGATTGGTCTCAAATGCTCGCAATGATGACAAATAATCCCGCAGCGCTCATTAACCGTCCATCCCTAGGGACACTCACCGTTGGTGATCTTGCATCCATTACAGTCATCGACCCAAAACTCTCATGGACAATTCATGTAGATTCTTTTGCATCAACAGCCCGAAATTGCCCTTTTAATGGCTGGGAAGTAAAAGGGAAGGCAATTGCGACAATTTACGATGGTTATCTCGCACTTGAAGCACTCGGCGACCGCCTGAACCATTGCAATACTACATGAAATAGTATAAAATCCGCAATCCCGCTCTAATTAGAGCACCAACTATTGTGAGATGGGCTCACGGCTAGTTGTATTCTTCTTTCGTAATCAATCGCGATTACAAATCTGAAGCGCCCTTGTGCAAATGTTGCCCACGCATTTTGCCGGTGCCGCTGTAAAGGAAACGATTCATGTCTGAATCTAAAAACGATATCGTAAGCAACTTGCTCGAAGCAGGTATCCACTTCGGCCAACGCCGTTCAAGTTGGAACCCAAAAATGAAACCGTACATCTGGGGTGTTCGCAACGGCCTTCATATTATTGACATTCGTGAAACTGTCAAAGGCCTTCTTCGAGCTAAAAAATTTATTCAAGACACTGTTGCAAGTGGCAAAGATGTTGTCTTCGTTGGAACTAAACGACAAGCACAATCTGCAATTCAAAAGTATGCAAGCGAAGCTGGCATGCCTTGGGTTACTGAACGATGGCTTGGTGGCACACTTACAAACTTTGCAACCATTCGTTCACGCCTCAAACGACTTAACGAACTTGAAGATCTAGTTGAATCTGGAGCAATTGACTCTTACTCTAAGAAAATGACATCGCAACTCATGCGAGAAAAAGCGAAAATTACTCGTAACCTTGATGGTATTCGTAACATGAGCAAATTGCCAGGTTGCATGGTTGTCATCGATGCGAATAACGAAACAAACGCATTGCGAGAAGCAAAAGCACTTCGCATTCCAACTATCGGTCTTGTTGACACAGACGGCGACCCACAACTTGTTGACGTTCCTATCCCGGGCAACGATGACTCACTTCGCTCAATTGAAGTTGTCATTGCTGATTTAATGGAAGCAGTAAACGCTGGCCTTCAAGGTCGACGCGCAAAAGAAGTTGCTGCAGAAAAGAAAGATGAAGATGAAGCACGGGCAACAGCTGATCTAGAAGAAAAACGTCAACGATCAACACGAGCTACATTCAAAGCAGATGAATCAGCACCAACACCAGAAACAACTGGCTCAGCTGCAACTGCTATCGCTCAAGAAGATAATGAATCAGCGAACGACGCTGACAAATCATAACCACCGTAAAACTATCGGAGATATAACTATGAGTTTTACCGCTAAAGACGTGATGGGCCTCCGTCAAAAGACTGGCCTAGGCATGATGGATTGTAAAAAAGCACTCACCGAAACAAACGGTGATCCAGTAGCCGCTGAAGAGTGGTTACGAGAAACTAAAAAAGGCAAGATGGACACTCGTACAGAGCGTACAACTGGCGAAGGCCAAATCTGTGTTGCAACAAATGACCGCAGTGCTGTCATTGTTGAAGTGCGAACAGAAACTGACTTTACGGCACGAAACGAAAATTTCGTTGAAGCAGTTGAAAAAATTGCAGACCTAGCACTTACATCTAACGATGGTGCTGTTACTGCAAGCGATGCTATTACAAAATTGGTCGATGACCTTCGGATTACAACTGGCGAAAATACGAATTACGCACGGGGGTTTAAGTACTCTGGTGGTAATTACGGTCAATATATTCACCACGATGGCAAGCGTGCTTGCCTTCTTCAATACGAAGGTGAACTTGACGACACAACTGTAAAAGGCATCTGTCAACACATCGTGTTCCATGACCCAATGGGTATTTCTGCTGACGATGTTCCTGCTGATAAGATTGAGCAAATCCGTGTTGACGCAATCCAAGAAGCAAAAGACACCGGCAAGAATGAAGAAATCGCGCAAAAAATGGCTGAAGGAAAAGTCCGAAAGCACTTGCAAGAAAATACACTACTTGCACAAAAATATGTACTCGATGAATCAAAAACAATTCAAGAGTTACTTGCAGACGGATCTTCAATTACTGCATTTACACGCTACACCCTGGGTGGCTAACTAAATACAAACAAATTAAAAAGACCTCGCTTTTAGCGAGGTCTTTTTAATTGAAGCCTGCTGGTTTGCCGCCTTTGCGAGGATCACTAGCCGGCTTAAGATATTCTGTATCGCTTTGAATAACTTGTACAACGCCGATGTTTGTTCGTGCTTTAATGGAATATCCAAAGTGCCTCAACGCATTTTCTAAAGCAATGTCTCGGTACTTATCTTCAACATAAACAACATCTGGCAACCACTGATGATGCACCCTACTTCGTGAAAGCGCTTCAGCCGGAGCATCGCCAAACCAAAGAATAGCCAGCAATACTTGCACGACGCTAGAAATAATCCGAGGTCCGCCTGAAGCGCCAAGAACTAGAATAGGCACTCCGTCCTTTTCAACTATTGTTGGGGACATGCTCGACAGCGGCCTCTTATTTGGCTCTGGCAAATTTTTATTCGACTGTCGTAAACCGTATGCATTTTCGCCACTTGGAGATGAAAAATCATCCATTTCATTATTCAACATAAAACCAAAAGGTTCGACAGTAACCATCGAACCAAACGACGTGTTAATTGTTTCTGTAACCGAGACTGTCATGCCATTTCCATCTATTACACAAATGTGGCTCGTTCCGTCATCCGCAGGTGGGGGTGAATGGGAACCATACTCATGACTCTTTTGTGTTTTTCCTAGAATAATTCTCGATGCTAATTCATCAAGATAGTTTGCATTGAGAAGTTGCTCAACAGGAACTTCAACAAATGCTGCATCAGCCATATGCTCTGCTCGATCTGCAAATGCATGCTTCATCGCTTCAATGAGTAACTGCGTAAATTCTGGCTTGCCTTCGTATTGTTTTGCATTAAGTCGGTCTAACAATCCTATCATTTGAGCAATCGCAACACCACCACTGCTTGGTGGTGGCATACACACGAGCACGTTTCCACTACCAATTGCAATTTGCAACGGAGTTTCCCATCGTGGTGTATATGTATCAAGGTCTTGCATCGAAATATGACCAGACGTTGCACTAACAATTGCTTCCGCAAGTTTGCCCTGATAAAAACCATCAGCACCATAATCCATAATTAATTTCAGAGCGTTATGTTGATTGCGCATATCCAGTTGTTGCCCAACCGCTACACTCGACTGTTTTATTCGTAACGATATAAATTCTGGATTAGACCCCAATGCGTTGTTTGCTAATCGCACTGCATTCACGTAAGCCGAATCTGCTTTGAACCCTTTCGATGCAAGATGTAACGCTGGCATCAAAACTTGTTCTCTTGTTAGAACTCCGAATCGTTCATGTGCAGCTAACAAGCCCGCTACAGTTCCAGGAATACCAACTGAAGTTGCGCCAAATCGACTGCTATTTTCTTGATAGAAATTTGGACCAACGCCATGAGGTGCTGTTTCACGATAATTTAATGCGACTGGTTCCATTACTGGAGAATCAATCAGCATAAAACCTCCCCCGCCAATACCGCACGAAAAAGGTCGAACAACACTCAATGCGAAACTTGTTGCAACTGCTGCATCAACTGCGTTTCCACCCTTTTTTAATATTTCCACTCCGACTTTCGACGCTAAATAGTGGTCCGCCGCTACTGCGCCACCAGTAAAAGTTTGTTGTTTAACCGTGCAACCACACATGCAAACAAATAAAAGTAAACACTTTAGCATGCACCCAATTCCCGAAGCAAAAACGCTGCTTGCCGTATGTCGTCAACACGATTTTTTCCACCCTCGCGTTCAATCACTAAATCTACTTCTTTAGGAACAACTTTCAAAAAATCTTCCCACGGAACATCGCCCTCACCTGCTGGCATTTCTGTTCCCCAAACCCCAACCTGTTCAGATTGTTTCGCATCTTTAATATGTACTTGTTTTACCCAAGGTTGCAGCGCTTCAATTGCTTCTATCGGTTTACCCTTACCGTACAAAATCATATTCGCAGGGTCATAATTTACAACAAGGGAAGGATGAGATAATTCCTTTAAGACACTAACAACATTTGCCGCACATTCTTGACCTGTTTCAAGCCCAAGCAGAATGTCTTTGCTTCCAAAAATATCTGCTAGAACTCGAAGACGATTAAGCATAACTTCTCGCTCTTCGCCCGCATTTTCAGGAATAAACCCAGCGTGAAACGTAACGAGAGGAAGGTGCATCTGGCTTGCGAGGTTTGCAACTTGCTTTGCATTTTCTTCCGTTGAAGGCCACATATGTCCCTGTGCTAAACCACCAGTTTTCGCAATTGTTTCAAGGGTCGTGTAATCTTCCCCTGATGCTTCGAACATTCCACTGAGAACTTGGATGCCCGCATCTTGAAGCATTTCAATACATTGCTCCCATTGGGGTTCATGAAGTAATGGTAGTAAAGCCAACTGAATTGAATCAATTTCACACTCTTTACAAGCGGAAATCAAATCCATGGGGTTTTGCGGCTTCAAACTCCAACTACATACTGCAATGTGTCGACTGGTCATGCTGGATAGCATAGAATACGCAGTCAATCTCGGTACAACATCATGAGCATTACTTCGACCAAATCTTCGTCTCCCAAAGCAAATCCAACACCAACGGAACCTCAAAAGAAAGAGGAAAACCCAAAGGATGACCAATCGGATAAGCCATTGACTTTTTGGGAGCGCACTGAAGCATATATCACTCGCCTTAGTACCAAAAACAATTTTTGGCACCGCGTTTGTTCGTTAATTTGGCTTCCGTTTGCTTTTAGAAGTGGCATCTCCATGCGAAGGATTTCGAGAGATCGATTCACAGCGGTGCTTCCATTCAAACGATCGAATAGAAATTTCTACAACGCAATGGCAGGAGCATCCTTATTAGGCAACAGTGAAGTTGCAGCAGGAATGTTTTTATTCAAGCATTGTGGCAGTGACTATGCTGTTGTTTGTAAACATATGTCATACAAATTTTTGCGCCCGTGTTATGGTCCTGCCATTTACAATGTCCGCGATGCTGAAACGGTTAGCACTGAACTGAGCAATCAAATGTCCGAGCGAATTGAATTCAATATTGAATTCACAATGGACATTACGCAAACACTCCACAAAAAAGGCCGAGAAGTTCGAGTGGGAAGATGTGACATTACTTTCCATTGCACACCAAAGTCCATGATTAAGGATCGGGCTGCAAGACGCAAAGCTCGCGACCAACAGTGAGAACATTAAAAACTGTTGGTTGGGGATTGTATCTAACATGCAGTTGGACATGGTGTATTGGTATGTTTCTGCCTGTCATCCTCATGCACAGGTATGGCTGGCTTGGCTTCTTAATCTTCACAGTGCCAAACGTCATCGGATGTGCTGCTTTTGGGTATGTAGTAAAAACGCCAGAGCGTTCGAAAGCGTTAGTCGAAAAATACAAAACTGCCATTTCCCTTTTTGCTATTGTGACGATTGCGTTTCATGCATTTTTTATAGCGATGCTCGCAAACATGCATGTACCTGAATTTTCGATTTGGATACCTATAGGCATTTTGGTAATCGCAAGTTTACTTTCGTTTTTGCCAACCCGATTGTGGCCCGTCCTAGCAGGATTGCTCTGGTGTTTTTCAATACTACTTGGAATCACCTTGCTACCAATTCAGACTGTCCCACAGGGGTCATTGCCATGGCAAGACGCGATTTGGTTGCTTCCAATTACTACATTTGGTTTTTTCCTGTGCCCCTACCTTGACCCAACATTTCATCGAGCATTGCAATGTTCGCCAAGTAAACATTCGTTTGGAATATTTGGCATCACGTTCATCCTCATGGTATTGGTGACTTACCTCTACCAAGGCACAATTCTTTCAGCACTCACCATCTTGCTTGGTTTACACCTTGCATTGCAATCAATTTTTACAATTAGTGCCCATATAAAAGAAGGTCTTCGAATCGAATCAATTTCCAGAAAAGGCCCATTCATAGCAGTTGGGGTTTTTGCCTACCTAGTTGCAATCGCAATCGCACATCGACCAGGAACTACACCTGAACTTGCAATTGATGATTATTTACGATTCTTCGTTTTCTACGGCCTAGTATTTCCTGGAGTCGTCGCAACCTTCATGCTCACGGATCGGGTATTTACTCCGCTTCGCATTGCACTCTTCGCACTTGTTGCGTTGCTCTCACTTCCACTGCTCGAAGTCGGATACATCGGCAACCAAGCTTGGTTGTCCGTCCTGCCAGTTATCGTCCTGTTGACATGGGCGTTCGCAGACCGAAACACTTATTCGACAAAGCAAATTTAAATATTCAATACTGAATACTATTTAGCTCCACAGCACTTCTTATACTTTTTGCCACTGCCACATGGACAAGGTTCGTTTCTTCCAACCGTCATCGTCCCGCCACCACTTGACTTTGCGGCTTCAGACGCCGCTCGAATAGATTGCTCTGCTGCTTTTGGTTTTGCAAGAGCTGGTCGTGCTTGTGATTTCTGTTGCGCTTGTGCGGGTTGTTGTTGGTTCGGCGGTTGTTGTGCAGGTGGCATGCTTACTTGCATTCTTGCCTTAAATACCAAATCACTAACTCTGTCTTGAATGTGTTCAAACATTTCATCAAACAGGCGAGCACCTTCACGTTTGTATTCAATTCGTGGGTCTAATTGACTAAATGACCTAAAGCCAATGGATTCTTTTGCTTGATCCATTTGGTAGAGGTGGTCTTTCCATACGCCATCAAAAATTTGAAGCAATACACTTCGTTCAAGTTGAGCTAATTCCGCTCGTTGCACTTGTTTGATTTTTGAAGTTGTAACTGCAACTGGGTCTTCAATAACTTGTTCTTTTTCAGAATCAGTTAAACCAAATTGCATATTCTCTTGTAGCCAACCGTCAATGTCTCCGTTGCTTTCATCAACAATTCGTTGTGAACGACGTTCAAATCGTTCTTCGTCCCAACGGTTCGCTTCTTCGAGAAGGAACTTCTTCAAGTCTTCAGGATTATTCGATGGCAATGATTGTGGTGTCCAATCGAGTTCATATTTCAATTTCACCCAACGACAAAAACCTTCAATTGCTTTTGCAGGATCTTGTTGCATTCGAACACCTGTCATGTCAATCATGAATTCGATTGGATACTCGCGTTCTCGTTTTGAATAGACTTCCATCGCTCTGGCCATTACAAGATCAACAGCATCCTCTGATTCAATGTCATCAAAATCACTAGATTCACAAGAAATCTCAAATTTCGATTTTGCCCAAGTCGCTAATTCCTCTTGTGCATGTGCTGGAACCAAATAAGGATCTAGTGGCGCTAAATCCATTGCGAGAATTTTTTGTTTTGCGGCTTCTTCAATACGCACAACTATTTCTTCGCGAGCAAGGTCGGTTGCTTCTGCAATTGTCATATCACAATCCCAAACTGCGCTTGCCCAATTGACCGCACCTTTATAATCCCAAGTAGTTTCGTCACGTTGAGCAACCTTTCCGTCCCCAAGATCAATCGTATCTGGAAGGTATTCGCCAATTGTGACTCGAATAATTTCTATTGATTCTTCTAAAGAATCGCGGATAATTAACTTGTGTAGGTCTTCCCGGTCTTTACCAACAATTCGATCTGGCTCGATACCAATATTCAATTTTTCGCGAATCCATTCGGTCATGCAACTTGCAGAATACGTTGGGTCTAAATAACTAAATACAGATTCATTTACTGCTTTTTCGATGTATTCGAAAATAAGTTCTCGAATTTCAATGCCTTCCAAAACCTGCTGTCGCAAATCATAAAATACATGACGTTGGTGATCCATGACTTCGTCGTACTCAAGGATATTTTTTCGAACAAGAAAGTTTCGCTCTTCAACTTTACGTTGAGCTTTTGTCAATGCTTTAGTAAGCATACTGTGCTCGATAGCCACGCCTTCTTTCATGCCCATTTTACTCAATAACTGCAGAGTTCTTGGGCCTGCGAACATTTTCATCAAATCGTCTTCCAAACTCAAGAAGAATCTAGTTGAGCCCTTGTCACCTTGGCGACCACTTCGACCACGCAACTGATTATCAATTCGTCTCGCTTCATGCCGCTCAGTTGCTATCACATGCAAACCGCCC
The DNA here is from genome assembly GCA_012965315.1 of Phycisphaerales bacterium. Taxonomy (GTDB): domain Bacteria; phylum Planctomycetota; class Phycisphaerae; order Phycisphaerales; family SM1A02. Next base: position 18,582 of record DTSO01000011.1, on the reverse strand, counting down.
ATGTCTTCAACGCCTTCGTAGAAACGGAGTTTATGCAACATACATGCACCGCTTTTATCGATGTCATCTATTAGTTTTTCATCTTTCATTGAAGATGCCTTATCGCCGTCAACCCACCAGCAACATGTCGCCCACCAATGTTCAAGAAGTTGTCGTCTAATATCCGCATCACTCATTGAATGAACATCTGATTTGCTAATACCAAGTTCTTTTGCTGCAATATGCCGGTAAATTTTAAGTGTGACGTCATCTATATTCATATCCACTGTGACATCACGCGGGCATAGATCTGTTCGTTTCCAATGATCGATCAAATCCGATGGCGTAAATTTAGCCAATTTAATATCAGTACCACGACCAGCCATGTTTGTAGCAACTGTAACGGAACCAAGTTCCCCTGCGAACTTAACAATTTCAGATTCGCGCTCGTGTTGTTCAGCGTTTAACACTTCATGAGAAATGTTGAATCTGTTTTTTAACATTCCACTAAGCTCTTTTGATTTTTCTACGCTTGTTGTGCCTGCAAGTGTCGGTCGCCCAACTCTATACATTGCAAAAATTTCTTCAACTGCCGCGCTTGTTTTATCTTTTGCCGTTGTGAATACGAGGTCGTTGTGGTCATTTCGAATTACTGGCACATTTGTAGGAATAACAATAACATCAAGTCCGTAAATTTCGTAAAACTCAGTTGCTTCAGTGTCTGCGGTACCTGTCATGCCTGCAAGTTTGTCATATAACTTATAAAAGTTTTGGATGGTAATCGTCGCCATCGTTTGCGTTTCTTGCTTAATTTCAACGCCTTCCTTAGCCTCAATTGCTTGATGCAAACCGTCAGACCATTGCCGGCCAACCATTTTACGGCCCGTATTCTGATCAATAATGATTACACCCAAAACACCTTTGTCGTCAGGAGCAATCATGTAATCTCGGTCGCGAAGGTAAACAGTATGCGCCCGAATTGATTGTTCGAGCAGGTGAGGAACATCCATGTTTTCGCCAACATAGAACGAACCAATATTCGCTTCTTTTTGAGCTTTAGCAATACCTTCGTGTGTAATAGTCGCACGTTTCTTATCCAACTCAATTTCGTAAAATTGCGTGAACTGATTACGGTTATTTTCTAATTGAGGTAACTTTGCCTTTGCTAAAGCCATGCGTTCTTTCATCGCAGGAACCGTGTCTTTATCCACCGCATTTCGAATATCGCCTTCAAGACCACTAATCATAACTAAACACGACTGCACTTCTTGATCTAATTTTTCCCAAGGTTTTTGTTTATCAAGTAAGTACCTCGCAAGTTTATCTGCCAGTTCATACCTCGGTTGATCGTCATGAGCTAAACCAGAAATGATAAGTGGTGTTCTCGCCTCATCAATAAGTGTCGAGTCGACTTCGTCAACGATTGCGATGTTCCGTTGTTTTTGCACTTGCTCTTGTGGGCTCATCTTCATGTTGTCACGCAAGTAATCGAAACCAAATTCAGCTGTTGTTCCGTACACAACATCACAGTGGTAAGCCATCTGTTTTAATTGTGGGTGTTGCATATGCTGGGGATGTATCGCTCCAACCGTCATACCAAGCATTCTGAAAAATGGAAATGTCCAATCGCGGTCACGTTGAACAAGATAATCGTTCACTGTCACAACATGTACTTGTTTATTTTCGATTGCAGCAAGGTAACACGAGAGCGGCGCAACAATAGTTTTGCCTTCCCCTGTCTTCATCTCTGCGATTCTGCCTTCATACAAAACTACTGCACCAACTAATTGCACATCAAATGGACGTGCACGAAATGGTGGTTTTGATTTCGGATACAAAGCACGCACAGCTTCATACAGTTCGTTTGGAATGTCGACAAATTGCCACGCCGGTGTTGGCTCAACACATCCAAGCAACTCACGGTCCGGATTACGGTCTTCAGTTGCGTCAATGATTGCTTTTGTTTCGTCGTATAACTTACGAGTTGTATCATCCAATTGCGAAGCATCGAATTCGTGCAACGGGTTGAATATATTTCGAATACCAACAGCACGGTCCATCGCTTCACGAGCAATTGCAAACACTTCAGGAATTAAATCCGTAGCGCTTTCTCCGTCCACTACTCGCTTGCGGAACTCTGCAGTTTTTGCGTACAACTCTGCGTCTGTAAGCACTCTTGTCTCTGCTTCACGGCTTGAGACTTGTTCAACTAATTTTAAATAGCGCTTGACCAAACGATCATTGCGACTACCGAATAACTTACGACCTACTGTACTAATGACTGGAACGCCCATGCGTCACCTCTTATATTTGTTTGAATTGTAAAAATGAATCGAAAAAGAAGACAATTAACCTTGTAAAGGTGGTGGCAAATTTGTCATTTCATCAATATCGGCTAATGGCAGGAGATTTCCATCAAGGATCTGCGGAGTCCAAACTGTAAGAACTTCCAAATCACCCGCAAACGTGTCCACTTCAACATAGGTAGTGCTTCCCGACTGCACGACTGTTCGAATAAGCACTCGATGAGTTGCCATTGAGCCAGCACTAACTGACCCTCCGATGCAGCACATCAAGATTACTATTGTCGCTAAAGTTGTTCCACGATCACTTCGCATTACGTACAGTATACCGCCATTTCCACAAATCTCCAAATTGAGACGGTCCACAAGAGACAGTCCCAAGGGAGTGGCCTAAAACAGAGCGCTGTACGCCACTTCAGGACCACGTTGGGTATCATAAACAGATGGATACAATTGAATTGAAAGTCGATGAACTGAATTGTGCTGCATGTAGTTCCGCAGTTGAAAAAGCGCTCAATTCAGTCGATGGCGTTGTTTCCTCTTCCGTTGCAGTTGCAACTGGGCGCGCAACCATTTCTGGCAATAATCTAAACGGAGAACTTCTTGCAAAAATAGCTACCGACGCTGGATACCCTTCAGAAGTTATAGACGAAGGAATTGACCCTTCGAAACTTGCCACTGAGATTGAAACAAGGCAAAATAAAAATGCAAGCGATTGGAAACGCCGTGCAATCCTCGGCGTGAGTATATGGGCACCATTTGAGGCATTGCACTGGAGTGCCGCCTCTTTAGGTATTGAGGGTTCTTGGATTCCCTGGGTTATGTTCCTTGCCTCTACAACTTCTATGATTCTCGTTGGAGGCGGTTTCTTCAGTTCTGCAATCGGAGCGGCGAAGCGTTTCAAAACGAACATGGATACGCTCATTACTATTGGAGCATCATCAGCGTATTTCTTTTCACTCTTCATTTTTATATCGGAAAAAATATTCGATCACGACTTGGGTTATCCGATGTATTTCATGGAAGCGGCAGCCCTTCTTGCAATTATTAGCATAGGCCACTGGCTTGAAGCAACCTCAACTGCAAAAGCAGGTTCTGCTATTCGGGAACTTTTAAAAATGCAACCCGACACCGCAGAGATAATTGCGGAAGATGGAAGCACAACAAAAATGGCGACTGGCGAAGTCGGCGAAGGAATACGGCTTCTCGTTCGACCTGGAAGTCGTATCCCAATTGACGGAGTAGTCGTTGACGGCATGAGCGAAGTTGATGAATCTATTGTGACAGGCGAACCATTACCAATAGCAAAAAATATCGGCGATACATTAATCGCTGGTTCAATGAATACCACAGGCCAACTCATTCTAGAAACAACCGTCGACGGTCGACACACAACCATTTCAAGAATTGCTCAACTTGTCACATCTGCACAGTCAAGCAAAGCTGGAATTCAAAGAATCGCTGACAAAGTTTCAGCCATTTTCGTACCTATTGTACTGGTAATTGCGGCTATTACAGTTATTGCCTGGGTCATTGCGGGCGATATAGAAACTGGTTTTGTTTCAGCTGTAACTATTTTAGTTATCTCATGTCCATGCGCTCTTGGTCTTGCGACTCCGATGGCTGTAATGGTTGCAGCAGGTGAATCTAGTTTACGAGGCATCCTTGTTAAAGACGCGGGTTCCCTTGAACTCGCAGGCAAAATAGTAACTATCATTTTTGACAAAACAGGAACGCTTACGCAAGGCAAACCAGTTGTTGCAACCATTGAAAGCGAAAACCAATTTTCTGAAGAAGACATATTAAAATATGCCGCTTCAGTTGAAACGCCAAGTGAACACCCAGTTGCCACTGCAATCGTAAAGGAAGCAAGTAATCGCAACATCACCGTTCCAAGTGTTTCAAACTTTGAAGCGACTGCTGGAATTGGCGTGCGTGGAATTGTTGATGGCAAAAACGTTACTGTTATACGGGATGACGCAGCAACTTGCAAAATTGAACTTGACGGAAAAATAATTGGACGCATCACGGTCACTGATGCAATTCGTAAAGAAGCGAAAAGCACAATTGCAGAATTGCAAGCATCCGGCATCGATGTTCACATGCTCTCGGGTGACCGAAAAGAAACTGCACTATCAGTCGCGAAAGAAGTCGGCATCAAGCCAGAAAATGTCCACGCTGAAGCTTCGCCTTCTGACAAAACAGATATCATTTCTTCTCTTCCACGTCCGTCTATGATGGTTGGCGACGGCATCAATGATGCTGCTGCTCTTGCGGCATCGGATGTTGGGGTAGCGATTGCTTCTGGGACGAATGTAGCGATGGAATCAGCATCAATCATTATTCCAGCAAATAGGATTGAAGCAACCGCAGAATCGATACACATTGCAAAGGATGCACTAACGACAATCAAGCAGAACCTGGTTTTTGCCTTTATGTATAACGTCGCTGCAATTCCACTTGCTGCTTTTGGCCTTTTAGGCGAAAACGGGCCATTAATTGCTGCAGCAGCGATGGGTTTCAGTGATATTACGGTAATTGGAAACGCGATACGCTTGAAACATAAATTGCGTAAACGTCGTATTAAAACGCAATAGTAATTTAATTGCTTTCGTTACACTAACGAAGCATTACCCAAAAAGCCATGTCAGGCTTTTACAAAATACTTGGAGCGAACTATGACTGTTTCTTCACTACAACCACTTGATCCAAAGCAATTTGATCATAGATGCGCACTACATCTACTTCAAAGAGCAGGTTTTGGTGGAACACCACAACAAGCCCAAGCACTCGCTGACCTCGGAGTTGAACAAGCCGTTGACTATATTGTCAATTATAAAAAACTACCAGACCCCGACCCGCCGAACGTGGATGATTACGACAAAGATATCATTAAACCACCTACTCCCACCGAACGATCTGCCATACGTGCTGCTCGCAATTCTGGCGATGAAAAAATGGTTGACCAATATAGAAAAGAACGTCAGAGTAGACAGCGTGCAGATCGAAAACAAATTGCAGAGATGGAACAATGGTGGTTCCGAAGATTTGTATCGACACCAAGACCTCTTGAAGAAAAACTAACACTTTTTTGGCATGGACATTTTGCAACAGGGTATCGATCAATCGAAAATAGTTACCACATGTATTTGCAAAATATGTTTTTTCGCAAAAACGCAATGGGTAACTTTAAAGAAGATTTAGTCCGAGGAATCATCCACGACCCCGCGATGATTAAATATTTAAACAATGACAAAAATAAAAAACAAGCACCGAATGAAAATTTAGCGCGAGAGTTAATGGAATTATTCACATTAGGTGAAGGTGATGGTTATAGCGAAGATGACATCAAAGAAGGCGCTCGAACTCTAACCGGTTTCGCAGTCAATGATGACGACTTTGTATTACGTCCTAATCTTCACGATACTGGGACTAAAAAGATATTCGGGAGGACTGGAAGATTCGACGGGGACGATTTCATCGATTTAATTTTCACAAGACCAAGCGCATCCACTTTTATCATTGAAAAATTATATCGGTTCTTCGTAAATGATTTGCCACATGGCGAAACCGCAGATTCAAAAGCATTTATCCGTGCACTTTCAAAAAAGTTCAAACAAAATGATTGGAATATAAAACCAGTCATCAAGGCGGTTTTTCTTTCACAACATTTTTACGAAGAAGCAAACCGAAATGCAATTATTAAAAGTCCAGTTCAATTAATAGTCCAAGCTACACGATCATTAAATCCACCGCAAAGGAAAAAAATGGCGCAAACACTTGCTGTTGCTTCAGATATAATGGGGCAACGACTCTTTGCTCCCCCTTCTGTAAAAGGATGGGATGGCGGAAGAACTTGGATTAATACATCAACCGTGTTTATGCGACAAAACACTCTGCTCTATTTACTTACAGGTCAACGGCCAGATAGCAATGCATGGGAAGCCGATGGTACTCATTTTGATGCGATGCAACTTGTTGCGGGAAAAACCAGAACACCAAAAACAACCATCAAATATTTACTGTCATCTATTTTAAATGTAGAGAAACCAGAGAACGATCGAATAGCTACTCTTGAAGATTACATTAAAACACAAAACAATAAAATCAATAACGAAACTGTAACTGGATTACTCACTCTAATTACTGCGATGCCTGAATACCAACTCTGTTAGGAATTATATATATGTCACATCACTCTGATAACGAATTTGAATCAACTTCTAGTACTGGTTCGACAAATCCATACAGCCGTAGATTATTCATGCAACAAGGCATGGCATTCCTCTCAATGGCGACAACCGTTCCACTGTTTATGCAACGCTCTGCGCAGGGAATCATGATTCCGCTTGGTTCACTCGTCTCGTCACAAGCCGGCGTTCCTGAAGACCATACACTTGTTGTCATACAACTTGGCGGTGGCAACGATGGATTGAATACAGTCATCCCTTATGGGGACAGATCTTACTATAAAAATAGACCACAACTTGCTATTAGCGCTCCAGGAAAATCTAGCAACGGATCTGGAACAGCGCTTCCAATTCCAGGAGCAGATGGTTTTGGTTTACATCCAAACTTAACCGGATTACTCGAACTGATTGATGATGGCCAAGCCGCAATTATCCAAGGAGTTGGTTACCCAAATCCTAATCGTTCTCACTTTACTTCAACGGATATCTGGCACACCGGTAATCATAGTGGGCAAGGATATGGTTGGCTTGGTAAATATTTCGATAACACGTGTGCAGGAAAACCAAATCCAGATGGCTCCATTGCAATCGGAAACAAAGCCCCGCTTGCGCTCCTTGGTAAAACTCAAAAAGCCGTAAATTTTGAAACGGAAGAACTTTTCAAATGGGCTGGCGGAATCGGCAACGACGATCTTGAGCAACCGTACAGCGACATCAATCGTAAAGAAACTTCACAATCCAATGCCAACGACAGCCAACTTGATTTCCTTCTTCGAACATCTCTGGATGCTCAAGTGTCATCAGATCGAATCCGGGCTGCAGTTTCAAAACGTCCCCTGATTAACTATCCTGACGGACAATTAGCACAACAATTACAATTAATTGCGTCAATGATTCGAGCTGATTTGCCAACTCGTGTTTATTATGCGAGTCTTGGTGGTTTTGACACACATGCTAATCAACTAAACAGCCATTCCAATCTGATGAAACAACTCGGCGACGCTCTAAACGCATTTCAAAAAGACTTGAAGAAACAAGGAAATACAGGAAAAGTCAAGACTATGGTCTTCAGTGAGTTCGGTAGAAGAGTCGCACAAAATGGTAGCGGTGGAACTGACCACGGTACTGCGGCTCCAATGTTTGTGATTGGCGACGGTGTTCAAAATGGTTTGCTTGGAAAACATCCTTCACTTACCAATCTTGACAGTGGTGATTTAAAATTCAATACTGACTTTCGTGAAGTATACGCAGCTATTCTCGAAGATTGGTTAGGTGCCGATTCAAAAGCAATCCTTGGCAAATCGTATACTAAATTCAACATGTTCAGTGCATAAACCAAACTTATGGTTTTGTAATAATTACTGGCTCATATTCATTTAACTCTGTCACTACTTGCCTCACATTGTTGTGCCAAATCACTTCGACTTCGATGGCATCCTTCTGATTTGCAAATAAATGTTGAGACGGTGAGGAAGATGACTGAAAACCAAAACCATCTGTATTCCACCTCGTTGAGGTAGAACCATCAGAATAGGTAACTGTAATTTTTGCGCCAAGACCTTTTGGATTTTTAGCATTACCCTTAAGTTGAATAGTAAGTGTTCTCTTTTCAATCAAATCATTACGCAAAATTCGTAGCGCACCACTTCGTTGTGCGATAAGCACATCAATGTCACCATCGCTGTCTAAATCACCAAACACAGCCGTGCGATCTGTATGCGCATTCTTTTGCTCAATTGCAACGAATCTATTCCCAACGCGTTCAAGTAACAAAAGTGTCTGTGCTCTTTCGCTGTCCATTGTTGCCATTGTTGCCTCTGGATACACATGCCCATTTACGATTAACAAATCTTCATCGCCGTCTAAATCAAAATCATAAAAACCGCAAGTCCAACCCAAAAACGAACGACTTACTAATCCAAGTCCATACCGTTTTGTTTGATCGTTAAAATAACCATCTTGGTCATTAGTCAATAAAGTATTAGTGTCGCTTGAAAAATTAGTCGTAAATATATCTGGATGACTATTCCCACTTACGTCTGCAACACCAATACCCATTGTTGCTTGCATGGCCCCATCGCCATTTGTCGCTGCACCAAAACGAATTGCTTTGTTTTCAAATCGTATTGGAGTCTCTCCAGTATTTATAAAAAGATTATTTGACATCGAGTCGTTACCTACAAATACATCTTGTAAACCGTCGCCAGTGAAATCTAAAATTGCGACGTTTAAGGAATAGGCAGGGTCATTCCCAAATCCCCATTCGTTCGTTACATCTTTAAATGTTCGATTGTCAACATTTTCATAGACGATGTCGCTCGTTGGCAACATACCATGCGGCCCTCCTAGAACACGATTACCTTTGTAGATAGAACGAGGTGGCGGATTATCAAAATCGAATTCTAAATAATTACAGACATATAAATCTAAATCACCATCCCCGTCTAAGTCACCAAAGCGAGCACTCGTTCCCCAGCCAGTATCTCCAACACCGTATTTTCCCGTTTCGTCTTTGAAAGATTCACCATGCTGATTGATCAAAAGGACATTACTTCCATGGCAGGTGATATATAAATCGTCAAAACCATCACCGTTCACATCGCCAACTGCAACACCGTTGGCCCACCTTTCTATTTGGATCCCTAATTTATCTGTAACTTCAACAAAAGAAATTTCATCTTTTGAAACATTCTCATACAAACGACATGGATGATTAGAAGCACTCACTACAAATACATCTAAATCGTTGTCGTTATCAAAATCAAGTAGTGCGATACCCGTTCCATTGACTTCGATTATTTGTGTAGGAGTATCTGCGCCGCAAACAGATGGTTTAATATCTGTAGCAATTTCAGAAAATAAAATAGTAGACGAACTTTGGTCAACTTTTGTTGGCAAATTTCTTGAAGCAGTTTCATTCCCACTACAACCGCACAGCAAAAGTAAAACCAGTTGGCGCTTCATTCTGGAAACTCCGTTGTTTGCATTAAATCTGGACGAATTCGATTGCGGGCTGATTCACTTTCACTAAAAGCTGTAAGTGCTTCTTCTTCTCTGCCAACTCGTTGCAATACTGTTGCTAGACGGTGCCATGCTTCATAAAGATCTGGATTACGACCGAGTGCATCGTTGTAGAGAAGAATCGCCGAGTCCAATCGGCCTAACTCCACTTGGACATCTGCCAAGCGCGCGCTCGCTTTTGCACGAATCAAGCGGTTTCTACTTTGTGCTGTGATTTGCACAACCCGACCAAACAATTCTTCAGCACTCTCGAATTCCCCTTCTTCCATAGCGAGTAAACCCAACGCAAAAATAGTATCCGGCTCATCTGGTTGAATTACTAAATATTGCTCAAAAGCATCATTTGCTTGTGCACCATTGCCTAAATAGAAGTGAGACCACCCTAAATAATGCCAAGACGGTGGATACATGTCTTTTTGCGTAGACACGGATTGTTCAAGCCACTCCACTGCTTTGGCGTATCTCTTTTCACTGTGGTAACTTAGACCCATTAAAAACAACGATTGGGATGATTCACCATTACTATCCATAAATTGTCGGAGTCGTACCCTTGCAGAGCCCGTTTCTCCATCGTGGATTAGTCCAAAATGCTTTTTAAGCGAAGCATCAAGCAAAACTTCTTGCTTTGAGGGCTGAAAGAGTAATATAATGAGCAAAAGAAGCCCTATAACGCAAAAAAAGACAGTTTTGTTAATTTGTTTAATGAATAACATTTTGTGCAACCAGTATTGGGCGGTATCGTATCTATATACTGTAAAGGAGCGTGAGGAATGTCGTTTTCAAAATTTCAATTTGCATCAATTTTCCTTGCAAACTGTCTCTTAGGGACTACTTTACTGATGGCAGGACCAGTGCAACCTCGAGCAGGCGAGCCACTTCAAACCCTTAGCAATGCACTACTTGCCCGTTTTGATATCGGAAAAATTTCATTCAATGAAGACCTTACGGTTGCGGGTGGATTAGGTCCTATTTTTAATCAAACAAGTTGTGGCAGTTGCCACAATAACCCTCTTGGCGGTGCTGGAACTCAGACAGTTACAAGATTTGGTGCAATTGGTAAAAAAGGCGGATTCGACCCACTAACTTCACTCGGAGGATCCCTTCTACAATCAGAAGCAATAAGCGATACTTGTGCAGAATTTATTCCACCACAGGCAAATGTGACTTCATTACGCGTAACGAACAGTGCGCTTGCTTTTGGATTAGTTGAAGCAATTACAGATGCGGACCTACTTGCAAATCGCGATTTACAACCAATCGCACAACGTGGTCTTGCACACATGGTTACTAATTTTGAAGACCCACCAAATGAACTTCATGTTGGCCGCTTCGGTTGGAAAGCCCAAGTCGCTTCAGTTTTAACTTTTTCATCTGATGCTTCCCAAAATGAAATGGGATTAAGCAATCGATTTCTCCCGTTTGACAATGCACCAAATGGAGATGAAGTTCTGCTTGCAAATTGCGACACTGTTTTAGATCCTGAAGACGGACCAGACGCAAATGGATATGACTTTATTGACAGAGTTACGGATTTCCAACGATTCCTTGCCCCGCCACCCCAGACACCTCAATCTGGAATGACTGGCGAAATACTTTTTAATGCCACCGGTTGCAATGTTTGCCATACACCAAGTTTTACTACCGGTAATGCGGTTGAAACTGAAATTCCTTTACGAAACATTGCCATCCGACCATACAGTGATTTTTTAGTTCACGATATGGGACTTGCAGGCGATGGAATCGTTCAAGGTGCCGCGAACGGTCAACAACTTAAAACGCCCCCACTATGGGGTGTTTCCTATCGTGACCCGCTTTGGCATGACGGCCGATTCTCCGCAGGTTCTTTTGACTCTAGAATTCGTGGCGCAATTGCAGAGCATGGCGTATTTGGTTCACAAGGTGTGCCTTCCGCGACAGCATTTGCTTCACTTCCATTTGCAGACCAAGAATTAATGATTCATTTTCTGAGTTCGCTCGGTAGAGCAGAATTCGACAGTGACGCAGACAATGATGTTGAACTTGATGACTTTCACGGTTACTTCGACACCGTTGGTTTTAGAGATTGCTTCGGTAGTACTGTAACAGCGGACGATGTATGTGCCATTCACGATGTTGACCAAGATGGCGATATCGATTTAGATGACTTTGATATATTCCTTCTTGCATTTGATGCTATCCCTGCAGATTGCAACGGTAACGGCGTTGCGGACATGCTTGACATTCTTCTCGGAGAAGTTGATAGCAATAACGATGGCATTCTTGACAGTTGCCAACTTTGCGTTGGCGACTTAGACAATGACAACACAATCGCAGTTAGCGATTTACTTTTGCTCATTAATGTTTGGGGACCTTGCACTAATTGTAATGCTGATTTCAACAGCGACGGTGCTGTTGATGTTCTTGACCTTCTTTATATTGTAGGAAATTGGGGACTTTGCCAATTATGATTACACAAATTTTACTATCGCAATTAATTCTCGCTGGTGGCTTTGGAAACTTCACAAATGAAACGAGCACACGCTTAGTTTGTGACCCTGCAGTTGGAACTTCTGACACCCAAGAAAAAGATTATGCTTGGGGAGACCTTGACCTCGATGGAGACATTGACCTTGTTTGTGTTCGAAAAGAACCATTCACTTCAACAGGCCGGGATATCAACATCATCTTCATGAATGAAGGTGGAAATTTAGTTGACAGAACCTCTGAATATGCAACGGCAACTGATGTTAAAGGCGACAACGGATTCCTTACCCCTACAAATGACCGCGATGTTGTATTACATGACTTAAACCTTGACGGTTGGCTGGACATGGTCACCGTAACAACGCTAACTGATAACACAACAAAAGTTCTTTCGCACCCTCGCGTTTATATGAACTTAGGTGAAATTGATGGCATCTGGCAGGGATTACGCTTTGAAAACAATCGTATTCCAGAAATGCATGCTACCGCTGGTCCTCGATTTTGTTCACTTGCAATAGGCGATTTAACCGGTGATGGTTTTCCCGATTTGTACTTCGGCGACTACGACAGTGGTGGAACTCAAATTTTTGATTACAACAATCGTTTACTCATCAACGATGGCAATGCATTTTTTGCAGACGAAAGCACGCAACGAATGACGAGCGAAATGCTCGAATCTGCATTCGGTGCTGCAAGCAGCATTGCTGACATGAATGGTGATGGTGTACCAGACGTTGTAAAGCAAACATCATTAAACGCTCCACAACATGTTGCTATTACATACAACGACCCAAATAATGAAGGCGTCTTTTCGGGGTACGACATTGTCGACCAACGCGCTCCTTATTTTGTTACTGTTGGCGATCTAAACGGCGACGGTAGAATGGATCTTGTTGTAGTTGACGATGGCTCTGATACCTACTATCTAAACACCGGAAATGGTGGCGATGGTTTTGCGAATTTTGATGCGGTCACTCTTGAAAACAGTGACGGTTTCGGCGGTAACGCAATCATTCGTGACTTAAACAACGATGGTCATCAAGACGTTATCGTTACGGACATCGACGTTGATATTTCAGGATGTTCAAGAAACACACACATTTACAGAAACCTTGGCAACACTCCGAACATAACTCTTTCTGAACAATCCGTTGGCATTAGTAACGCAGAACTTCAAGGCGTTCACGACGTAGCTGTCTTTGACATCAATGGTGACGGTTGGTTGGATTTAGTCATTGGCCGTTGCGATTCCACTGAGGTTTGGATTCAAGATTCCCCATCAGGTGTTATTTTTTCCTATCCAGCGGGGCTACCAGGATTTATTCCACCGAACCAAAATTACAACTTCACAGTTAGCATGCAAGTTGTAGGCGGTGGTGCAATAAATACTTCTACTGCCAAAATATATATACGAGAAAATGGAATTACTACGCAGTACCCACTCACACCAACTGGAAAGAACCTATTCCAAGCAGCATTACCTGCTGGAGATTGTGCAACAGAGTTAGAATTCTATATTTCTGCATCACTTGTTACTGGTGGCACATACCTCGACCCGCCAAACGGTTGGTACGGCGTTACCGTTGGTGACGGTACAGAAATCATCTTCCGAGACGAAATGGAAAATGATGTTTCAAATTGGTCTATCACTAACAGCGCAGGGCTTACCACTGGCGCTTGGGAACGAGTCGATCCAAACGGAACTATTTTCAATTCAGTTATGGCTGCGCCAGAAGATGACGCAACTGGTGGAACACAAAATGTTCTCTGCTTTGTAACTCAAAATGGAGCAGTAGGCGGTTCAGCAGGTTCCGCAGATGTTGATGGCGGTTCCACAACCCTTATCTCACCTGTTCTTGATGTTGCTGGAACTAATGGCGTAATTTCCTACGCTCGCTGGTTCTTTGACAGCCAAAACTCTGATGCGCTTACAACCTATATTAGTAATGACGATGGTTCAACTTGGACCTTAGTCCATCAAACAAGTAGTACAAATTCAAGTTGGGAAACAATTCAATTTACAATTAGCAACTTCATTTTGCCAACATCGCAAATGAGGGTTGCATTTGTCGCAGAGGATAATTCGCCTGCGAGTATTGTTGAAGCTGGTATCGATAATTTTCAACTTGAACTCATCGTGTGTATCACAGCATGCGTTGGGGACTTAGATAATGATGGCAGTGTTGCCGTCAGCGACTTGCTTACAATCATTGCAGCGTGGGGTACTTCTGACCCAACTGCAGACATTGATGGCAACGGTATTGTTGCTGTAAGCGATTTGCTCATCGCAATAGGAAACTGGGGTATTTGCCCTTAGTTAATTCAAAGTAATCACCTTAATACAATTGGCATATAGCCGTTTATTGAGCATAATTATAAAGAAAAGGACAGAAAGAAATGATTCGAACACTACTAATTGCTGGGGCTATTATTACGCCGTTACTTCCTCTAAACGAGAGTAACGCGCAATCTTTTGCTCCTACATACGCAAAAGGGAAGTTGCAAATAAATAGCAAGCAAAACAAAACTGGCATTGACCGTTCTTTAGGATTTACTTTTGATAATGTCATACTTAAATCATGGTTAGACCTTGGAGCTTTTGGCAACCCAAGCAACGGAAACGATTGCTGGGGATACACCTCACCAAGCGGTAGAGAGTACGCCATCATGGGTCTTTATAATAAAGTCTCCATTGTTGAAGTAACGAGCCCTACTAACCCAATAATTATTGGTTCAATTACACACAGTGGAAGTTTATGGGCTGACATTAAGGTGTATCAAGATGTAGCGTACGTATCAAACGAAAGTAGTGGCGGTATTGATATTATTGATCTTGCTAATGTGGACAGCGGTGTTGTTTCACTTGTACAACGATTAACCACGGGTGGAATAAGTTCTGCACATAATATTGCTGTAGATGAGACAAGCGGTTTTCTATACATCGTTGCAGGCAATACAAATGGTGGTCGTCTTATCGCTTTCGATCTTACTGACCCTAGGTACCCAACCTTTGCAGGTTCGCAATCAAACAGCCCTTCCTTTCACGACGCGCAAATTATCACGTACACGAGCGGACCTTACGCTGGACGTCAAATTTGTTTCGGTTTCGCGGGTGGCTCGGGCTTGTACATTGTTGATGTTACAAATAAATCAAATATGTTTACCGTTTCCCAAACTACCTACAGTGGTCTAAATTACTGCCACCAAGGATGGGTTGGCCCAAACAATGAGTATGTTTATATCAACGATGAATTAGACTACATCGCTACAACTCGAGTTATTCAAATAACTAATATCAATAACCCAGTTATGGTTGGCGATTTCGGCTGGGGCGTTAACTCAATTGATCATAATTTATACATCAAAGGAAACATTCTTTACGAAGCAAATTACACCAGTGGCCTTCGTGTGTTTGACCTTGCTGTTGACCCTGTCAATCCTCCGATGATTGCTTTCTATGATACATATCCAGAAAATAATTCAGCAAATTTCAATGGTCTTTGGAGTTGCTTCCCATACTTTGATAGCGGAACAATTATCGGTAGTGACATTGAACGTGGATTATTTGTTTGGGAAATTGGTATTCCAGATCCATGCAATGACCCGCTTGGTGCTTGTGCCGATGACATAGATGGCGATGGAATTATTGGTGTTGGAGATGTTCTTTCGATAATCGAAAACTGGGGCGTTTGTGGAGATGGTACATTCCGACCAACGGGAGACATCGATGGTTCTTGTTGTGTAGATGTTTCAGATCTCCTTCAACTTGTTGGAGTCTGGGATTCTGAATGTATTATTACGGGTGCATGCTGTGCTAGCGATGGTTCTTGCACAGAGCTTTCGCCCGCTAATTGTGCTGCAATTGCTGGCTACTACGCTGGTGATTCTACAACTTGTGCCACAACAAATTGCCCTGGGGCAGGAGATGAATGCAACAATGCCGTTGTTGCCCAACTTGGCCCCAACAACTTTGATACTAGCTCAGCAACTCCCTCAAGCCCTGCGCCAGACGAATCACAATGTTCAGGCACATATATGAATTGGAACAACTCCCCGGACGTATGGTTTATCTGGGAAGCAGAATTTTCAGGTGATGCGCTAATTACTACCTGCGATTCATCCAGTTACGACACTTCAATGGCGGTGTACGAAGATACTTGCTCAAATCAAATTGCTTGTAACGGTGATGCCACGGGCAACGGTAACAATTGCCAGTCGTACTATTCTGAAGTTTCCGTTCCTGTAACCCTTGGCAATACCTACTACATCCGCATTGGTGGATGGCAAGGTGCGACGGGTACAGGTACACTAACGATTCAATAATCGAAAATAGCTCACATTCAAAACGCCCTTTATTGATAATAAAGGGCGTTTTTTTGCGTTTATATAAAAATTCTTAAAATTTTTGTCATGAATCCAATTTTGACGCATATAGCAGTATGAAGCGGAACTTTGTTTCGTTTTCATCGAGCCCTACGGGATTTTCGGGAAGGGTTAGTGGGGTGCTGATCAGGTGGCAATTCTTGGACCGCAGCGTGTTTCTCTTCTCCATCGCTGCGGTTCTTTTATTTGCCCGTGAGTACATTTCTTACTGTGCTAATAGAACTTGCTTTTTCACTTCTTGAGTGTCAAC
The DNA here is from genome assembly GCA_012965315.1 of Phycisphaerales bacterium. Taxonomy (GTDB): domain Bacteria; phylum Planctomycetota; class Phycisphaerae; order Phycisphaerales; family SM1A02. Next base: position 1,993 of record DTSO01000011.1, on the reverse strand, counting down.
CAATAACTTTACGTTGTACGATTGAGCTGTTCCTTCAGATTCCATTTCCTGCAGTAATACAATTGCATTGCTAAGTGAATCAAGAGCGTTTTGTAACTGAATATCTCGATATTCGAGTGTACTATTCAATGCCAATTCAAAATATGATCGTCCAACAAGCGCTTCCATTGAAGTCCATAATGTTCTGTCATACGGGCGATCACCAGTGCTTTGCCTAAGTTGCATTGAGCGATCTCGTAACTTAATTCCAACTTCTAATGAAAGAGAAAAATCTCCATCTGCAAAAACAAACTCAGCAAATCTGCCCTCAGTCGCGATTGCTATACGAGATACATGAGCAGAGTCTGGCTCAATACTACGCATCACATCCGTGCATGAAATCGCTTCAATAAAAAAGCGAATCGCAAGTATTGGTTTCTGCAAACTGACATACGTATCAGCAATACGTTGATTGCTTATTGCTAAATCCTGCAACCAGCCAATGTTCGACGGCTCAAGTTCTACAAGAGTTCCATCTATTCCTTTTGACGAAAGATAATAGTTCAGCGCATTTTGATATTCGCCTTGCCTACGCAATAAGTCGCCAACTGTCGAATATCGGAAGGACAAACTTCTTAAAAGTTTCGCATCATTCGGTGCTGACTGAATTAATTCCTCTAACAGAAGAATAGATCTGTCGAAATTAACTCTCGCTTCTTCATGCCTTCCAAGCCTAGATTGAATTTCCCCAACGTGGCCAATAGTTACTGAGACAGTTCGCCTTGCTCTGCTATCAGTCGGGTTTAAATCTAAATATTCTTTTGCGTTTTCAACATTTTGAATACTGTATGCGAGCGCTTCTTCCAATTTGCCTGCATCCATGTATCTCGTTCTAATCACGATATACACATTGATGATTGTCCCCTTCAATGCAATATTGTCAGGGTTTGAATCGGACAAAGATTGAAGAAGTTCTAAACTTGGCAACATAGATTCCACTACCACGAGAGGGTCACCAGAAACTTTACCAATTGCTTCCGCTAATTCCGCAGCCACTGTTGCCGAAATTACAACTAGAGATTTGTCTAGAGCTCCTTCGTTTGAAACTGAACCTAACAAATCTAGAGATTCTTCAAGGGCAACAACGGCTCTTTCTGGAGCCACTTTTTGTAATTCAATATTCGCTAAATGAAGAAGTGCTTTAGCAAGCAATACTTTCGCTGTTCTACTGTCATAGTTCGCTATCGCTTTTCTGCAAATTGCAATCGCGTTATCACAAGATTTAAGTGATTTTTCTACTTGCCCATCTGAATAGAGTGCAATTGCAAGCCGAATAAAAGTTCTTGCAAGTTTATCCTGCAAATGAATATTAAACGGATCGTTTTGGGTTAATTGTAGATGCAACTCTGTTGATTCTTTTAACAACGAAATACCTTCTTCAACATCCCCAATTAAAAAGAGCGCTTCGCCAAGTTGCAACTGAATTTCCGCAAGAAGTTCTTGGGCTGATTGATTGTTAGCATTTACCGCTGTGAATTCTGTCAGTAAACGTTTGGCATTTGCGAATAATTCTGCGGCATCCCCTGCTCTACCAGATGCTTTTTCAAGTTCTCCAAGTTGATACATTAGACGAACTATGCCTATCGTTTCTTCGCCATTAGTAGGAATTTGCAAGCCGTTGACGGCTTTGCGTAGTAACACCGTTGCTTCGCCAGTTTTACCTGAAGCATGTATAACAGAGGCAATTCTTCCATCTATTTCGGCAGAAAGAAACTGAGACTCTGGTTGTTGCGCTCGTTCCTTCGCTTCTATATATGTTTGAAGTGCTTTATCTAAATCGCCCTCAACGACGTACATATCAGCAAACCGCTTCTTTAATTCTGCAAAAGCACTCTCTGGAACAGTATCGGCATGTAGCAATACATTTTCAGCACGAACATAAGCGTCCAATGCATCCTGTGTTCTGCCAAGATTTGCAACGTGTGGATTGCCAAAAATATCCCCAAGACGTTGG
>DTSO01000010.1 GCA_012965315.1 Phycisphaerales bacterium | reverse complement strand
TTTGTACGTATTCAAATAGATAGTGAAGCAAATACAACCACTCTAATTCCGTGGAGTTCTATTCAAGCAATCGAAACTGACATACCTCGACCATCCCTAGATACTTTATTAGAAAACGGGAAATTAATTTGGCGGGCAAAGCAAAGATTGATCAGAGGTGATGTTAAATTGGCAGAACCTATTTTCGAATCACTCTTTGATACGTACAAAGATGCGGAAGGCGAAGATGCACAGCTTATTTGCGAAGGGTATTTACGATGTACTCTAGCTAGGGGTGATCTGAGCCATGCTTTTGAACCGTGGATTATCGTTGCGCAACATCGAACCAATAGCAAGCAATCTTCTTTCTCTAGTTTAGAACCAGTCATCGAAAAGGATTCTTTGCTTTGCAAACATCTCCCGCCTGTACCGATAGTCAAGCAGAAATTTACAAATCTACTAAATGATATTGGCGGAAACAAAATTCCATTTGATGCAGAGTTTGTAACACTACTTTTTGCAGCATCAAATGGCGAACTTTCTGCTATTTCTACAATGAATACCATCTATAAAACTTTGCCGATGTGGAAACAAATATGGGCAAATTATTTTCTTGCTGAAGGTTATTTAACTGTAACAAATAATACAAAATCAAGAACTAAGGGGTTGCTGTTTATGGCAAAAGTAGCCTCATTGCAAAAAAACCAACAGCCCTGGCTAACAGGTGCGGCGTTGCTTAGACTTTCAGAAGAATTCGCCATTGATGGCGATGAAGAAACTGCACAAAAAATGATGCTCGAATTACAACGTAATTTCCCATTGCATCCATTGCTTACATCTAAACAAAAAAGGAAATTAGATTAATGAATACACATTTACTTCTTTCAATTCTAGGACAAGCAGAATTTGAAACGGAATCGTGGTGGAGCACGATTGAAAAAGGCGGAACGGTTGGTTATATAATTCTCGGGTTGAGTTTGATTGCTCTGAGTTTAGCGGTGATGCATTTTGTTCAGATAAGAAGAACTGCTTTGTTGCCTGAAGTGCAACTCGCGACACTCGAACAAATGCTCGCCAATGGTAAAACGCAAGAAGCACTCGAGTATTGTGTAGACCCATCCAACGATACCTATTTAACGAGAATTTTAGCAACTGGCCTACTTCGGTACCAACGATCAGCATTCGGACCATTTGAATTGAAAAGTTCATTAGAAGAAGCAGGGGAAGAACAGACTTCACGCTTATTCCGCTCAACAGATGCTATTGGTTTGATTGGAACTATTGCACCTCTGCTAGGTCTTTTAGGAACAGTATTAGGCATGGTCGGCGCATTCAAAACACTTGGAACTGAAGGCGCGAACACGAACGCCGCACTAGCAGGCAATATTAGTGAAGCACTAATCACCACAATGCTTGGTCTAGTTTTAGCAATTCCTTGTGTTGCTCTTTTTAGTTATTTCAGGAATAGAATTGAAGGGTTGAGTTCAGAAGCATCTTCCGAAATCGAACGATTAGTACTTCATTTAGAAGAGGCGCAAGGGACAAAATAATGGCTTTTGGCAGTTCAAAATCAAGAGTAATTGTTCCAATTGTTGAGATGACACCAATGATTGACATTATTTTTCTATTGATTATATTTTTTATGGTTGCCGCTCAATTCGCTCAACAAGCAAGAGTTGATTTGAACTTGCCCCTTGAAAATGGAGAACAAGACGAAAGCCTTCAAGATAGTTCATTTATTATTAATATTTTGGACAACGGCAAAATAATAATTGATAGTACTGAAGGCGAAATCTCACTGGTTGTGCTTGAAAATCGTATCAGGGAAGAAGTTGTACAGGGTAATTTAACGTGGGATAATATCCTCATTAGGGCAGATGAAAACGGTACTGCTGGAACGATGAATAAAGTATTTCACTTACTTAATAAATATAACTTTTCAGCTGCAAAAATTGCGACGGAGTCCAATTAATGCGATTTGCAAGAAGTAATCGTAGAGGTATTAACAGAGCAGCTCTAAGTTTGTCATCTATGATTGATGTTACTTTTTTGTTGTTAATCTATTTTATTATTACTACGGTTTTATCCAAACCAGAAGACCAATTAAATCCCGCTTTATTAGTTGATCAAGGATCAGTTGTTGACGAATCTTTAATGGATCCTCAAATAATTTATGTACAAACCGTCAACTTGCAACCAGTTTACAAGTTAGGAAGTCAGCAATTTACTGATAGGTTTAAATTAGCAGAAGTTCTACAAGTGCTGCCAAAAGAGCCGGGGATAATTATTAAAGCTGACGATTCCGTTACTGTTGGATTTGCTGTTGCTGCTATTCAAGAATCTAGAGACGCTGGTTTTACAAAGGTAACTTATGTTCCTGCGTCTAACTAGTATTGTTCTCTGCTTGTGGGTTTCGACGCTGTCCTATTCAATGGATGAGTTTTCTGCTTGGCTAGAAAAAATGGGATGTGACGAACTTCTTGCATCCTATTTGGAAGAACGATTAGAAGATGGAAGCCCTAAAGTTCGTCTGCAGTCTGCCAAAGAACTAGCAAATGTCTATGCAGTATTGCTTTCTAGAGCTACTGCGAACGAAGACATTAAATTGCTAGAACGCGCAAATGCATTGCTCGATAAAATGCCCGAGGCAGGCACAACTGATTTACGACTTCAATTACTCCGTGCTGCTTATTTATCTGCCGAACAAATGATTGAACGCTACCGATTGCGTTACACAGATAAGACTAACGCAGATGCTGCAGCATTTCAACTTACTGAGATAGCATCAAAACTAACATTTATAAAAAAGACATTGTTGAATAAAGCGAAACGACAAGAGAAAAAAAGCGAAGAACTCTCTCAGAAAATTGGTCTCGCTAATTCTTTGATTGCTTGGTCACATTATTACATTGCAATGCAAATGAATTCAACTGAACACGCCACAAAATCGGTCGACTTATTTGCCAAAATTTTAAACGGTGATCGGCCAACATTGCAATCGGTGTCAATTGATTTAAAACAACACGAACAAGGTGCTAGAGCAATTTTAGGTATTGCATTATGCAAAGATATTTTGAATGACCCAAATGGCCCTGAAGTGTGGCTAGAAGTAATAGAAACTTCTGATGCACACGCTGGTGTCCGTGCGTCTGTTCCAATGTGGCGATTTTTCGGAGACATCGAACAGGGGCGATGGAGAAATGCAGCTAAAAGCATGCCCCTTGTGGTCAATGTCGATAAAACTTTAATCTTGCGATTGGCCGCTGTTCATGCACTTGAACATTACTCAGATAAGGGCGCTTCGGAACTTGCAGGACTAGCAATTTCAACTTTAATTGATCTTGGGCAACTTGCAATGGTTAGCGAAATTGTCGAACTGTATGGCCTTTCTGCTTTAGACCAATCTGGTTTTATTGCAAATTTCATTTCCGCTGATATTGCATACCGAGATGCACGCTCGAATATGAACAGTGATGAACCAACTGAAGAACCTGCAATAGTCGAAAGATTTAATACTGTTCTTTTAAATTTAGACAGAGCATTACTCGCAACTAATGCAACAGCATACTCCGCCTTGCTCGACGATTGTTATTTCACTTTAGGATTTTCATTCTACTATACGACTCGTTTTGAAAAGGCAATAGAATCTTTCATCAAAGCAACAGAAGGTAAAAATGCTGAAACTTCGATTTGGATGACTCTCGTTTGCCTTGAACGTCTTGAACAAAAAGATTCTCAACAACTTCAAATGCAACGCGAGTTAAGTACTTTGTATTTATCTACATGGCCTAAAACGCAAAGAGCGACCCAACTGTTGTTGCACCAAACTGGTTCCGATACCGATGATGTTTCAATTGATGAGTTACTTGCAGTTGCTCCCTCTGATCCTAATTATCAGCAAACTCAACGCAAAGCTTCTCGGTTGCTTTACAATTTGTGGGTTGATGCAAGTCAAGAAGAGCAAGAATCAATTGGGAACCGGTATGTAAGTATTGCGAGTTTACTAATGTTTTCTGATTTAAAATTGCGAACTGACAAGACGGCAATACAACGTAGCGCTGTCCGAGCACTGCGAGTACTAGAAGTAGCTCTACACAATAAAATCAGACGAAATGTGGCAGCTGAACATGCTTTTGATGTACTTGAAACGCTTGACAATGCACATATTTATGACTTTTCAGAATTCAATGATGAATTAAAATTCAGAGCTATTTTGCTCTCCATGTACAACAATAATTTTTCAGATGCATATCTATCAACTAAAGGGTTGATTTTGATTTCTCCAAAGAGCAGTTGGACTATTGCTTCAGCCAAAGCACTTTGGCAACTATGGGACGATGGTATTTTTTCGCCAACTGAATTGGAACGATTTACTATTGGAACCTATCTGCTATCTTCTTGCACGGATGCTCAGTATGCGAACAGTCAATTTATGCCTATTGCTCTTTCTGTTGCAAAATCTGGATTTTCTTCTTTTCAAGAATTTGATATACAAGCAAATGGTTTAGAGGCACTTCGAACTATTCGCATACTGTTTGCTTCGTATCCAAATGTTGAAGAAATTGTTCAACTGGCAGCAGAATTAGAATCAGCAGTTGGCAACCCTGAAACTGCCGCTAAGCATTGGAAAAAACTAGTTACCTCTTGTCAAAAAGAGACTGCTCCCTGGCTAAATGCAAAATACAACATCGCGCTATCGCTTTCAAAAAGCGATAAAGTATCTGCTCGTAAGTTTTTAGATCAACATAGAGCCCTTTATCCTGAATATGGAATTGAGCCATACGGAAATTTACTACGCTCACTGCACGAACAACTGGGTGGTTCGAGATGATAAATATCCATGAACTAGCCTGTGAATTCTTCGGATTGCCAGTTGATAGCGATGGGTTTCAATTGTTAGGATTGGTCAATTCGGAAAACATAGACGCAAACACAATCAAGAGAGCAATGCGACGACGGTATGCTCAATTGCTTGCTAGCCCAAAATCTTCATCTGAGGATGCTGAATTAGTAAAAAAATATTTAGGAACAATTACTGTCGAATTATTGCATGCTGCTCCTACGCAAACGCCGCTAGTTGAAGACTCGCGCCAAAAATTAACTCCGCTGGATCATTCAATCATTGCTGCCCTAATTGCAGGAGGTGGCTGGAACAGTAACACTCGTTCTCGACTCGTTTCAATAGCAGGTTCGTATTCATTGACCGTTGGTGGACTAATGCGAATTTTAGAAGCGCTTGCGGAAGCAGCACGAAACGGGAAGGGGCCTCTTGCCATTGAACGAAGAAACGAAATCGCCCTCGATCGAACATGGGCAACTGTTCCAATAAAGAAGTCTACTTTTAGCATTGCTGAAGAGTACATTTTTGAAGTAACTAAAAATTTCACCCCAGATTTTAAAGCGCAAAATCCATTATTAACAATTAAGTTAGCGATTGTTTTTGGTTCGCTAACGTTGCTTGCTTTTATCCTCACGCTTTCGGTTTTATTTTCCGAAGATGTAAAAAAAGAAATCCATGTTCCGTTTGTTCCCGATTCTACGTCCACTCTAATGAATAATGAACCTGTACTTAACCCGGTATTATTCGATGTATACCCATCGTTTTCAGTTCGTTCTGTTGGTGATGAATTACTTCAGAGATCGGATGAGATTTTAACACTACCGGAACATTTCGCAGAATTACATAAGTATGTAGCCGCCATTAGTAGTTCAAGCGATAATGAACGGAGAACCTTCTTTCTAAAGTGGGAAGCAGCAATCGATTTACTCGCAAATGGTTGGGTGTTTGCTGATAAAGATTTAGTACGATCTTTAGAATTACAAATCGTTCTCTTGATAGAAGCTATTGAAAAAAACTCGCAAATCTTTTCAAGAATGCTCTCAGCATTTGCAATGAAGCCCATCACAACCCAGAATCCGTTAAGCATTACTGCAAATATCTGGTCAACAGGCATCCTGACGCGATTAGCTTGCGATAAACAACTGACCATTGCGAGTAAAGAACAAATCAAGCAATCCCTTATTGAAACAAGTGAATCATGTAACCAAACAGTACTAAAACAAAAAGCACTTGCATTCTATGCCTTGGAACTTGCGTCACGAACAGAATTTAACTCTACCTACTTAACTCTTTGGGAGGATTGGATTCAAACTGTTAAGAGTGCACTCTTGTATGAAAATGCGTCTGTTACTTTTTTAAATGCAATTTCGTGCCTGCTAAATGAAGGCATTGACGTATCAAGAGAAAGCAATTCAAGACTAGTAATTGGTAGGATTGTAAAAGAAATAGAATGGGCAAAAAGTGAAGTTGCGCGTGATAGAGTTATTGAAATGTACACAGCAAAAACATACTCTCCTGAAGAACTACAACTTTTAGGCCTTCTGCTACAACGAAGCAAAAAAGCATCTTGGTTGTCTTCTATGTGCATCATTCAACCCAATGACTCAATGCAAACGCGTTCTGCAAAAGCTACTTTGCTCCTTTCAAACTGGCCTTCAGAGAGCAGCACTACAACAATGGTTTGGAATTTATCCATTCCAGATGGTTTTACTGAAAATTTGTATGCCGCTTGGTCAAGAGCATATGAAAGCGTGTTGCACTTGCCAATCGACAATCCACTTGTGAGTGCTCGTGTTCGCAAAGTAAATGAGGCTGCAGTATATATTTGGAAGGGGAGACCTGATTTAGCATTTCAAAAAGTAGACCCAACTCTTTTCTTTGAAGAAATACCTCAAAACACGCTAACTCGATTGCAACGAAAATCACCAGATGGTGAGTGGAGTAAATTATTCCGCAATGCGGGCTCAAATAGCGATAGACGAATTGAAATTATCGAAACGCTCGCTGGTGCTGAGCATGAATCGCTGGGTGAACAAGATGCACGCACGCTTGCAACAGCAGCTCTTTCGAATGTCTACTCGAGAATCCGATTAGCCGCTACACATTCAATTGTTACAAATTTCTTGCACTGCCCTAATGTAGCCATTGCCATCGTGGATAATTTTTCTGATGCTAAATCTAATAAGCAAATTGTCAAGCTTGTTGCAAACTTAACTGAAGCGATTCTACCTGAACAAGAAGAGCCAGATTGGCTTTTGCATGCAAGACGAGCGCTTGTTCAACATGCATTAACTGTAGAAAACTCAAACGCTGAGATATTAGATTTAGCTGCAGTGCAACTTGCTCGTTCATATATTGCTGAATATCTTTTACTGCAACCAACGGCATTGCCGCCATCTCGAGAGATAACACCATTAGAGTCAATTACTTTAGTTGTTGATGAATGGGTCCGTTATTCTTCGCCATTTGAAAATACTATTTCCAATTATGAATTTAATTCACTAGGAATTATGCAATCCTTTCTCCGCCATCAAATTACATACTTGCAATTGCTCATAATTGCAGAAGCAAAATGGCGCGGACAAGACAAATTATATTACAGCGCTCAGACATCACTTACTGAACTAGGAAATGCTACATCAATCATCGAGCAAATGACGATGGTTGAATTGGCAATCGCAAGCCATTGGAATGCTCTCTTTGAATCAATAGACACCGAATACAAAAACAGATTGAATAACCAATGAATTCCTTTCTTGCAATTTTAATCACAAGTGCATTAGCGTTGCCAGCAAATTTCGAAGCATCGCTAGATAAGCGAATCGGGCTTTCTTATTTTCGCGCAGCAGAGGATTTAGTTGCAGACAGTGCCTTACTTGACCAAAACCGAAAATTAGCAGAAGAATTATTTGTGCTCTCCGCTGTTATTGATCCATCATTACGCAACAGCGCAATTATTGGCTTAATCTCAGTACAAGAAAAAAGTGAGTTAATACAAAGTTTACGTTCACTTCAACTAAGTTCCGATTCGCTATTAGTTGTATCAGTCATTTCACAAAACACACTTAATCTTCAAGAGCAATCTGCGAACGCAAAAGAAATTTGTGAAACACTCGTAAAAGTACGCGCTGGTAAAAAAGTAACTGAAGAGCAACTAGAACGACTCTCACCGCAACGCTTTTTGTTCCCAATTGAATTTGATGCGCTTATTTTTGCCGCACAATCAAAACGGAGGAAGTTGCCTAATGATTTATCAAAAACTTCTCTGCGAATAGAACTTGAAGTTCTTGGCGGCGCATCAGTTTGGTCTGCAGATTTCGTGGCTACAGGGGGAATGCCCGTCGCAATCCATGTCAATGATGACTTGGCAGCACTTTTCAATGTGAACACAGAGAAGCGAACTTTAGAAAACGGTGTTTGGGTTAAGTGAGGCCTAGCGTTATTGAGAGTTGAATTTATACAAACTCTTCAGTACTGGCATTACATCTTCAACCGCAGCTGGAGAATGTGCTGACCAAATAGCCCACTCAGTTTCATGAGGAGGCATTGCCAATTCAATACCATCTCGAACAAAACGTTTTAATCGTCTAGTTGATAGTTGATCAATAAATTCATGCGACAGTTGGGAAGCAATTTGCATATCTTCTTCAAATGGAATCACGATAGCGAGTGGCTTCTCGGAATACTCTGTCATATAAGCAATTGTCCAAAACCAACAATCGCCAAACCAAATCACCTCTTCAGTGACGTCGCCAAGGGCAGCTATCTTTGAAGAAAGTTTGTCAATGGCCTTACTGCCATCCTCAAGGATGCGCTTTTTAAGATCCTTGACGTCAGGAGTGTTATATTCGTCTGTCCAAATTGAAGGTGGGGCGTATTTTGCCATGTGGGGTATCTCTGCTAGAACACGTGCTAATTACACATGATAGCATACACAGCGTGAATGATTCAATACCACAGATAACTACTGATGTCGATCTCTCAACAGCCTCCATTTTGCTTGTTGATGACAATGCTCAGAATCTAGAACTTATGCAAGCATTTCTTGAAGAACTGCCGTGTAAAATCCAAACCGCATCTGATGGTGTGGAAGCTATAGAAAAAATAGAGCGTTCATGTCCTGATTTACTTATTCTCGATGTAATGATGCCACGTATGAGCGGTTTCGAAGTTTGCCAGAAAGTCAAATCTCAACCATCGACCCGAGATACTGTTGTCATCATGGTGACTGCACTAAATGAAGTTAGTGACTACGAGCGAGCAGTAGAATGTGGAACAAACGATTTCATTACAAAGCCAGTGAATAAACTCGAATTGATTACACGAGTGAAGACCTTGCTTGAACTTGCGCTAGTTAAGCGTGGTTTTGATTGTCAATAAATCTAGACCTGCTTTTATGGCCTACATTTTACCTTTTCCCAAATGAAAGCGACCTGTCCCGCACTCGGTGAGATTCTGGGTAGTGGGAGTCAACCAGAAACTGATCAAGGGAGGGACAGGTCGCTTCTTGAGCGTGGAGGCTGTAATTAAGCCGCAGGACGCCTTGTGACGACTGCTGAGCTATCATTTTGGCGAACCCACCCACGAGAGCCTCGTGGCTCTAACGTCAAGAGAAGGTGTTCGTAGTACCTACGTAATGAAACTAAATCAAAACCAGCTAGCCAAGGAATTGGCGCTGTTGGGTTTAAACGACTGATGGCATTAATGACTTGGTTTTTAGTTAGCATATGCAGGTCCTTCCTTTTCCTGTGTGTTAGATAGAATTTCGGATGGGTGAGCTGATTATCTCGATTTGATAACTCGCCCCTTCTCATCAAAATAGCAGTCAAAATGTACCCCTCACGAGGCGTAGTGGGTATATGAAAACAACACCCACAAGATATTGTGGGTGTTGTTTATTTAGGGTCTAAAAGTTTTTTTTAGAGTTAAAAACGGACGTTACTTCCCGGGCATAAAGAGAATCGCACCATCGTTTATTTCGACTGAATCGAGGTGCCCTGAAGTGATAGTTCCATCTTGGTCAATTATGCCGTGGATATGAAGATTAGAACCATGGTGCGTCATAACGCCTTCTTGGTTCTTTGCATAAAAGCCAACGACAGTAATCGGTGTCGATTGAGAACCAACTAATCGCCAAGGTTGAAACTTCGCTGCGAGATTCGGATTTGCTACTGGGCAAAAACCATTTATGACATGCATGTGGAAATCATTTGTACTGCCAGTAATAAAAAAAGGAAACGGAGTTTCAGTATCTATTCCTTGAATGATTGCGGCTAATTCAATTGACTTTTCTAATGGGTGGTTCGATGGGAGCATGCAATCTTGCCAAGATTCAACATGTGTAAGGGTGAGCAAAGTCGCAGCATCGTATTTTTCATCTGCCGCAACAGTTATAGCAGTTGTACCGTCTTGCGTTGTTGATGTATAGACAGTGCCATCAAAGATAGTAATCTCACCATCAAGATTCGGCAGTGCTCCAACTGCATAAGCATGTGGCTTGCTAGCCACTTCAGCAAATGAAATACGAGGTTGGGTATTTCCCATTCGTAAGGCATCCCGCATGCCGCCGTGCTGTGATACTTCGTATGAATTAGTCGTTGAACAACCCGTAAAAAATAGTGCGGATAGTATAAAAAGCAATCTCATTTTAACCCTTTAATCCTTATTAAGAATGTCTCTTGCGCCTGCGTTAGATTAATGAACTTCAAGAACAGGAGCAATCACAACTATTACTTGTAGCTTTTGCCCAAATGCCGTTTACCGCTGACCAGTTAATTGTATTCCACCAAGCGTTCACATAATCTGGTCGACGATTCTGGTAATTCAAATAATAGGCATGTTCCCAAACGTCAATTGCAAGTATGGGTGTCCCACCACACATGCCAAGATCTGTCATCAAAGGATTATCTTGGTTAGCAGTTGAGGTGATACATAAGTCGCCATTTTTGCATGCGATTAGCCAAGCCCAGCCAGAGCCAAATCTAGTACCAGCTGCGTTTGAAAATTCTTCTTTCATCGCATCTACTGAACCAAACGTTGCATTAATTTTGTCCGATAAATCCGAACTTGGACCGCTGTCTTCGCTTGGACCCATAATTGACCAAAAAAGTGAGTGATTCCAGTGTCCACCACCATTGTTTCGTACTGCTGTACGAATGTTTTCAGGAAGAGCATTTAGATTTTCAAGTAAAGCATCTACGGTGCTATCTGCCCATTCTGAACCTTCAACCGCAGCATTCAGTTTTGCAACATAGCCAGCGTGGTGTTTGGTGTAATGGATTTCCATAGTTCGCGCATCGATATTTGGCTCGAGTGCATCGAATTCGTAGTTTAAAGTTGGTAGTTCAAATGTCATAATGTGTTCCTTTCGTTTTAACTTTTATTGTACCTAATTGTAACTATGGGATAGCTTATAAACACTATTCGCCATTATTGTTCTTTGATCAATGTATGTATTCCGCGTTTGAATGTGCCGAAATTAGTTTTCGTGCCATCAACCCAAGTCACAGATACGTCAGTAATTTCTGTTGCGTCACCCAATCCAATGTGAACTCGAGGGTCATTTGCAGCCATGTAACTCCATGCTGACTGGACCGGATGCGTCATTCGAGTTGTACCAATTAAGCCAGAAACAATCGCACCAATTGCATCACGACTGTTAGTATCCAGAACTTTGAATTGCACGGAATTATTTTTTGAAGGATGTACATTCATCAATACATAAGCAGGGGCGTCGCGATTAATAACAAGCACATCGATGCCACCATCGTTATTGATATCACCAAAGACTGCCGCGCGACTTGTATGTGTTTTCTGGTTAGCAATTGCTTCGATTCGTTTCCATTTTTTTGGCGTACCTTCAAGTAAATAGTTTTTCTCAGCAAAAGGGTCATCTGTTTGGACTGTCCCAATTTGCTGGACGCGACCGTTTGCTTCGTACAAATCTAGATATCCATCGTTATTAAAATCAACCCAGCCAAGACCAAAACGAGTTGCGTGCCTAGTGGCGGTACGAATTCCTTTACGAGCGGTGATGTCAACAAAATATTCGCCTTCATTACTATAAAGGGAATCGCTTTCACCGAAAAGATTGCAGACCAAAATATCAAAATCACCATCGTTATCGAAGTCATCCGTAGTAACGCCCATGCCTGCTTTTGCGCACCCCTCATCGTCTAAAGCACAACCCCGCATGGCAGCAACATCTGTAAAAGACCAATTACCATTGTTTTGCCAAAGTTGATCTGCCATTCCATCATTCGCTACATAAATATCTATTTTCCCATCACCGGTGAAATCATTGCAAACAACGCCAAGACCTGTGCCAGTACGTGTGCCTATCCCAGCAGATTCAGACATATTCGTAAAGGTACCGTCTCCATTGTTGCGGTAGAGCAAGTCTTTTGCTGGAGCCATGTAATTTGTAGGGGAGCAATAATCCAATGCGCCTTTTGCATTGAAACAATCTAAATCTAAACCATGTGCCCAAACTAAATAATTGATTGCATATAAATCAAGGTCACCGTCCGCATCAAAATCTGAAAAAGCAGCACTCGCACCCCAACCCGTGTCACCAACGCCAGCTACATCACTAACATCGGTAAATGTACCGTCACCATTATTTTTAAAAAGAATATTTTTGCCAACGTTGGTGACATAAATATCTACAAACGAATCGTTGTTGTAATCAGCAACGGCAACCCCCATGCCATAACCAGTATCGCCAGTACTACTTTGTTCTGTAACGTCAATGAATTTCCCGTTGTCATTACGTAACAAAATATTGTGTTCAGTTTTATCAATACCAAGATGCCCGCCTTGAACAAAATAAATATCAAGGTCTCCATCGTTATCGAAATCAAGCAACGCGGCGCCGCCACCGATAATCTCCGGCATGTTAAACGCACCTGTGTCTCCGCTAACCCATGTCAGCGAAACGCCTGATTCAATTGCTTTATCTTCAAGCCAAACTTGAGACTCTTGAGTAAACAACAGAGTTACAACTAGAATTAAAATGCTACTCACTGAGATTCCCTTATTTTCAAAACTGATTGCCATGCACGGGAAATTCTCGGGTCGTTCGGAAAGGCAACCTTTGCTTTAGCTAAAATTTCCAAAGCGCCATTTGCATTTCCTAAGAGAGCCATTGCAATACTTTTCCCACTGATACTCCCAGTGTTGTTTGGTGATACTTTAAGAACTAAATCAAATTGCTCCAATGCCTTATCCGGCTGGCCCGTATTTAATAAAACCATGCCAAGCATTTCACGGATAACAAAGTCACTATTCCCAAGTTCGATCGCTTTTGCAAAATAAAAACTAGCTGTTGCCATAGAATTTGTTTGAAAGCAGACTCTGCCAGCAAACGCATACGCCGCTGACATTCCGGGTTGAAATTCAATTGCTTTTTTTGCATATGCAAGTGCAAGGTCCAGCTTGTTTGACGATTGCATTACATAGCCCATTGTCAATTGCGAGGGCGCATGTCTTGGTTCCCAGCGAATTGCTTTTTGCAACGTTTCAGTTGCTTGTTGCAATTGACCTAGTTGAAGAAAAACTGTTGCTAGGTTGTTAAGGACGGTTGCGTCTTTTGGATATCGAATAGAAAGGGATTGCAAAACTGTTCGGGCACCTGTTAAATTCCCAGCATCTATTAATTTAGCTGAACGACCAAGTTCCGCAGCATACCCCTTGCTCAGCGCTGTCATTTCTAAATACCATTTATCATTCCAGACTGGCGGGCCAATTGTCTTAGCAGAAAGCAACTGTGAAGCTAATTCGTCATTACCAACTCGACGATGTGCGGTTCCAAGTAAAAATGAAATGTACGGATGCAACCCGCCTCTTGAGATAATATCTTCAAGCAAAGGGATTGCTTTTGCAGATTGGTTTGAAGCAAGATAGACTCGTACTAAACCCACAATTGCGGGGACACATGTAGGATCTTTTTGAATTGCGGTTTTAAACAAAGAAGTCGCTGTTGCAAATTCTCCTAAATCTAGATTCCAATATCCTTGTTGCCAAATGGCAGGCAAGTAGTTTTCTATTCCAGCTACAGTTTTGATTGCTGTCTCATAGTCACCCATTCGAGCGTACGCAACACCAAGCAAATAAAGTGTTTTATCTGTTGATTTGATAGCAAGCGATTGTTTGTAGGTTTCTATTGCCGCATCTTCTAATCCATGAGCGTGGTACAGCGTTCCAAGAGTGAACCACTCTGTGGAATTGGTTGCATTGGTTGTAGTAATTTTTTGTTGCTTTGCAATAGCAACAGATGCCTCTGGCGCAAGCAAAGATAAATCAACTTGAGCGAAGGAAATTGAAGTCAATAGTAATACTAGAGCTGCATGAAGCATTTGTTTATTCTACGGTAGTATTGATTGCGATTGGCACCCCGCACTCTGGGCAAACATCAATATTTACAGACCCCGACAAATCGTAATTACAATTACGGCATCCTGCTGAATCCATTTTGAGATGAATAGAAAACCCGCAATGTTGACAATTTGAATGTCCGGAAGACAGTAAAAGTTTGTTCGCACACCGAGGGCAAGGCGAATGCAGTTGAGATGTTCCGGGTCGTAAAAAAGTATTTGTTCTGATTGTTCTTCCAATAACAAGCGTGAACAATCCGGTTAAAGCTAATATCCCAAATCCAGAACTTAATCGGACAATTAACTCAGGCGGTTGAGAATTAGTTCCATCTAAATTGCTGTACCAAATAACGCTGCAAAATGAACCAATTGCAATTCCGACAACTAGTAATGTAATTGCTTCGCACCGGGGCATTTTTTGTTCAGGTTTTCTATAAATAATAATGTTCCAGAATGCCATCACTGAACTTACAAAAGCTGTAGCCAATGCGAGGAGTAATAAACCTGGCTCTTTACCTATGTCGCCTTGTGTTTTCAATAAGCCAACGATTACTACACTGCAAGAAATGGCTGCTAAGGATTCACCAATAGTTTTTAACCAAACTCGTTTATTGACTAGCAACAGAGCAAAGAGCGCTGAATAAAATTGGATTGGCACTAATACATATAGAATTGAATCATTATTAAATAAATACGGTCTAAATAACCAAGTTAAGTTTAGCCAAGTTAGAAGAATTAGTACCCAAAAGCACACAAGTACTTTGCCTGCAATTGCAAGTTGCTTGTACCTAAAACACGCTGTGCCTATAAGAATGACTGCGCCACAGCCTAACGTTATAAATGCGGACATTGTTAGTTGCTCAGAAATATCAGATGAGTTAATTAAATCTGTCCAAATAGCACTGCCACCAAATGCGTAAACAAGAAAAATTAATACACTTGCTGCAAGTCCGAGAGGGCGGTACACCGAACTCTCAATTCCTTTGATTGCAATGAGCAAGGATGCTGCTGCAACGGAAGTAAGAATTGCCGTTGCAATTAACCTCCCATTTATAAATTTTGTGCTTGGCAAAAAGAGAATAACAACCCCAGAAAGTCCTGCAATGCAGAGCGATACTATGAGAATCCGTAATGCTATATTTCTATAATCCATTTTTATAATGTAGCAGAAGAGTGGACCACAAATTAGAGTTTGTCACAAGATGGATTAGTTACTTGTGTAAGGTTAAGATTGAATCGAGTATTTTTGGATTAGGTACTGCTAAGCACGTAACATCCATGCCCCCAATGAACAGCCCCCCAAGTAAAACTTGGGGGGCTGCATGGAATCTCAATAGAGATTACAAATTGAACACTTGAGTATTAATCAAGTTGAACTGAGTAGTCTACTAGACCACTAGCACATGTCCAAGCTGTATTCCATTCATTAGCACCTACGAGGATACTGTAGTCACCTGCTGGTAGAGCAAGGAAATCTGCAGAACCTGAGAAGCCACCTGGAACAACATATGCAGCTACGAATGCACCTAGAGCGTTGTCAACAACGCCGAAGAGTAGATCCATACCTGATGTACCAGCGGAAATTGTGAAATTACCACCAGCATTCAATGTTGCATTTGTAAACCAGTCAAGGTCACGGTAAGTAGCACCTGTGATGTCTAGGAAGACAGCACCTGTACCACATACTGGAACACCTAGCGTAATTGCTTGGTATACCGGTGGAACACCGTTAAGACCAGCATTACAGTCTAGTGCTGAATCTGAGCCATCTATAGCACAAGCGTCACATTCATATTCAGCGCCTGCAGGGCAACCAGCAAATGGTTGTGGGCAGGATGCTGTAGCACACATTTGTGTACTATCGAATGAGCCACCAGCTTGTAGACAGCTTGCTGAGTTCAAGTCTACACATGAACCATCAGCAAGACAGCATGCACCAACTACATCACCAGGAGTGAATGTAATAGTACATGTACCAGCACCAACTGAAGTACCTTGCCATGAACCTATACGAATATAGAGATCAGAAGCACCATCAACTGGAAGGTCATAAACACCTGAGTAGTATGCTTGGCAACCAGTTTCAACTGTTGAGTCACCATTACAAGCGACTTGCGTAAGAGCTGTACATGCAAGACCTGAGTAAAGTACCAAGGAGGTATCTACACCAGCAGCATCGCAAAGACTTACAGAAACTGTACCGTTACCAGCTGGAGTGTAAACCATCCATGCGTCAGGTGATGTACCCCAGTCGAGGTAAGTACCAGCACACATGGTGTCGTCTGGAAGACCAAAACCACTGTCAACAAACAAAGTGTTGTCGTAAGCGTTTGGACCATCGACAGCTACCACAGCTGTATCACAAGTGTCACCACCTGCAGCAGCACAAGGAAGGTCAGAACATAGAGTAGCTTCGCCAGCGAAAACGCCGCCGAATGCTGCACATGAAACATCATCTAGTCCGTCCAAGCAGTTACCGTCTTGCATACAGCAAGCACCAGGCACTGGTGGAGGTACAATGTTAATGTTCAAAGTACCAGTACCCATATCTGCAGCACTAAAACCGCCAATACGAATGTAGTATGTTGAACCTGCAGTTGCAGCTAGAACTAGGTCTGAGTAGAAAATCTGACACCCTGTAAGGGCAGTGCCATCACCACTACAAGCTACAGCAGCGCCACCACAAGCGTCGTAAACGACGACTGAAGTGTCGAATGAAGCAGCATCGCACGTGTCGATAGCATAATCATCAGTATACGTAGCAGTCCAAGATAGCCAAACATCATTAGTTGGAGCAGTCCAACCAAATGCGCCTGCATCAGCAGCACACGTTGGAATATCAGCACCAGCTGTCATTGCTGTTGTATCGAATGGATTTGCACCATCGATAGCAACTAAAGCATCAGCACAAAGGTCACCAGGAGTTGCAACAGAGCAATCCCATGTAACGCATGTGTCGTTAGGGTGAGCAGTACCGCCCATTGCAGCACAAGCGTCGCCTGTGAGCATTGAACATTGTGCGGTAATACAGCAAGCAGCAGCAGCACAAGTGCCATCAGCACAAGTAGTGTTGTCACCGAAGTAAACGCCACCATTTGCAGCACAGTTTGCTGAAGTGTCTGTAGCACATGAACCGTCGCCTAAGCAGCAACCACCATATACATTACAGTCCATACCCCATGAACCAACGACAGCGAGAACATCGCCAACGTTTACACAGCAGTCACCATTTGGCATTGGAGCGATATCACCGACTGGACGGAAAGTACCGTCGCCGCATGAACCCCAAGCACCAATAATTGCTAAAACGTCGCTAACTGCGACAGCACCGTCACCATCAACGTCTGCAGCACAGACAGCTGGAAGTGGAAGTGTACAAGGGTCAGCAGCAGCACCGCTATGAATGCGATATGCAGCTTCGCCGAGCATTTCAGCCATGTTACCAGGCATACCAAAACCGCCACCTGGGTTTGCTTGCCAGCCAAGTACGCCATCGCCTACTAGGCCATCAGCAACACCAGTTTGACCGCCAGTAGCAAAGTCATTGTCTGGAATCATACTAACCCAGTTCATACCAACAGCAGCAGCCATTGATGAAGGCATACTGACATTAAAGCCAGCGCCCATCCATGTTGCACTAATTGTTGAACTAGCTGCGTCAGCGTAACTTGTTGCAATGTCGCCTACTAGACTTATTGCAGCAGCAGCTGGAGCAGAGTGTAAGTTGGAGTTATAGCCCATAACGCCTGATGGATCGACAAAGCCGTTCCAACCGTTAAGAACCATTTCGACCATATTAATATTTTCACCGGCACCGGTGAAGTTGTCCATAGTAGCGATATCATAAATATCGTACGCGGCTTCGAAGTTTTGGCAACCAGTAATATTGGCACCAATACCCGTTCCGTCATCTGGACCGATTTGGTCCATCACCACAACGCCAAAGGCGGTGCCTGATAGACCCAAAATACAGATACATGTTGTAAAATTTTTCATAAGTATTATCCCCTCCTAGAGGATTGAGTGAAAAGATTTCACGAGTGAGAATTCTTAACACTGTTGTTAAGAAACGATAAAAATCGAAGTTGGAGTAATGACCAACAATCAAAAAAATTGGTTGTCAGCCGATCCTTCTCTCGACCATTCTTCTTCCACTGTTTGTTTTGCATTGCCAAGGGGACGATAGCGGGGCGAAACAAGACAGAAGTTGAACGTTGAATTCTGGGGAACTTGCAAGATTGACAATCGTTGGGGAACAGCTTGTCGCCAAAAATGCGTGTATTTCAAAACTC
>DTSO01000009.1 GCA_012965315.1 Phycisphaerales bacterium | reverse complement strand
ACGTGACCATGCAAAAAAGCGATACGCTTTCCATCTATTTCAATAGTGCCAGCTGGATGCTGGACATCTAAACCAAGGGATATTGCGTATGACTCTAAATGCGAAAGAAAATCACAGTTCCCAAAAACCATGCTTACATTAGTTCCTGCAAGAGCATCAAGTACTTCGTGTGTTTCAATATCTCCCATGTGCAAAATATAATCACATCCTTGGTTTCTTAAAACAGAAATCGCTTTTTGCGTACGCAACCATTCCCCATGTGAATCAGAAAGAAGTCCAACTAGCGCCATGATGACCCTGGTTTTGTATATTGAAGAACCCACCCGTTGTATTCACGCTCCATCTCGCGCGGGTCATTTGTAAACGCATACAACCAACCACCTCGTGGCTCTCGCAATTTTCCATGCAACGCAGAAGTCAAAATGCGATGTAAGCCAGGCATGTATTTGCCTTGCTCAAACTCAACTATAAAACTTGTAAATGCCCAAAGCTGCGCGTAGTAACCAAGCAGGTTTGTTCTGCCTGTTGAGAGAATCGCCGATGGGTCTGACTCCAATAAATATTCCAACGAGTCAAGTCGATTTGCAGAGATAATTTTTCGTATTGTAGTTAAACGGTCCCAGTTACTCGACGGTGTAAATCGAACTTTTCCATTTCGAATTCTAAAACCTTCCATCCATGTTCCAATGCCTTCATCAAGCCAAGTTGGTAAACAATTTAAGAAAATCGATTCGGCGTATTGATGCCAACCCTCGTGCGCTGCAATTCGCAAGGTTACTCGTGATCGGCTACGTGAATCTAAGTGATACAAGACACCAACACCGTCAACTGTTAAGCCACCCCGACCGAGCGAATACCATTCCTTTGCTTGAGTTCCAAGCATAAGTTTTAATTTTTGTTTCCACTGCAGTTCATCTGCGAACAGAAACACATCAATTTGTTTTTGGGGATAGGGGAATTCACCAAAGATGGTTGTGTAATGATCGAGCAAGTCTGAATAAAAACTTGGTAAAGAATCGACAATAGAATCAATTTGGATCGTTGTGTGTATGTTCCAAAATGGCGTTTGAAATTTCACGCCTTCGTTAGTGCCAAATTTCCAAGACGAACGATTGACTAAAGGCTCTGCAACAATTGTGGGGCTTGAATGGAATTGATTTGGCTTTGGTGTACCGGTACCGCAACTAACAGCAAGCAAACATACAAAACAAATCTTTATAAACATTACGCGAGTGTACCTTTCGCCGCTTGAAGTTCTGCTTCACATTTCGCAAGCATGTCTCTGGTTTCTTGCACAACATGATCGGGTGCATTATCTACGTATGAAGCGTTTGCGAGGCGACCTTTGAATCCAGCCACTTTCTTTTCCAGTTCAGCAATTTCTGCAATTAACCGAGTTGCGTTGTCTTCAGTTTCTGATTCATCGAGCATATTCGCAAGCAGGGCAGTTTCACCATCAATGAATATAGCAAATCCATCGCTATCCTCTTGAAGTAATAGTATTTTTTCGAGACTAGCAAGCGAAGACACAACAACCGTATGTTCTAATGCCAACGATTGAATGCGTTCTGAGGCAATCAAATCTATCTTGCGCTTAGGCTTTACATTCTGCGATGCTCGTGCGCCACGAATTGCTGTCACGAGCGTTCGGACATCTTCAAAAGAAGAAATTATTTTTTCGTCTAACTGAAGATTTACAAGAACTGGCCAAGATGAATTTGCTACGAGTTCTTCTGCAACAAGTTCAACGCCATCAATGTTTCCATTTGTAAACGACTGAATATGCGGCCAAATTGCTTCTGTAACGAATGGGCAAATTGGATGTAACAGTCGACTAAGAATATCCACAACCGTTAAGAGAACTCTTTGCTGAGCAGGACTTTCTTTTACTGTCGGTTTGATTGCCTCTAGATACCAATCGCAGAAATCTCGCCAAAGCACATCATAAATTGCTTCAACCGCGGTGTTAAATTGGTACTCGCCTAACGCCTTTTCAATCTTTTCAGTAGCATCTACAACTCGCGACAACATCCAGTGATCAACTGCAAGCAAATCATTTTTTGCAACAGTTTCAGCGGGCGTCGCAACGTTCATCAATGCAAATCGCATTGCATTCCAATATTTATTGGCAAAATTTCGACCAACATCAAATCGAGATGATGCATTAATTGCAAGCGGGGTTTCGTCGTTATTTTCAACTTCACCTACTAACAATCCGTACAGTGTAGACATTTTGTTTTCAGGATTATCAGGAGAAGATTGCAAGGGCGCCATAACTTCGTGTCCTGTTTTCGACTTTATGTAGGAAGGCGTAAAAACTTTTCCAGAGTACGGACAAATTAAATCAACTGAAAGTCGAACATCTTGCGTTCCTGTCGCAAGTTGCACCATGGTGTATCGCATTGCATCCGCCCCATGAGTTGAAATAATATCGCGAGGATCTACACCATTACCAAGGGATTTACTCATCCGCTGGCCGAACCCATCTTGAATCATTGGGTTGATGTACACATCACTAAAGGGGAGAATGCCTCCTCGGAAATAACGGTTGAACATTACCATTCTGCTCACCCAAAGAGTAATGATGTCACGCCCAGTGCAGAGAACACTTGACGGATTAAACTTTTCTAATAATCCTTCTGTTTCTGGAAATTTAGATGGCTCTGGCCAGCCCATTGTCGAAATAGGCCAGAGTGCAGAACTAAACCATGTATCCAAAACATCTTCATCCCGTTTAAAGCCGGCAGCTTCAATTTCATTTTCAATTGTTTCATGTCCGCCAGATATACAAAGGTACACATCTGTTACGTTTTCACCTGCATCAAAGGATTGACTCGATGCAACTGCTTCACTCTCTTGATGTGGCCAAGTAATTGTGTCGTCTTTACCGAAAGACTTCGTCCAAATAGGAATTTGGTGTCCCCACCAAAGCTGTCTTGAAATACACCAGTCGCGCAAGTTTTCATGCCATGCTTGGTATGAATGCGCATACCGCTCAGGATAAAACTGCAATCCACCATCACCAACGCGTTCACCTGATTCTCTTGCTGGTGGATTGCCTTTGTACTGTTCGCTCGAAAGGGCGCGTAAAGCTTCATTGCAAAGTCGATCATCTGTTACGCGAACGTACCATTGATCTGACAAGTAAGGTTCAATCGGAACATGACTTCGATAACTGTGCCCAACACTGTGCGTGTACGGTCGAACACTTTCTAGTAAATCATTTGACTTAAACCAATCAAGAATTGCTTTTCGTGCATCCTCTCTAGTCAAACCAATAAATGCTTGCGATTCTTCGCTTGCATCTTCCCACCCATACGAATCAGAAATAGAAGCATCAGAAGCCATAATGTTAATGACTTCAAGTTCGTGCCGTACCCCGATATCCCAGTCATTCGGGTCATGCGCTGGCGTCACTTTCAAAAATCCCGTAGCGAATTCTGCTTTTGGATCGTCCGCGCCTTGCATGACCACGTACTCATCCTCAACTATTGGAATAATCCTACCAACAATCGGTAATCGAATTGATTTACCGCGTAAAGCTTCTGCGCGAGGGTCATTCGGATTCACTGCAACAGCTGTGTCACCGAGCATTGTTTCAGGACGAGTTGTTGCAACGGTAATTGATCCACTGCCATCTTCCAAAGGGTACCGAAGGTAATACATGTGACCTTCGACTTCTTTCATCTCTACTTCATCATCTGCCAAAGCGGTAAGCGTGATTGGATCCCAATTTACTAATCGCTTACCACGATAAATTAAATCATCTTTGAATAACGTAAAGAATGCTTCGCGAACTGCAGAAGCACAAATATCGTCCATTGTAAAACGAGTTCTATCCCAATCGCAAGAAGCACCGAGCTCTCGAAGTTGACTAAGAATTGTCGATTCGTATTCATCTTTCCAAGACTGCACTCGTGAAACAAATTCTTCCCTTGAAAAATCTGTTCTCTTTTTTCCTTCTTGTTGAAACAATCGTTTTTCAACAACCGTTTGAGTCGCAATCCCTGCGTGGTCCGTTCCAGGCATCCAAAGCGTGGCGTGGCCTGTCATTCGATGCCATCGGATTAGAACATCCTGCAAAGTATTGTTTAATGCGTGCCCAAGATGTAGCGGGGCGGTTACATTTGGAGGTGGAATCAGTATCGTAAATGGCTTGCCAGCAGTATCTGCGCTGCTGTGCCCAAGATTTGCCTTGTCCCATTTTGAAATAATTCCCGCCTCAACCTCGCTTGGTGCGTATGATTTAGGAATGGTGTCTATTGAAAAAGCCGTATCTGTCATAACTACCATGATACCCGCGCTATTAAGTATTGCCCTGATTGTAGGGTGTAGGAATGCAGATTCTCCAAAAGAATCTCAAATTACTGTTGAGCAAAGACGAACCACAATCAACGCTGCAATGGATTTTCTTGATGCTGGAAAATTCACAGAATCACTAGCAATTATGGAAGTGCTCGTTGATAAAGATCCGAGCGGTTCTGATACGCAGGAATCGTACGGCTTGGTTTTACTTGCATGTGCTGCAAGAGCAGACAAAGCTGGTGATGCTGCCCAAGCAACAACTCGTAGATTAAGAGCACTTGAAGCATATAAATCAGCGTGCAAAACAGCATCTGACCCTGGCCTTTTATATCTTTCAACTGCACAACTTGCACATATGGTTGAGTTAACCGGAGAAGCAAAACACTATTACACCTTAGCCCACGAGAGTAACCCAAATGACGCAAGAGCCTCCTTTTTTATCTCGCAAATTTATTTGTTAGATAAAAACTGGAGTGATGCAAAATTTTGGATAGAACAAAGTTTAGTTCGAGATATGCATGAACCCTATTCGTTACTTACCTCTGCTTTAATCGAAGCTGAACTTGGCAACTACGAAGAAGCGAACGAACTCGCAAAAAGAGGATGTTCCATACGTCCAACAGATTCTAATTTGCGTTTCATACAAGCGAGAGTCTTGAGGATATCCGGCGAAGCAGAGCATGCACTCGCAATCCTGAGTGCACTTCCAGAACCACTACGATCAAGCCCAATTGCATTTGAAGAAATTACTAACTGTGAACGCGATCTTGCAGCGCGATCACAATGACCGTTTCAATCCCAATTTTATTACTGATTGCATCTTTATTACTCCTATTGGGCGTGCTAGCAATCGTTGCAATTGTGCTTGTTGCGAGCAGATGTAAGTGCAAGACATCGATGAGAGAAGAAGATGTTGACAATGCCATTCCAGATATAGATGCATGGTCAGAGGCCAGCAATAGACTAAAAAACGAGTTCCACGAACAAAAATAGCCTCAATCCGTAAAAACGAAGGTATCTTAAGCATCCTCTCAAGATAGCGAATCAAAGTGCCGATTTTAGTAAAATCTCACCTTATGGTTTACAAAGGACCTTTCAATATGAAAACTAGCCCCATTAGATTCCTTTCTTTTCTAGCTATTCTTGTACTTGCTACAAGTGCTCCAACCAACGCACAATCTCAAGGGGCTGCTGAGTGGTCAACTCAAATCTGGATCGCCGCATCTGATGGACATTGGGATACCGTTACTACATTATTAAGTAATGTCCCAGAAGGTGAAGAAGATGAACTTCAAACGTTTAAAAAACAATTAAAAATATATCACGAGCATCGAGATACAGAGCAACTCGAAACAAATAAATCACGTAATGAAGCGATAGTTGAAATGAAAACTCGTTTTGAAAATGGCAACACATTGCAAGCAATGCAGTCTGCTGTAAAAGCACAAACCTTAAGTAACACTCTTGATGAAATAATGTACAACGAAGATGTTCAAGT
>DTSO01000008.1:4505-5840 GCA_012965315.1 Phycisphaerales bacterium | reverse complement strand
TACCCAACGATAATCAACGAGCAGATTGCGAAGTTCAATGAAATCACCCAAGCGACTCCGAGGACTATTCGCCTCATGGTGCGGTATTGCAGTTCAAGTACAGCGATTCGTTCTTCGTTTTGCATTGTGATGCTCCTTCACTGTGCATTATGCATCAAATTGAAACACCACACATTCCCCAATATAAAGGGTCATCTGTGGTGTTCAGAGGTTAGTTGAGGGATTACTTTGAATCATCTTTCTTGTGAATCACATGCCACCAGATCCATAAATAGTCATTTGACTTTTGTTAGTTTGCCATAATCAGCATGGACCCCAAGCTGCAATTAGTATTAACAAATCAGAAACGTTCACTATTCGATCACCATTGAGGTCCTCTGGGTTTGGCCCCACCGCTTCCCACATAGCAATTAGCGTTAGTAAATCGAGAACATCGACTTCATAATTTCCATCGAAATCTGAATCACAAATCGCGGTTGCTTCATTATGCCTTAACTGCAAATTCTGATTGGGACCTCTAAAGGCTGGGCTTTCAAATATTGTGACTAAATCATCTTGGCCATTACCGTCTAAATCACCCTTAGCGACAAGAATTGGATTTTGACCAACATCGTATGAGATGTCAATTGCAAACATTAAATTCCAACCGTTGCTCGAAGTGTCATTTCTGAACATTCTGACCCCGCGCATTGAAGTGCTAACATCCGTTGCAATGACTGCAATATCTAAGTCGCCATCATTATCGTAATCAACTAACTCAATATCTGTTGGGGCATCACCCACTAAAAGCTGAAGCGGTAGAGAAAGTGACCCATCAGGTAAGCCCGTCAACACACAGATTACATCTGAGTCCTCACACGAAACTATGACATCTAAAATCGCATCACCATTTAGATCACCAGACAAAATTTCTTTTGGACCAATGGCAACAGGTGCAAATGAACCATAGGTCCATGAAGTTACCCTAGCAGTCACGCCACCAATAACTTCGCCGACATCATTACCAGAACCAAAAGAAACGAATAGTTGTATGAGATCTTTGTCGTGATTCACATCTCCTGGAACAATTTTTTCAGGCTTGCTAGGCGCTGCCAAAATACTTGTATTAACAAACGAACCTGTCAATGCTTGAGTCGACTCGTAAAAATACAATTGACCATCCGTTAATGTGTTTCCATTACAAACAACAATTACATCCTCGTCTGTGTCAATGTCAGTATTTAAAAGAAGTACGTCTGTCGGGTTTGGACCAGTACTTTCAGCAGTACCGACTGTAAATGAAGCAATGCTATTCGAACTATTGTAAATTGGTATAAATACATTTGTAGTTGAATT
>DTSO01000008.1:0-4469 GCA_012965315.1 Phycisphaerales bacterium | reverse complement strand
CTAAGCCATCTCCGTTCACATCGCCAGCATCTATAGAAGACAAGGACGTAAACTGAGAATCCGTATACGTAGTTTGAGATGCAATTCCACCAACTCCATCACTTAAAAATAAATGTAACGCACTACTTGTTGTTACGGCAATATCATCATACCCATCTGCAAAACCAGTGGCGCTACCAAAGTCGGCAAGCACAACATCAGTTGCAAGCCCTGGAACAGATCCGGGTGTAGGTTCACCGTAACCGAATAAATTAGTAAGTACATCAACTTCAGCGTAAATAGTTCCGCCTACATTTCTTCCACGCAATCCATCAATATAATTCAATTTTATATAAAGACCTTCAGGCAATGGATCGCTTATTAATACAATAGAAAATTGCCCTGTGTTTAATGGGTCGAACGTTCCAGTTGTAATTAGTGGGATAATATCGCCATCTTGTGGTACATAACCATCTGCAAGTACTAATTCTAAAACACCACCAAGTAATGGTGACACACCGGTTATTTGCGCAGGTGCTTCTGTCCATCCAGTGTCAAGTTCGATTAATAATTCACCCGCATTATGTTGCATATACAAACCGTTCAACTGAAGTTGTCCCATTACTCCAGCACTGTTTGAAACAAGAGAAATTTTCCCAGGAAGGTATCCTTCGCCAATATAAAGTGTTCCTGTTATGTTCAGTACGCCGCCCTGAATTTCTAGTTCTGCAATCATTCCAGAAACGCCTTGCAAATTCAATGCTTCACCACCTGTGCCGAACGCTCTATCTACACCTTGTAAATCAAATATAAATTTACCAGGACCGACGAACATTTGTTGAAAAGGTAGTGCTTCGTCTACAACAATTAAAGTTTGCGAACGTAAGGAAAAGGAAACTACATCGGTGCTTGTTGGCTTTATTGGATCCCAATTCGTTGCATCTGACATAAGTCCTCCAAGAGGATTAATCCAAACTATGCCCCGATCCGAAAATACTTTAATGCTATCACCTTCAGTTTCAGTAATTAGTCCAGATACATATGCCGAAGAACCGTGTAAAGTTGCGCTAACTCCAAACAGATCACCTCCAACTGCTCGGTCTGACCACAACTTCGATTGAAAAACCCAATTTGTGCCATCATATTTCCAAATATACGCTGAACCAGTTTCCAACCCAAGGTCATTATCCGCAGGTGAAGTAATTATCGCATAATTACCTTGAAGATCAACGATGTGACCTGCTTGATCGCTTGACGCAACATCAAATGGTTTTAACTCAGCTGTTTCTGTCCAAGTACCACCAATGTTTTCGTATATTCTTGACACAAGAGTGAGGTCTTCGGTTGTTCGAAATGTTACGTTCGACATAAGTCGACCATTGTCTATATCAATGGACCTATGCCTAGCGAAAAAATTACCCCACATATTTCGAAGATGTTGGATGTTTGTAGGAGTTGCTGTGTTTATGTCATAAAGTAACAGTGAAGATGTTGAGCAAAGAGCAACTACACCATCTTCAATTGCAACAGACAAACCAAGAAATTGATCTTCTCCTTCAGGATATGGTGGTGTGCCAAACGGTAATAGTGTGGTACTTAATGACCATGCCGTACCATTAAACCTGTACACATGAGCACCACCGCCATTATTATTGCCTGTGTCATTAAGAGATGGGTCTCCGACAATCAACACCTCACCATCTATAGCGATTGAGCTGCCCCAAGTAAATTCCCATAAAGTTGATTGATAGCCATCATCTATTGTTTGCTCGAAAAGCCATACATTAGTAATCTGGTCATATACAAAAATATCAATTACAAAACGCTGACCCTGTGCATCTTCAATCTTAGAGCCAACCGCAATTCGATTTCCATCAGTGGTGTAACTATCGTTACTGAAACCCGCTATGCCAGAAGGCATTATTAATAAAGCTTCTTCAACCCATTGGTCTACATCGTATCGGTAGACACAAACAGCCGTTTTCATATCCCATGATAAGTCTTGCTTGGTTGCACCGGCTATAAGAATATTTCCTTTACTCATTAACCATTGTGGAACGAATTCAACAGTGCCCAACAGTCCACTCCATTCGATTTCTGAATCTGGAAGTTGAATTGGTTTTTGTTGGCTAACACAATCTACAGCACCTTCTTCGCATGAACTATTACTACCAAGGAATAATCCCCCTAAGTCCAAGCATGTTTGGTACGTTGAGGTCAACTCACAACCACCATCTACACAACATCCGCCTGGGCAAATGCCAAGGCAGTTAGATAAACCACATGCCAATTCAACACAATTCACGCTGATTTGGAATGGTCCATTGCCGTAGTCAACCCAGCTTCCATCTTGGCAAACTCCACCCTCATCAAAGTCCAATAAATTTATACAGTTGCCGTTGCAATCTGTAATCCATCCTTCGCCACAACCGCAAGTTCCTGTTTGGCAAATTGTGTTTGCCCCTATAAAAATACCGCTTAAACCCCAACAAGTATTGCGTGAGATTTCACTACAAACACCATTAATGCAACATGCACCGATATCAGTCCCCCCGTTAAAATCACCATCGGCCCAACATGGTCCTGAGCAATCACCGATGTCGCAATTAAAGGCCTGACATGAAAACACAATTGCAACCCCGTTGTATTCTCGTTGACCGTAATCACATATGCCATCTGCAACCCACTCGGCAGGAGCGCAATTTCCATTGCAATCTGGCACAAACCCAGCAGGACATCCGCCTTCGCAACCAGTACAGTTGAATATATCACAATAGAAAGATTCGCAAGAAAAATCTACGTAATAACCAGAGCCAACAGGATATTCCTGCGCAGTTCCATCATCACATATATCATCTATTAACCATTCCATTGGAACGCAGTACCCGTTACAGTCATTGATTAAACCCTCTGGACAATCTTGTGCAGATGCGACAGTAAAAGTACCGTAAATAATACAAATAACCAACCACGTAAAATGTTTCATGGTGACTCTCTCATTCTTAAATTATGGCATGTACAGGCATACAAACAAGATAAAAAAGGTGTTTTACGCACTACTTTTCGTTGATTATTCGAGTATCGGTGATGTAATCAATTTAAAACGGTATAACTCACTTTCTGTCATCCAGTGCATACCCGAAGTTGGAGCCGCCTTTAACGTGTACCAATAAAAAGATTGCGGTATGCTCATCTCATCGCAAAAATCTAAATACATTTGATGCTCATCACTTTCTTTTGGAATTTGATCACCTTCAATGCCAAAACCGCCCCATGAATGAATACCAAATCTTGCCCCTTTCTCACATGTTCGCTCTACTCCAGCTTGAAAAAAATCAGTACCGCCAGATGATACTATTCCGTCACTTTGCAAATGAGTATTTAATCCATGTAAACGTACCATTTGACACGCTTGAAAATTTGACACATCATCAACTGAACCAGGAACATCGACCATGATGATAGTTTTTACTTCTGGATGATGTAACAATAACTCCATAACCCGAAAGGGTGTTGATGCACCTATGGTCCCAGACATCATCGCATTTTTACCTTCTATTTCAAATGTAGCGGGTGCCATATCTTCTAACAAACCTACATACAACTCGTCCCTGTCAATTCGTTTATCCTTATTCGCATCGATACCGAACAAAAATTCTGCAAAATCTGGTTCTTCTTCAAAAATTGTTTTAATAGAAATTGATTCTGTTTCATCATAATCTTCAAAAACACTATCCACTTCCATCTTGATCATAAATGCATCTGAAAATGGATTGACTTCCAAAATCTCATCAATAGAAATTACACCATCAACGTTCAAATCAAATGTTTCTGGCTTTATTCCCATCTCAGTTGGTACTTCACTAGTTTGCAAATTCCCATCATCGTTAGTGTCAAATTCGTCTACAAAAAGTTGTATCTCTTCTCGTTCGTACAGATTACGTTCCTCCAGTATTGACTCGATTTCAAGGATAGAAATGCCTTCTGCACCAGATTCTTCCAACATAAATTGCAAAGCACTTGCCGCTTCCATTGGATGGATGATTCCATCTCCATCCACATCTAACATTTTTGCAAATTCCGTTGTGGTTGTTTGTGCAAGTGCGATTGTAATGATTGCAGTTAACATTCGATTTCCTTTTTCTTTTTCTACCCTTTGTTAGAATATAATAATGAACATGAACTTCCACTATATCGTAAGAGGAATCATACGAGACGGTGAGCACCTTCTGCTTTGCAAGCAAAAAAATGGTGACTACACTTTTCTACTCGGTGGTCATATTGACTTTGGCGAAGGTGCAAAGTGTGCGCTTGCTAGAGAAATCAAAGAAGAAATCGGCGCAGATGTAACGGTAGGCGACTTCCGAGGAGCGATTGAAAATGCTTGGGATGACCAATGTGAAATTTCACTTGTGTTTGATGTTGAACACAACTTGTCTAAGGATGTTACTCCTGTTCCAGCATCTCCTGAAGAAGAACATTTAGAATTT
>DTSO01000007.1:11130-18917 GCA_012965315.1 Phycisphaerales bacterium | reverse complement strand
TCAAGGATGGATTGGCGACGCTACATTTGAAATAAAAGGCGGTGCATGAAGCGACTTTCCATAGCCATGCCCACCAAGACCTCTAATTAGGTGGAAGCCATACTCTTTTTCGGCAACATTTTGAACTGCTTTTGCAAAATCCATCAATGGTCGATTCGGTTGCATTGCTGCAACGCCTGCCAAAAGAGATTCTCTGCCTGCTTCCATCAGTTTCATATTTTCTTCAGTTGTTTCTTCAATCGCCCACGTCCATGCAGCGTCGCCAATCCATCCTTGATGTGTTACACCAATATCAATAGAAACTAAATCCCCAGGTTCGATGGCTCTCTGACTCATTGTGTGTGTCCCATGCACAACGCAATCATTTATTGATAAACAAGATTGGCTTGGGAAGGGAGGTTGCCCTGGGATTCGATATTTATAAAAAGCACTTTTGCATTTTAGTGAACGCAGTTTTTCGCCTACAAAAGAATCAATTTCAGGAAGAGTAACTCCGGCACGTAAAAAATCGGTCAACGATTTGTGTACTTCGAGAACAAATTGCGCTGATATTTTTGCGGCTTTAGCATCATTTTTATTTATGAGTGGAATTGTTTTCATGACTCATCCTCAAGGTCCATCTCTCCGTCCGTTAGTAGATGCACAATTTCACCTTTGATAGATACAAGCAAAGGTCCGCCTGCTGCGATATGCCATGCTAAATCACGCTCGTCATCACATTCGAGAAGTTGCAAGTCTGCATATTTTCCAATTTCTAAACTGCCAACTTTGTCTTGTAAATTCAAAACGCAAGCAGCATTTATAGTTGCGGCTGTAATTGCTTCAGCAGGAGTAAGCCCAAGTCGTCTACACGCAAGTGAAATTGCAAACGGCATTGATGGGCTAGGAGCAGAGCCAGGGTTGTAATTAGTCGCGATTGCAACCGCACAACCGAGGTCGATAATTTCTCGACCACGTGCGTAACGGTCATGTAAGCAAAAACCACTAGTTGGTAAAAGAACACCAATGGTGTTGCTTTCTGCAAGAAGTTTTAATTCTTCATCAGTTGAATGCTCAAGATGGTCGACACTTCTTGCACCAAGTTCGACTGCACGGGCGAGCATGCCTAAAGAATTAAATTGGTCGACATGCGCGCGAATTGGACAATTTAGTTCGATTGCTTTTTTGAATAATTTTGTCGTCTCATCAAGTGACCATGCGCCTTTTTCACAGTACGCATCGCATGTAATGTTCGGGAACTCTTGCACAACAGCTGGCAATGTTTCGTGAATGACGATGTCGGTGAAATTTTCTTGTTCTGGGTCAATAGCATGCGCACCGAGAAAAGTTCCGACGATTATTTGTGGTACATCTTGTGATGCGTCGTGGATTGAACGAAGCATTTTTAATTCGCTTTCAGTTGTCAGTCCATAACCACTTTTAATTTCAATAGTTGTTGTTCCAAGTGATGCCATCAAACCAAGTCGTCCAAGAACATCAATGCATAAATCTTCTTGGCTCGATTCTCGAACGGCGCGTACAGTTGACATTATGCCGCCACCTTGTTTTAGGATTTCTAGGTAGGAAGTACCTTGCAAGCCAAGTTCGAATTCTTCAAGTCTGCTGCCCGACCAACAAGCGTGCGTGTGGCAATCGACAAAAGAGGGCAATACTACTCGTCCATTTGCATCTACGACTGGAACATCTGGATGCGAATTGATGAACTCCTCGTCTGGTTGTCCCTCTGCGATGAATTCGATAATGCCATCTTTCACAGCAATAAAGCCATTTTGGATGATTCCTAAATCGTTCATCGCTTCTTTTTTGCGAGGAGCATTTTCGCCTGCAAGTGTAAGGATGCGGGCGTTTACGATGATGAAACTACTCATGCGTTACTCTCTTGCATTGGGATATTTACATTTAGTTCTTTTGCACATTGAATGGCTTCTTCATAGCCAGCATCTACATGTCTGAAAATACCCATCATTGGGTCATTTGTAAGCACTCGTTTTAATCGGGCATCTGCTTCAGTTGTTCCGTCTGCAACAATGACTTGACCTGCGTGTTGCGAGTAACCGATGCCAACCCCGCCACCATGATGGAAGCTAACCCAGCTTGCACCGCTTGCGATGTTTAATGCAAAGTTAATAAGTGGCCAATCGCTAACAGCATCGGAGCCGTCGAGCATGCCTTCGGTTTCACGGTTAGGGCTTGCGACACTACCGCAGTCCAGGTGGTCTCTTCCAATAACGATAGGAGCGGAGACTTCACCTGAGCGAACCAATTCATTAAAGGCGAGCCCTGCTTTGTCACGTTCTCCAAGACCAAGCCAGCAAATTCGGCACGGTAACCCTTGGAATGCAACGCGGTCTTGCGCCATAGTAATCCAGCGTTTGAGCGATTCATCTTTTGGAAACAGTTTTAGAATGACTTCATCCGTTTTCTTAATATCTTCAGGATCGCCAGAAAGGGCGCACCAACGAAACGGTCCGCGCCCACGGCAAAATTGAGGGCGAATATATTCAGGTACAAATCCTTTGAAATCAAATGCGTCGCTTACACCGTTGTCAAAAGCTCGTTGTCTAATATTGTTTCCGTAATCAAATGTTTTCGAGCCCTGTTTCATAAACCAAAGCATAAGCTTGACATGTTCTGACATTGTTGCAACGGAAAGATCTGTGTATTGTTCAGGATTGCTCTGGCGCAATGCATCCGCTTCTTCACGGCTCATTGACGTGGGGTAATAACCAACGAGTGGGTCATGCGCGGATGTTTGGTCAGTTAGAATTTCAGGAATTATGTTGCGCTCTTTAAGTCGTGCAAGTAAATCAACGATGTTGCCAACGAATCCAACTGAAATTGCTTCACTAGAAGCAGTCGCTTCAAGTGCTCTGTCGATAGATGGATCTAAATCTTCAAAAATTTCATCGAGGTATCTATCGTGGACTCTTTTTTCTAATCGTTCAATGCAAACATCTGCAATGAGGCAAGTGCCGCCGTTCATTGTGACAGCGAGTGGTTGCGCACCACCCATTCCACCGCAACCACCAGTAACGGATAAAGTTCCAGCGAGAGAACCGCTAAAATGTTGTCGAGCACATTCTGCAAATGTTTCAAACGTGCCTTGTAAAATTCCTTGAGTCCCGATGTAAATCCAAGATCCAGCAGTCATCTGTCCGTACATCATTAGGTCGCGAGCTTCAAGGTCGTCAAAAACTTCTTGTGTTGCCCAATGAGGAACTAAATTGCTGTTAGCGATAATGACGCGAGGCGAATCGACGGTTGTTGTTGCAATGCCGACGGGTTTGCCGGACTGCACGAGTAAAGTTTCATCTGGCTCAATTGATTTTAACGATGCAATAATTGCATCGTACGATTCCCAGTTACGAGCAGCTTTGCCTCGGCCTCCATAGACAACGAGATTCTCAGGGCATTCTGCAACTTCAGGATCGAGATTATTCATTAACATCCGCATCGCTGCCTCGGCTTGCCATGATTTACAAGTCAGTTTGGCACCTCTTGGAGCTGTAATGATTCGTTTTTGATCTGTAGAATGCGTTGCCATAATTTGTCGATTTTATCCTCGATAGCCTATCTCTGCACAGTGTAGAATAAAACAAATTAATGAAGAACAAGGAGTTTTACTATGGCTACGCAAACTGAAATTTCAATGGTACCAATTACAGCAGGAACATTTTGTTGGAATGAGCTCGCTGTACGAGATGTTGAAAAAGCTGGAGCGTTTTATACCGCTTTATTTGGTTGGACGATAGATACTTGCGACAATGGGGCGATGCCGTATACCACGTTTAAGATGGGCGGTTTTCCTGTTGGTGGCATGATTCAAATGGATAGTGACTGGCCAGAAGATGTGCCACCACATTGGGGTTGTTACATCTCGTCTGATGATGTCGATGCAATGGCAGAAAAAGCAACGGAACTGGGTGGTGCGCTCTGCTGTGGACCACAAGAAGCAGGGGATGAAGGTCGTTTTGCAGTGATTACTGATCCAACCGGTGCAGTCATTAGTATCTTCAAAGGCGGTGATTGTAAGAATCCACAAGGACATGGTTCATTTTGTTGGAATGAACTACTGACGAACGACATGGACAAAGCCAGTGATTTTTATACGAATCTCTTTGGTTGGAAGGCTGAAGCGAGCGAAACAAGCGCTGAGCCCTATACCGTTTTTATGAATGGTGAAGCATGGGCTGGGGGAATGATGAAAATGCATTGGGAAGGTCACCCAAGTTGGCTTGGATATGTAAGCGTTGAAAACGTTGATACAACTGCGAAAAAAGCAACCGAACTTGGTGCACATCTTTGTGTTGAACCTAGTGACATCCCAGGAATCGGACGGTTTGCCGTGTTTACAGATACAGTCGGAGCGACTATTGCAATCTTTACCGGACTTTCAGAGTGCTACGGCGACGATTGTGGTTGCTCATAATCAGTATTAGTCTCGTATAACCTTGACTTTTGTGCAATAAAGTGTATTTTTAAGGCATGAAAATGTCCCTCGTACATTTACTCTGTCTCATTGGATTCAGTAGCGGCGTCTATGCAGATATTCGGTTTGAGAATTTGACCAACTATCCTACGGGTGGAATATCAACTGGTGTGTTTGCAGAAGATTTTGATGGTGATGGTGATATTGATTTTGCAATTTCAAATCGAGAATCCGATTCGATAACAGTTTTATTTAATAATGGTGCGGGGGTTTTTGGCAACTCTACTCAGTTCCAGACTGGTATCAATCCAAGATATGTAGATGGATTTGATTTCGACAACGATGGCGACATCGATCTTTGCACGCCAGATTATTATGGCATGACAACTACGCTTTTGAACAATGATGGCAGTGGGGGGTTTTCTATAGCACAACAGTTTGACACGTTTACTCCCGCTTACGTTTGGAATGATGATTTAGATTTAGATGGACATCGTGACATCATTGTTTTGCATTGGGATGGAACTGCAAAAGTGCCACACCAAAGCCCGGGTGTTGTTCAGCCATTTTATGGAAACGGAGATGGAACGTTTGTTGTTGGTCAGTCTGCTTTTATTGGCGTGCAACCAAGGGGTGGTGCATCAGCAGATCTAAATGGAGATGGACTACTTGATGTTGTTGTTGCGGATATTTACTCTAAAACAATTTCAGTATTATTGTCTACTGGACCAAGAACATGGCAAACAAGTTTTCAGATTTTAATGGACCCAGGTGCACCACGTTACATTACGCTTGAAGATTATGACAATGACGGTGATGTGGATATTG
Source organism: Phycisphaerales bacterium (assembly GCA_012965315.1). Lineage (GTDB taxonomy): Bacteria > Planctomycetota > Phycisphaerae > Phycisphaerales > SM1A02. The sequence continues at coordinate 13,660 of DTSO01000007.1, read as the reverse complement.
CCGCAGTCGATAAGTTGCATGGCAATTTTTGGATTCTCACAAACGATGGAAATGCTAAATTTGTGTTGAACGATTCGGTTAAAGTTAACGATGCGCCGCATTCAATTGTGCACTTTGATATCGATAATGATGGCGATTTAGATTTTGTGGTAACTCACGTTGGCTCAAGTTCACATCTCATTTTGCATAACGATGGAAGTGGCCGTATTGAATCTGAACAGATGTTTACGATTTCTGGCGGTTCTGCCGAGGTAAAGCTTGCAGATTTTAACGCAGATGGTTTGATTGATATTGTTACCGCGAATGTAAATAACGCTTTGATAGGGTCGAGTGTCTTATTACAAAAGGAATGTTTGGTTTGTAATGGCGCACGTAGTGGAAAGCGTGTTGTTGAATGTCCGCCGATAGCAAATGAAATAAATATGCAAGCTATTTCATACCTTGACTTTGATGTGCAGTTGACTGGAGAATCTATTGCGGGGAATTCAGTTGATTATATTATCTCTTCACTTCCATCCTCGGGCGACCTCATAGATGTGTACGGCAATACTATTACAACTGTTCCATATCACATACCAAATGACACAGTCACCTATTCGCCGGTTTATGGTTATATTGGTTTAGATACATTTACGTATTATGTAAATGATTGCTTGCCTTCAACTGAAGCATTAGTGGCGTTGCAAATAAATATCCCGTTCCCAGATGAATGTCTAACTGCTCAGCGAATTTTTAATGGGAGCACAGTATGGTCGACTCTTTTTGCTTCTGACTCGCCTGACTATTACGACCCACTTCTCTGCAGCGGAACAAATTTTGGCGCAATGAGAAAAGACATTTGGTTTCGGTATTTTGCTTGTGAAACAGGACAGTTAGTCATTGATACCTGTGGCACTACGGTATTTGATTCGGACATTGTTGTCTATCAAGGCAGTTGCTGTAATTTGGAACAAATCGCATGCAACGGAGACTCCGTGGATTGCAATGGTAATTCCCGTATTACTATTGATCCAATAATTGCAGACACCCAATATTTCATTCGCATTGGCGGATCAACTGCCAATTCATTTGGGGGGGGAACAATTTTTATTGCTGGACCAGAAGTTATTTGTGCCGCTTCTTGTTTCGGAGACCTCAATTTCGATGGTAATGTAAACATTACTGATTTTCTTCAAATAATTGGGTTGTGGGGGAGCACGTGTGGGGACGGTGATTTAAACATTGATGGTGTTGTAAATGTGGTAGATTTGCTTGCAGTTATCGGTGATTGGGGTCCCTGTGGCGGTTGATTATGCTTTTATGGAACAATTGTTTGAATTATCCTCTTATATGGTTATGATTGAGTGAAGGGTGAAATGAGAATCACGGATATAGAAATATGAATGTAAAGACGAAGTTTATTGCGATTTTTCTTGGTTGTGCTACGGTTACATTGCTTTCACATGCAGAAGTTAATCGTAAGGGGCAACGGGCTATCGGTTTATCGTCTTGGGAAGATGTTACAACACCATTAACAGCAGGGTTAAATCATGAAAACCATCGAGGTTCGGCATGGTGCGATTACGACAATGACGGATTGCAAGATTTATATGTAACACATTTTGGGGCTTTTGATCCGAATGGAATTTATCTCGGTTCGCCAAATCAATTACTACGAAATCTTGGGTCTGGTGTGTTCGAAGATGCAACAACGGTAGAGTTGGAAGCGAATTCAGGTCTGTCACATCATCCAGCATGGGCTGACTTGGACAATGACGGCTTGCCAGATATTTATATTTCACAAAGTTCAAATAGTGGAAGTGAATTAAGCACACTTTTGCATCAAGACTCTGTTGGCGTATTTTCAGACATAACAAATGGAGACCCAATCGGAATGAGCGGAATTTTACCGAGAGGTGTCGGTTGGCAGGATGTGAATAATGACGGACTGGTTGACCTACTTGTTGCGAATTCAAATGGTGATTTGAAAAAGAATCGAATGCTTATAAACGCAGGTGGTACTAACTTTACTTTAGCTGCAACTTTATTCTCAGAAGAGATGCGGGAGAGCAGAAGTATTGGTTGGTGTGATTACAACAATGATGGTTTGCCAGATGTTTATATTACTAATGGCGCGGAAGATCACAGCGATGAACTTCAACGAACTAATCAGTTATATAAAAATATGGGTGACGGAACTTGGACAGACGTAGCAGTTGAAGCGGGTGTAGGTGATATTGGACACGGCCGTGGTCAAGTGTGGGGCGATGTAAATAACGATGGTTTTCTTGACTTGTTTGTGGGAAACCAAAAAGGGTCTGATACCGGTGGCGGTCACAACCGATTATTTAGAAATAACGGCGACGGAACGTTTAACGATATTACTGCTTGGGCGGGATTGTTCGAATCGTATCGAACGCGCGGCGTTTCGATGGCAGATTTTGATAATGATGGTTACTTAGACATTTATGTTGTTAATTTCGGGAATGCGTTACCGCCGAATCACTTGTATCGCAATAACGGGATATTTATTTGCAACGCCACTAATGCT
>DTSO01000007.1:6695-11120 GCA_012965315.1 Phycisphaerales bacterium | reverse complement strand
CATTTACGGAAGTTGCAGGAGGAACCCTCGCTTCTGGTGGTCCAGGGAATGGTGCTTCAGCATCTTGGGCAGATTTTGATAATGATGGTTGGGTTGACTTGTACTTAGTCGGCGGAAGTACTATTGCACCAGGTTCTGGCATGAATTTATTGTTAAGGAATGCAAATCAAAACGGGAATCACTGGTTCGAAGTTGAATTGTGTGGCGTCAATTCCAATCGCTCTGCGATTGGTGCAAGGGTTACAATTTCGCATCGAAATGCCAACAACGATGCGGTAACTCAAATACGAGAAATTCAAAGTGGTTCTGGTTATCACTCAGGTCACATGTTTCGCGCACATTTTGGTTTAGGTGCTAGTGAATCTATTATGGAACTAACGGTCCGCTGGCCATCTGGAATCGTGCAAACTAGTTTTAATCTGCCCGTAGATGACATTATTCGTGTGGTTGAAGACAGCGTATTTGCTTATGATTGCAACAGAAATTGCATACCTGACTATCAAGATATTCTCGACGGTATTAGCGTTGACGAAAATGGCAACGGTATTCCGGATGAGTGTGATTGCTTTGGAGATATAAATGGCAACGGTGCTGTTGAAGTAAACGATTTGATTACGCTTATCTCTGTTTGGGGATCGTCAACTTCAAGTGTTTGTGATTTGAATAATGACGGAACTGTCAATGTGAATGATTTAATTCTTCTTGTCGCTGCTTGGAATAGTTGTAACTAACAAATTAGTTAAGAAATTAATGTTTCAATGGCGGCAATGTCATCGGATGGCGATCGGTCACAATTTCGTTCTGGAACTACTTCGCGAACTTTCGCATGCATCTTTTCAACGCCGTCACCACTTCTTAGGGGACGATGGTGGTCAAGTGCATCGCAACCGACAAGAATTTCACAAGCGATAACGGATCGGCACAATTTTATCGATTGTCTGAGCATCAGTGCAGCGGTCGCGCCCATAGAGTTGTAGTCTTCGATACCAGCCGAAGTAGAAATATTAGAAACACTCGCGGGCATACTGAGCGTTCTTAATTCTGCACAACATGCAGCAGTCGTGTATTGCACAATCATCAATCCACTTTCAAGACCTGGGTTGCATGCCATGAAAGCAGGTAAATCGTTGTGCAAATCACGTGCGGATAAAATCCATTCTAATCGCCTGTCCGCGATGCCTGCGATGTGGCAAAGTGCAATTCGTAATTCATCCATGGAAATAGCAAGCGGCATGCCATGGAAATTACCACCAGAAAGAATTTCATTATCATTTGGAAATACAAGTGGGTTATCTGTAACAGCGCCAAGTTCGGCAGAAATTGTTCCAGTTACTCTGGCAATTGCTTCAATCGATGCGCCTAATACTTGTGGTGAACATCTGAAACTGTAAGGGTCTTGCACTCTTGGATCATTTTCGCTATGCGAAGTCAAAATAGTTGAACCGCGAAGATGTTCTCGTATGCTTGCAGCTACTGTTATTTGACCGCCTTGCCCACGCGCTTCGTGTATTCGGTTATCTAGAAATTCGCTGGTTGCTTTCGCAGCATCGATTGACATTGCAGTTGCAATAACAGCGACTTCACAAATCAATGCGATATCGCCAAGTGCGATTGCAGCGATGGAAGCCATGAGATGTGTGCCGTTAATTAAGGCGAGCCCTTCTTTTTCTACGGGGACAATTGGGGTAATGCCTGCAGCCGCCATTGCGGCTTTTCCTGGCATTTCTTTTTCGCCAAGTGTCGCGCTACCTTCGCCACAAAGCACGAGGGCAAGGTGTGCCAGTGGAGCTAAATCACCCGAAGCCCCGACGGATCCGCGTGATGGAATTTGTGGTGTAACTCCTGCATTAAGCATTTGTACAATTGTTTCAGCAACAATCGGTCGAGCACCACTGTACCCTCTGCAGAGACTTGCAGCAAGAAGTAGCATCATTCCTCGAACGATCTCACCATCGAGTGGATCCCCAACGCCAGCTGCGTGGGAGCGAAGAATGTTCATTTGAAGTTCGTCTAATTTTTCATGCGAGATACTTGTTGTCGAGAGTGCTCCAAAACCTGTGTTGATTCCGTAGGTCGGAGAACCAGATTTTATCCTGCTTTCAACAGTTTCCCGCGCTGAAAGCATTAATGCAGTAGCGTTTTCGCCAATTTCAACGCGGATTCCTTTCCGAGCTACGGCTGTAACTTGTGGCCCAGTTAGTTGTCCACCATCTAATATAAGCGATTCTTGTTCCATTTCTACATCTTACCCTAGAGGATGACCTCGGGTGGTCTAGAACTATTTCATGTGTGAAAAGCACTATGAGGAATATAGATTGAATATAATGCTCGTATGGACACATGGATAAAAAGTGTATTAGTCTTAGTTGCAATGGCTGTGGTTGGATTTGTAGGATCTTTGGAGGCAACAGGTCTCTTTTCAGTTCGTGGTGGTATTGGCCCCACAATTTTACAAGCACAGTCACCAATCTCGGCAGTCATTTCAGTTGTACTCACAGTCGGGCTCGCTTCAATAATCGGTGGATTTATTGGTCGAGTTACAACGACAGCGACTGGCATGTTTATCCTTGGGTTTGCGCTCTTTGCAATGGCGATGAAACTTGAGGGTATCGAGGCATTCATTTATAGCGAAGCAAATGTTCAACTTCTAATCGTTGAAGCGTTTTGCATGAGTGCTTTAATTTTCTTAGCAACAATGTTGGTCTTTGCGATTAGTGGACCTTTAAAAGATGTACGACAATCTGAGCCAGAAGACAAGCTTATTGTTTGGAAAACTATCTTCATTTCTCTCTCAATCATTCCAGTTGTTTATCTTGTAGCAAAAACACCTATGCGAGGTCAAGTCATTGGGGCAGTCGCAGTTGGTGGAGTTGTCATCGGGTTCCTCGCTCGGCTATTTACTCCGACACTTCAACCGCGCCTTTTCTATGTACTTCCGATTGCCGCTGGTGGACTTGGGTACTTTTTAGGAGACATGCTTTCGCCAATTTCAGATGTCGCCTTTGCACAAGGGACAGTATCATCTTTGCTTTATCCGATGCCAATTCAATTTGCCAGCGGATTAATCATAGGTCTATCAATCGGTTTGGGCTGGGCTGCATCTCTTGCGGAAAAACAGAGGGTTCGGGTGATTGAAGTAATAAAACCGTGAATGGTGAAAAGATAGGTTTCGTTGCATTCCATCGGCCAGGACGAGTAAGTTTCATCGCAATTTTATTACTACCGTTCGCTGTCATATTCTTTGCGTTGATGAATGAAGGATTCGTTCTACTATTGATGCTCATTGTGGCACCGGTGATTCTTTTGGTGAATGATGTCGTATCAAAACGAAAAGTAGTGTCCAAAGTTACCAATGCATCTTCGTTACATAGTGCATTGGAAAAATCTGGTGTTCGATGGCTTTACAATAATAAAGGTTCGGGTTGTTCTGGTTTTAATCGTGACGCATCCAATCTTCCAAGGACTGTGGCTGACATATCTTTGTTCAAACAGATCAATGAGATTTGTATTCCGGATGGATTGACTGAACCTGAGCGACTTAAGGGTTCAATTCCAAGCAATGTTTTAACTTCAATTATTGGAGTAGTTGTCTGTTTATTGTTTATAAATGGACTGTTTAGATTAACGCAAGGCACAGCACCAGCGAATATCAAAATAGTTTCTTGGCTTCTTATGCCATTATTTTGCTCTTGTTTATGTCTTATTATTTTCGGCTTGCCTGTGTTTCAAAAGAATAAGATTCTCCCTGATTTTTTCAGAAGACTCGGCCGTGGCAAGTTACTTGACAAGGGTTTTGTTGTTGGTCCAGGTTGGGTCAAATGTGGTTCGCATGTTTGGAACGCGGATACAGACATGCTGCTCATCCGACGAGTCGGCTGGCGGAGTGCAAAAGCAGATATTTCATGCTTACTAGTTAGCGCGGCATCTCGTAAAAAAATTAGATTCAGTGGCGTAAATGACGTGGATTTCCGAACACTCATTGAATTTTGGAATGTTGATGATGTCCGAATGGAATTTGTAGAGTCTGAAATAAGTTAAAACGCACGTATGCGGAGACTGCGTATAAAAATAGCAAGGGGATGTTATTTTCGCAAACAAATGTATTCTCTTATTGTGTCTATGAAAAATGAAGATGTAGTTACGAATATATTTGTCTTAAAGGTTGAGGAGCCTGTCGTATGTTAATTGCAACAGGCACATATCAGCCGATGGAAATTGATTCGCTTTCTAAATTTTTGCGATCAGTTTGAATTCGTTCATTCTAGAATCGAGTTCTGCACGTGATGTTGAACAAAGACCATCCAATCCAAACGAACCTAATGTAAAGGATGCAGTAACAGTTCCCCAGGCCATGCTTTCCTGCATTGTTTTAAAGTCAAGTTTGCCAGACGAGGCAAGAAATCCCATGAAACCACCTGCAAAACT
>DTSO01000007.1:0-6685 GCA_012965315.1 Phycisphaerales bacterium | reverse complement strand
CGCCTTCAAGTTCAAGTGGGAATGCTGGCACAACAGCAATGCCATCTTTATGAACGAGAACTGCGCCGTGTTCTCCTTTTTTGATAATGACAAAACTTGGTCCCATGTTAATAATTTCACGTGCAGCTGAAATTGGATTATTGATTTCTGTAAGTTGTTCCGCTTCCGAATCGTTAATGATTAATCCATCAATCTCTTTAAACAAAGTGAGTAGTTCATCTCTTGCAATGTTAATCCAGAGATCCATTGTGTCAGCAACAGCAAGTTGTCGATTTGGAAATTTGTTTAGTAAATCCAACTGCACGCTTGGGTGCGAATTAGCTAAGAAAATAAGTCGACTGTCACTGTAAGAATCTGGAACTGGCGGTGGGGCTTCTTCAAGGACTCCAAGCTCTGTGAAAAGGGTTTCGCGTTGATTCATATTGTCAAAGTAGCGACCACCCCAAGCAAACGTTTTTGATTCGCTTCGTCGTTCTAGACCTTCAAGGCAAAGCCCATCGATAGATTTAAGAAGTGCAGCGTGATTGTCTGGCCAGTCACCACCAACAGCGCCGACTATTCGAACGGGCTGATGATGAAATGCAGCAGCTGCGGCAAAATAAGCACATGAACCGCCCGAGACTTTTTCCGCTTTGGCTGATGGTGTGTGTACTGTGTCAATTCCAATTGTTCCTGTTACGAGTAATGGCATGTGTGGAATTATAGTGCTGTGCGAAGGTTTCCACCTGCGCTTGTAAGTATTTGTGTTGCTGTTTTGTTGTCTACACTTTGCTTGTGCATAAGAATCGCGACTTTTACTTCATTGTCTGCTGCGGCAAGAAGTTCGGCTGCATCTTCACGACTAACTTCACAGATTGAAGTGACAATTCTAATGGCTCGGTCATGTAGTTTTGTATTGCTTGCCTTAAGGTCTACCATCTTATTACCGTAGACTTTTCCCAATTTCGTAAACAAGGTTGTTGTGATGATATTGAGTGTAAGTTTTGTAGCAGTGCCTGCTTTTAATCTCGTTGAGCCAGTAAGAGGTTCGGGGCCAGTTTTAAGTGCAATTTCAAAATCAGCAATGTTTTGAGCAGGACTGCACGTTAAAAATCCAGTAACTGCGCCTCGTTGTTTTGCTAATGCTATTCCGCCAACAACCCATGGTGTTGTACCGCCAGCAGCAATGCCGAGCACAACGTCTTTATCAGATAGAGCAATTCGTTCAAATTCCAAAGCGATTCCGTTTTGATTATCTTCTTTTGCTTCTGATGATGTGCGAAGCGAATCGTCGCCTCCAGCAATGAGACCGATGATGGTTTCGGGTGATGATTGAAAAGTTGGAGGACATTCAGCGGCATCGAGAACGCCCAATCGACCTGAAGTTCCGCACCCAAAATAAATGAGTCTTCCTCCATCTTTAATTTTCGGAATAAGAATTTCTATAAATGTAGCGATATCTTCCGATGCGTTTTGTACTGCTTGTATAGCTTGCATATGATCGTTGGCAAGAATGGAAACGCATTCGCTTGTTGACAACAAATCTAAATCAGCAGTTGCGGTATTGCTTTGTTCTGTTGTTAGGTGTCCTCTATCTATTGGCAATGGCATTCCACCATTGTATTGTGGACCGTCCACTTTTGTGACTTTCAGAAAAGTGGACAGTCCTCGAGGAACGCACAAAAAAAGCGCCCTGCAAAGCAGGGCGCTTTTCTAAAAACTATCTAAATTAAAGTATTAGACCATTTCTTTCAATGCTTTCAAAGGTGTAACTTTGACAGCTTTGCGTGCTGGTTTAGCAGGAATGTCACGGAATTCTTTAAGTAGTGGAAGCCAAACGTTCTTTCGTGCTGGACGCTTTGGAACGAGTTTCTTTTTAACTTTCATAAGTCCAGGAACAGTGAAGACACCTGGGCCTCTGTTGCCGAGATCTTTTTTAATCATTTGTGACATGCAGTCAAATACTGATGCAACTTCTTTTCGAGTCAAACCAGTGTCATTTGAAATGTCACTCATGATTTGTGTTTTTGTACGAGGCTTAACTTCAGTTGTTTTAGCGCTCTTTTTTGCCGTTTTTTTCTTAGTTTTCTTTTTGGCCATGGAATTCGAATCCTTTCATTGGTCCAACTCATTATGTGCTCTCCCGCCAACACTGGCGATTCAAACTGGCACGTAGAAAGTGAAATGTAACTCTTTTATGAGAACATGACAACCGTTTGTACAGTAAATTACGGTGTTTTTTTAAAAAATTTAGAAAAAGAAGAGGATTTTCAGAAAGTGTGAGAATTACTTTTTGATATTTGGATAATTCTCATCGCTTTCAACCATGTCATCCATTAACGTTTCGAACGTGTATTTAGGATCCCAATTTAGTTCTTTGCGAATTTTAGTTGAATCGCCCTTGAGATCGTGCAATTCTTCAGGTCTGAGATATCGTTTATCGAGCACGTAATAATCTTCGTAGTTCATGCCAAGTTTACTAAACACATAATCGCAGCAGTCGCGGACACTATGCGAAATTCCGGTGGCGCAAACATAATCGTCAGGCTTGTCTGCTTGCAAAATCATCCACATCGCCTCGACATAATCTTTTGCATGACCCCAGTCACGGCGAGCATCGAGATTACCCATTCGTAATTCGGTCGCTTCACCGCAAGCGATTGCGATTGCACCCTTTACGATCTTGCTTGTGACAAAGTTGGAACCACGACGAGGGGACTCATGATTAAACAAAATACCATTTGAGATGAACATATCGTAGGAGTGACGGTAATTTCGAGAAATGTTGAATCCAAACACTTTCGCACAGCCGTACGGGCTTACTGGGCGCATGGTTGTGGACTCTCTTTGGAAACCATCGTCATCAATGCAGTTACCGAACATTTCAGAAGAAGACGCTTGGTAGATTCGAGCATGCGGAGAAACAAGTTTCACAGCTTCAATTACATTCAATACACCGTTAGCAACTGTTTGCACTGTATAAAGAGGAACATCAAAACTAATTCGAACGTGCGATTGTGCCGCAAGGTTATAGACTTCATCTGGCTGGACTTTTTGCATAATTGAAATCAATGAGGACAAGTCAGTCAAATCGCCGTAATAAAGATTCAATTTGTCATATACAGTATCAAGACGTGCTGTTTGGTTTTCAGCTACGGAGTTTCGTTTTAGGATGCCATGCACTTCGTACCCTTTTGAGAGTAAGAATTCAGCGAGGTATGACCCATCTTGACCGTTTATTCCGGTGATAAGTGCTTTTTTCATGATCGAACGTCTTTCTTATTTGCTTTGTACCAGTCAATGGCTTTTTTGAGTCCATCTTGAATCGATGTGAATTCAAAATGAGGCATGTGTTGTTTTAATACGCTGTTGTCAGATGGTTTTTTGAGTTGACCATCTGGGTAAGAATCATCATAGACAATAGCACCTTCAAAGCCCATAACGGTGGCTATTTCTTGTGCAATTGTAGAGATTTGAACTTCTTCATCTGGTGACATAATAAATGGAACAGGGGAATCATAGTTATTGAGTACCCAAGTGGCTACTTCGGCCACATCGCCAACGTACATGAACTCTCTCCATGGTTTTCCAGAACCCCAAATAACGAACTCTGTATCTTGCTCCATGGCAGTTTCACATTTTCGAATCAAGGCAGGAATTACGTGGCTATTCTCTAAATCAAAATTATCATGTGGGCCGTAAATGTTGCATGGTATTACAGTTACGAAATTGCAACCGTATTGGTCTCGGTATGCTCTACTTTGCACATCAAGCATTCGTTTTGCATACGCATAGGCATAATTAGAAGGGTGGGGTTCGCCGTTATGTATTTGGTCTGCACTTAGTGGGTAGGTTGCATCATCTGGGAAGACGCATGTACTCATAAACGAGACCATTTTAGTAACGCCACATTTGCGAGCAGCTTCAAGAACATTCGTGTTGAGAATCATATTGGCGTAGAAGAACTCGCCGAGTTGTTCCATATTGGCTTTGATTCCACCTACTTTTGCAGCGCAGTGGATAATTTCAGTCACATCATTTGCTTCGATATACGCAACTGTTGCGTCAAGATCCATCAGATCCAAAGTGTCCCGAGTAGGTTTTAAGTCAGCTTCAATGGCTGAACCAACGAGGCCTCTTCCGCCGGTCACGAGTAAAGACATACGGAATTCCTGTTCAAGTTTGCTGTATTGCGTTGCATAATTGGTGTAAGTGAGGTTGGTATATTATTCGTTATTAGCTAGTTCAAGTACATCAAAGTACGCTTGTCCCGATTTTTCTATCGTGTATTTTGTTTCGAGGAGGTCTCGGGCGCGTTTACCCGCTTCTTTTGCCTCAGAGGGATTTTGCATGAGCGAACGAACATAGGCAACGAATCCGCCCGAGTCTGAAATCTCAAACCAAGCACCAATGTTGTTTTGCTCGATAATTGGACGCAATTCAGAATTGGGAGTTGAAAACGCAATAATTGGTCTGCCAACAGAGAGGCATGTATAGAGTTTCGATGGAAAACTAATGCCATCAATGCCTTTTGCAATAGTTACGATGAGCGCGTCGCAACAATTAAGTGCATCGTTGAATTCTTCTTGGGGTGTATACGGAAGGAGGAGCGTGTTTGTCAATCCGCGCTCTTCGATTTGTTGTGCAATTTTGTCTTTTCCACCACCTGCACCTGTTATGACAAGGCGGAAATTCTCGCCGAGTAGTTGTTGAGCGCCTTCCAAAATCATGTCGAACTCATAGTACAGACCAAGGTTTCCAGAATACAGAACAGTAAATGGTTCAACTAAATCGTATTTTTTTGCAAAATTACTTTCTTCTTTATTTTTAGGTGTTAAGTCTGCTGGGTCAGCCCAGTTTGGGATGACATGAACTCGATCTGGCTCTGGTCCATAATTATTCACAACAAGTTCTTTTGCAGCTTCGCTTAAAACGATAACTTGGTTCGCTCGGCGATACATAATTTTGTTGCACCATTGCCAAAAGCGGTCGATGATTCCACCGGCTTTAATTTTGCCAAGCCAAACAGCAATCTCTGGATATGAGTCATGCAGAAGCACGACGTATTTGTGTTTGAAAAGCATGGAGACAAAGCCCCCAACAAAACCAAGGAAGGGTGGATTCGTCGTGTATAAAAACACTTTGCCTTTTTGTTTTGGCAAAACATGAAAAAGTGTAAGCGGCACCATGAAGCTTACGATGTTAACGAGCCGTCCGACGATGTTGTCTTTGCTAAATCGCGTGACATTCATACGTAGAGTTTTGACACCGTTTCGCGTTTCTTTGCGAGGACATTCTTCCCAAGATTCAGGCGGACCATAGGATGGCCTACAAGTTACTACTGAAGTGTCAGCACCTAGATCAGAAATTTTTTCAGCCAATTCAAAAAGTAAATGCCCTGAAGATGCTACATCTGGAGCGTAATATTGATTCAAAATAACGACCTTCATCGGTTTATTTTCTGATGGAGTGGCTTGGTGTAGGTTTGAATTGGACATTGGGGAGTTGGCTCCAGATTGTCTCCGGTAGTTTGAGGATACTTTATCGACTTTTAGAGTACGTTTATCGAGTGATTAACGAATCTCTGTGGAATTTCCTTTGAATACAGCAAATTTGGGGTTTTTTAATTGGGTGATTATTACTTTAATTCGCATCAGTTTTGTGACCATTCCACTTGATTGCACCCTAAAAGTGTGCCAGTTGCAAGTTACACCATCGAAACAATATCTTCAGGAAGAAAATCCAAAACGCAGGCAAAAGCACTCAGATGAACAAATACGACTTTAATACCCCACGGAGAGCATACACGTAACGAGGTCTGTATCCAGATACAAAGAAACTCCCGATTTTACTTGTTTGGTCATATCCACAAGTTACAATTGAGTGATTGTGCGTTTTGTACTTCCACTTTTGTTTCTCTGTTTTACAACCGCTGTTTCTTATGCTCAGTGGCCAGGGCAAGTACCGCCAAATAAAGTGCCCGTCTATCTTCCAGATGACTATGACTTAAAAGTACCCTCGCCGTTAGTAATCTTTTTACATGGCTGGGCTCCAATTTCACCCGTTTGGTATGACATACTCGTCCCAATTCAAGATGACGCGAATAATCATGGGTACATTTTTGCAAAACCTTCTGGAAGCGCAGACCTACTGGGGGATTACTATTGGAACGCAACGGATGCATGTTGTGACATATTTAATTCAAACCCAGAACACGTCAGCTACTTGCTAGCTCTTGTCAACTCCATAAAAGAAAACTACAACGTAGATCCTCAGCGAATTCATCTTATTGGACAGTCTAATGGCGGATTCATGTGCCATCGTATGGCCTGTGAAGCACCTGAAATTTTTGCCTCAATCGTAAGTCTCTCTGGTGCAATGTGGAATGAACAATCTAATTGCCAGCCAACCGAGCCCGTCCATGTATTGCAAATTCATGGGACTCTTGACCCAATAATTTCATGGCTTGGGGGCTGGTTACCCCCAGAGTTGTACCCTTATCCAAGCGTGAATACGACAGTGGAGTTTTGGGCAACACACAATGGTTGTTCAACAAATGCGACTGATGCAGGCAACTTCAATTTCGATAATTTTGTTTGGTTCAATGAAACAACGCGGTGGGTCTATGACCAATGCGATGAACCATCCGCTGGGTCAAGTGAACTCTGGGAAGTGTTCGGAGGAAGCCACTTTCCAGTCATTTCCA
>DTSO01000006.1 GCA_012965315.1 Phycisphaerales bacterium | reverse complement strand
GGAGTTTGGACTGACAAAGGCGCGAAAATATTTGAAGTTGCGAAGAAACTCGACGCAGGAATTGTGTGGTGTAATACCTTCAATTAAATACGCCGTAATTCAATCTACTGGCACTTCAACTAAGCAGGGTTGTTGCACGCTTGAACCCAATGCGTGGTTATTCGGATCAAAGTAAATCTCAATCGGTTGTCCGTTTACGAGCCGATCTGAAAAACGGGAAAGAAGTGCCTCTACGTTTGGAGCATAAAACCCAGTTTCAGGATCAACCGCACTTGGGCCAAAAAGCCCAACCGTCACTGCGCTTAATTCTCCATCATCATTATGGTGAAAAAATGCCTCGAACCCCCGCGAGCGCAACTCGCTGGCATACTTTTCGGCTGCAGCGTGCCTTCGATTGGTTGGATATTGACCGCTTTCAAAATCTCCCCAAACGGCGACCTCTAAGGTAAACAATGGAACAATCTTTGGAAACTCTCTGCGAACTGTCCATAAATCGTAAGGATGTAAATTTTGCCATTGCCGTGGCGGTTTAAATTTTAAAAGTAAAATTTGTCCAAACAATGGCTTTCCTTGAGGAGTTTTCATAGAGCGAAGAATTGCCATGTCTTTTTTCGCCGCTGAATCTTCGTAATTTTCATAATTACCGAATGTCAGCGCTGTTCCTCTAGAACGTGGACGAATGGTCAAACCCCGCCCTAGGGACGGATATTGCCTTGCAAGTGTGTTTCTTTGAGCAGCAGCAGACTCTCTGCTAGCATCGCCTGTAAAGGTTGCTACGACTATTGCATATTGATCCTTTTGCTGAATCGCATTAGCTCTTACCGTTTGCCTACTACCTGTTGGAGCTTGAGAACTTGAATCCCAGGTTGAAACATCCATTATGTCGCCGTTCTGATTCGGGCGCGGGGTACGGCTAGAATCGCTCGGTGTAGCCACTTCAGGCCCACATCCTGAAAAAGGAATCAACAGCACGCAAAACAACAGACAAATAGGAATTTGGTTCATGTTGGCTATCGTACCCTGCAATTCCACCAAGGAAAACCCTTTGTTTTCGGCAAATATGGGTGTTCCTATCGGACTTTACGAAAACTTTGAAAAATTGCATAAAGTTAAAGCAAAACGGGCCGCTTGTTCGATATATAGAAGGTGTTGGTTGTATTGCTTGGTGGCTTCAATCAACAATCAAATTCGAGGGTTTGTTCGGGAATCAGGGGAATGGGAAGTGTTAGGACTTAAGAGGAACAGTCGCACAGCGACATAGAAAAGGTATAAAAGAATGTCTGAAATCTCCGCAATCGGAAACGCTGGAAACGCAATAGTTGGGTCAGTACAAGCTGCAACCCCAACTACTCCAACAACAACTGCTGTCGAAGTGTCGGCACCAGCTATGGACAGTGGTGCCACTGGCACCGTTGATCGAGTTGAATTTTCTGAGCAAGCTCAAATGCTCGAGAAAATCCACAACTTACCCGAGATTCGTCATGAATTAGTTGACAGCGTCAAGGATTCAATTGCAAACAACACGTATCTAACAGACGTAAAAATTAATATTGCGATTGAAACACTTATAAATGAAGTCGCTAGCTAAAGAGCTCGCGCTTGCTATATAAAACAACAAAAAAATTCATCGCCACTGTGCTTCTAACATTGGCGATGTTTTTTTGTGGTTGTTCTTTTGCACCGAAACAAGTTGGACCAAAACCTACTCATCAATGGGCGTATGCTCCTGACTCCGTCGTTATTCACCCCTTGAGCAGAATTCGTGTTACTGAAACTGAACATGCAACTATTATTGTGCACATCTCGTTACACGATGGTGATGGTTTTGCGTGCCGTGGCGTTGGGATTCTCAATGTAAAGGCAACAACGCCAAGTGGCGAGTTTCTAGGTGAAGAAGACATTAATCTACAAGATGCTGGAATAAACCGGCAACATTTTGACCAGGTTACGCGAACATACCGAGTTAAATTTGATGCATTGTCGAAAGATGTTAAACGTGCACAAGTACAAGCCAGTTTCAAAGGAATCGGGGACGAACTTTTGATAAGCAAAACCTCTACGCTAATTAATCACAACCAAGGCGATTAACAAGCAGATGGATGCCAAATGGTCTTCAATTCAACAAAGGGCTCGATATTCCATGGTGACGCAACTTTGTCGCCGTCATACCAGTCTTCGTCGCTAAAACTATTGAACCTCACACGTTTCACACTGTCAGCAGAACCGGTTTCAATCAAAATCCGATTTTTCTTTGAAAGTGCTGCAGAATAAATGCCAGCAACTTGACGGTGTGAAGCAATATGTTCAAATAATTCGGACTGCTTGCCAGTAATCAAATTAATAACTCCGGCTGGTATATCGGAAGTTTGACAAATCTCTCCTAAAATTGCAGTTGGTATTGGATTCAAATCAGAGCCCACTGCAACGATTGTATTGCCCGCACAAAGCGGAGCACCAAGAAGAGCAACCAAACCTAATAAAGAAGGAGCGGGCGGTGCTATCACAGCGACAACGCCTTGTGGTTGCGGAACAGTGAAATTGTAATAGTCG
This sequence comes from Phycisphaerales bacterium, assembly GCA_012965315.1. GTDB lineage: Bacteria > Planctomycetota > Phycisphaerae > Phycisphaerales > SM1A02. Next base: position 3,358 of record DTSO01000006.1, on the reverse strand, counting down.
CCAGCAACAGCATTTGAACAACCAAGAACTTGTTGGTACTTATCTGTCCAGCCAGCAAATCGAACGAGGCAGTCGACCGAAGCGTCAACTTCTTTTTTTGCTTTTGCAGGTGTTATTTTTTGTGTCACTTGAATAGCCGCAGCAAATTCTTCTCGTCGACCCTCCAACATTTCTGCCATGCGATAGAGAATCTGCCCTCTCAAATAACCGGTTATCCCAGACCATGATGTAAACGCATTTGATGCGGACTCAACAGCACTACGAAAATCTTTACGCGAACCGTGACAAGTATGCGCAGCAATTTCACCTTTTGTGTTTTCAACAACAATAGAACGACCCGATTCAGTTCGAACAAATTTTCCACCGATGTACATTTTGTATGTTTTTGCAATAGTTAATCGTGACATATAAAACCTTTCTTAAACCCCACCGAGCCGAACGTATGCTCGAAGGCCTTGCATCCCGCCCTCTCGTCCAAAGCCAGACTCCTTAAAGCCACCAAACGGTGAACTAGCATCAAATTTGTTGTAGGTATTACACCACACAATTCCTGCGTCGAGTTTCTTCGCAACTTCAAATATTTTCGCGCCTTTGTCAGTCCAAACTCCGGCTGCTAAACCATACGGCGAGTTGTTTGCTCTGGAAATTGCTTCCTCGGGCGTTCTAAAAGTCATAACTGAAAGAACGGGACCAAAAATTTCCTCCCGTGCGATTGTGTGGCTCGGCTGAACATCAGTAAAGAAACAAGGGTTACACCAGAAGCCCTTACTTGGAAGTCTTTTTGTTGTAAGTTGATGTAGTTGGGCGCCTTCTTTTACTCCTGAACGAATATATCCCTCAACCACTTTGAGTTGGCTTTTTGAGTTAATTGCACCCAAGTCAGTGTTTTTATCGAGTGGATCACCAACTCGCAAAGAACCCAGTCGTTGTTTTAATTTATAAATTACTTCTTCTAAGATTGGCTCTTCAACAAACAATCGCGAACCCGCACAACACACATGACCTTGGTTAAAATAAATTCCTGCAACAATGCCCTCGACCGCTTGGTCCATTGCTGCATCAGCAAAGAGTATGTTCGCACTTTTTCCGCCTAACTCAAGCGTTAATTTTTTGCCTGTACCAGCAGTTCCTCGCATGAGAAGTTTTCCCACTTCGGTTGAACCCGTAAATGCAACTTTGTTCACGGTGTTGTGTTGCGCCAATAGCCGACCCGTGTCGCCTTCTCCTGTAATTATGTTCACAACACCATCTGGTAAGCCAACCTCTTGAAATACTTCCGCAAGTCGTAGTGCAGTTAACGATGTAGTTTCTGCTGGTTTTAGAATGCAGGTGTTTCCACAAGCAAGTGCAGGGGCGAGTTTCCACGCTGCCATAAGCAACGGAAAGTTCCAAGGAATAATTTGTGCACACACGCCCACGGGGGCTGGAGTGCTTCCTGGAAACGCGTACGCTAATTTATCTGCCCATCCCGCATAATAAAAGAAGTGTTGTGCAGCAAGGGGAATATCAACATCTCTTGATTCTTTGATTGGTTTCCCACCATCCATTGTTTCAAGAATTGCAAACTCTCTTGCGCGTTCTTGTATTCGCCGGGCAACTCTGTATAAATATTTTGCGCGTTCTGTTCCACTTAGGCGTGACCATTTTGGCAAAGCGGTTTTTGCGGCTTTGACTGCGGCTTCAACATCCGCTTTTCCAGCACATGCAACATCCGATAATTTTGTTTCTGTTGCAGGATTAATTGTCGCAAACCATGAACGTGATTTTGGTGATACAAATTTACCGCCAATGAAAAGTTTGCTTTTAGATTCAATCGTTACTTTTGTGGTATCGAGCGCGGAACTGTATTCCCACGCATCCGAGTTTTGATTTTTGTTTGTTGTTGCCACGGTTTATGCCTCACTAAAATCATAAGTGGCAGCGTAACTGCCCGTTTGTTGTTTGCTAATTTGCCGCAACACATCATTTGTTAAACTTGATGCTCCGAAACGAAACAGGTTGGAATTAAGCCAATCATCTCCGAGTGTTTCTTTTACCATCACAAGATAATGTAGTGCCTGCTTGGCGGTTTTTATTCCACCCGCGGGTTTCATCCCTATTCGGACTCCAGTTTCTTCGTAATAATCACGAATTGCTTCGAGCATCACGAGCGTCACCGGCATCGTTGCCGCGGGGCTTACCTTGCCTGTAGATGTTTTAATAAAAACTTCGCCGTCGTTAATCGGTCCGGTAGATGCTGCTGCTCGTATTGCAAGATCAGAAGCAATGCGAACATTTTCTAGTGTTTCAAGTTCGCCAGTTTCAAGGATAATTTTCAAGTGGGAATTTCCGCAAGCAACACGAACTTGTGCAATTTCATCTGCGACTTCTTCCATGCAGCCAGACAAAAACGCTCCACGATTAATAACCATGTCGATTTCGTCAGCTCCGGATTTTACTGCTTCAACTACATCGTTTAATCGAACCGAAAGTGGATACTGTCCACTTGGAAAACCCGTTGCGACTGATGCAACCGAAACTCCTGAACCCTCAAGGGCTCTTTTTGCGACTTGAACCAAACTTGGGTACACACACACTGCAGCAACTGACGGCAGGGGTGGTTCAATTTCACACTCCCATGGCGTAATTGCTTTGTGACATAACGAACGAACTTTCTCTGGGGAATCCTTGCCTTCAAGGGTCGTAAGATCAATCATCGAAAGTGCAAGACGAAGTCCTTGTTGTTTTGATTCTGTTTTGATTGAACGCCGCGTAAATGAAGTCGCGCGCTGTTCCACCATTACTGTGTCGATTGGTTTTCGCATTTGTAGGTCAATAAATACAGTTCAATTTAGTGCGGTGTTAAACATGGATGGAAGATACCACGCTGCGGAAATTTCCATTTTTGCGTTTAGTTGAGGATTGCTTATGCTGTACACAATTAACATTGATGTTTCATCATCGATAAGGTACAAAAGCTCTGAGCCTTGCCCATTTTTTGTTGTCAACAACGTAAATCCATTTGCGCTGTTTACACCTTCGGCGTTTGCTCTTGGAGTATGTCGCCCAGACATAACAAGCACAAGTGCTGTAATGAAAAAGGCGGTTGCCCAAAGTGTTACGTTTCCGATAGTTGTTTGTTGTTCGTTCATCATTGCCTCGAAATACTCGCAGCGTCATTAGCAATACTTCGCGCGGCCATAATTACAATTCTCTTTTTATTGTGATCCCAAGTTGTTGCAAGAACTGCACGGTTGTTTTCACTTGCAATAAAGACCACACCCGAGGAGAGTCCGTTCAGTGCTCCTGCGACTGCAACGTATTTGTCATTAGAAGAAACTTGTGCATCTAATGTTGGGACAAGAGAAACAGCAGCAAG
>DTSO01000005.1:1757-45698 GCA_012965315.1 Phycisphaerales bacterium | reverse complement strand
GATGTACAACGGAAATGGTGGATCAAGATACGCCGACTTAAATGCAACTGCATTAACTATGGGGCAGACCCAGGGTGGAATGACCTTGTGGTGGTTAATTTTAGCACCAAACAGTTTGCAAAATGGAGCACCAGATGGCATTGCAATTGATATTGCAGGGACTGTTGTCCAATTCTTAAGTTATGAAGGAGCGTTTGTTGCTGTTGATGGCCCAGCCATGGGAATGATGTCGACGGACATAGGTGTTTGGGAAACTAATACAAGTGGGTTACTTCACTCCCTTGGATTAGAAGGTACTGGCTCATCGTATAGTGACTTTACTTGGACTACTTTTCCAGTAGGTTCCGCAGGGCAAATTAATTATATGCAAACAATTGTTGCAGACACTGGCCCAGTCGTACATTATGTTTACCAAAAAGGATTTGCATTCTCGCCCCCAAAGCTGGATGTTCATATTGGAGATAAGGTGATTTGGATATGGACTAGTGGAGCACATACTGTAACTCAAGGCTCAGACTGTGCATCTGAAGGAGCATTTGACGCAACTTTAGATATAGCAAATCCTAAATTTATTTGGGATGTCCCCGCTAACATTCCAACACTCGTGAAATATTTCTGTATGCCACATTGTAATTTTGGGATGCTTGGAGTTATCAATGTTTTAGATGGTGTTGAACCAGATGCAGACGGCGATGGCTGGGCAGATAATGTTGACAACTGCGTAAATATTCCAAACCCAGGTCAAGAAGATTGCGATGGCGATGGTATTGGTGACGTTTGTGATCCAGATACAGTCGACTGTAATAACAATGGTATCCCAGACGCGTGTGATACGTTTGCTGATTGCAACGTAAATGGTATTCCAGATGTTTGCGATCTTGCAGATGGAACTCTTACCGATGCAAACGGAAATGGGTACCCAGATGAATGTGAATTACCAACAGTTAATGTTCAATTGCAAGAATTGCGAATTGATCAACCAGGTGCTGATGTTGATGAATATATAGAACTTAGAGGAGAGGGCAACCTTTCCTTAAATGGTTTGACATATATCGTTATTGGCGACGGATCTGCTGGGTCAGGTGTTATTGAAAGTATTACTGATCTTTCTGGTCTTTCGTTAATCAACGGAACATTATTGTTAGCAAAAGATGCAGTTACATTAGGAGTGGCAACTGACGCAATCGTGAGTTTTAGTTTTGAAAACAGCGACAATGTTACCCACGCCCTTGTTATGAATTTCTATGGTTACAACCAACAAGATCTCGATACCAATGACGATGGTGTGTTAGATATTGTCCCTTGGACAAGTGTTGTTGATGGTGTGCAAATCATAGAGACAGTTGGCACGGGTGACTTTACGTATCCGTTAGTAGATGACATGATTGGCCCAACTGTTGATGGATTCGTTCCAGCGCATTTGTATCGGTACACGGCTGCTTGTGGAAACTTCGCAATGGGTACGTACGATCCAAACGATGTAAATGCCACAGATACTCCTGGAACTGAAAATCCAGCATGTCCAAACCCATGTCCATCAGATATAGATGGCGATGGAATTGTCGGCGTTTCCGACATCCTATCGTTGATTGCTGGCTGGGGCGGCAACGACCCAACGCAAGACCTAGATGGAGATGGTACAGTTGGCGTTAGCGATTTATTAATTATTATTGCTGCGTGGGGTCCTTGTTAATAGCAGGGTTCACTGGGGAAACCTAGAGAGAGGAGAGCCTCACGCAACTAAGCGACCCGTCATAATGGCGGGTCGTTTTTTTCTCTAATTTTATTAACCGAGGGTTAATTTATTTTTACGGGAAACGATGGTGGCATCTTTTTCTTGAATCCAACCAGTTGAGCCATTTGGCAATTTGATGTGCAGCCAATCGGGTCGCTGTTCTAGAATTTCGAACTCAATGCCTTCATGGATGGGCTCAGTAAATAGAGGCGCAAAGTGTTCACCATTGCCTTTTCGTACTGTAACTTCACTCTCAATTAAAACGCCATTGCTACGGTGCTGGTCAAGGATGTCATGTACAACGCTAAAACTCAATGCAACAACTGCAATTCCTAAAAAGATGGATGTGGTTTTGAAACCTGCAATAGTTCTGAATAATCGGACTGAAAGTAAAGTCCAACAACTAAACCAAAGCAATAATCCAATCGTAAGTCGAACTTTTGTTGGAAGAGCGTCGTGCCAAAACGCTAATCGTCTGAGAATTGAAATAGTGTTTTCTTTCTTCACTGGGTTTGCAACAAGGCTTCTTGCAAATTGAAGATTGGCAGTTAATCTACCGTCAGATGGTATGTATCGTTGCCCAATTCGGTAGGCAACAATCGCCTCGCCAATATTTCCAGATAGGAGTTGGGAATTTCCAAGGTTGTACCAGAGCATCCCGTTTTCAACTCCGTCATCTACGAGAACTTGATACCGATTTGCAGCACGTCTGAAAGAGTCTTTTGAGGCGACTGGGTCTGCGGTTTGTAATTCAATCCCATTCTCGTAAGCTACTTGTGCTTCATGCAGGACAGCGAGTTTCTGGTCATCAGAAAGGTGCATTTGCGCAGTACTAACAGTAAGAAGTAGATAGGCAAGTGTTGTGAGTAAAGTCATCGAATTTGCTCCACGAGCGCAACGGCATCTTTTCCTAGTTCTGCATCAGAAAGCCCGCCAAATTGCGTTGCATTACAACGTTCTATTAACTCGTTCATTTTTTCTGCAATTCCATCGTCAATAGTGGCGTTGCTTTGCAGTACGCGTATTGCTTTTGAAATTTGCACAGCTTGTTCAGCCGAAGATAATTGCATCGCGTTTTGTAAAGTTTTCGTTGCAACTTTCCGTGTCCCTTTTTGTTTTGAAGATGGAAGTGCAGCATGTTTACGAATGCCAAAAATTAACAGTATTGAAAAGAAGATTATTGGAGGAAGCACAATTGCCGTACGAATAGTTGAATTTATATCAACGCGTTGTGAAAGCAATAAATCATCGCCAGCGTAGTTAGCAAGAATGCCACCATCTAATTCGATTGGGGAAGTCGGTATTGTATGATTGTTTGAAGCGCCAATTAAATCGCCAGCTGAAACGGTAGCAACTGCTTCAACTTGAATTGGGATTGGTTTACTCCAAGCAGTTATATACTCTCCGTTTTCTGGATTAAAACTTGTGAATGGTAGTGGTGGTATTTCGCTAGGCGAATCGTCGCGGGGACGAATAGTTTGTGTAAATATTTTAGTTCGCCCGTTAACAGTTCCGCCTAATGATTTGTCAGGAACTTTAAAAGAATCTGTCAAAGCCGAAACTCGGTCAAGAAGCGGGGCTGAAAGGTAATCAAGGTTCACAGGACCAGAAGTCAAGTCTGTCACACGCATCGTTAAAGTGATTGGCTCGCCGACTTTAATTCTAGTTGGTTCGGCGACAATTCTGAAGTCGAAGTGCCCAACAGCACCACTAAACCATGCGGGTTGCCCATTGGAAGGGGGAGACAAAACGTCAATAGTAGGAAGTTCAGCCGTGGCAGATAGTAATGTCGATTGTTCTACAACAGGTTGGTTACTGCCGAAAAAACCTACGCGCCTTGGCTTAGAAACCGCAAGGGGATAATCTGCTTTAATTACGATGGGTTCTAATTCTAAAGTGCCGGTTGTCTCAGGCCAAGTAGTTGCTTGTACGGAAAAAACGAAAAATGTAGTTGGTATACCATTTTCGGAAGTGCCCTGTACGCGTTGAACTTTTGCATTCCCATTTTCAAGTGCTTCTGTAAAAATGCCAAAGTTGCTGTCATTTCTAAGCCGACGAAACATGAATTGCGCATCTGGAGTAATGCCACTGTTTGGATCTGTGAATGCCTCCATAAAGATTCTCAAAGTTAAATCAACGGGTCGTCCAAGGAATATTTCGCCTTGTGTCCCAGTGATTTCAGCTTCAAGCACACCGGATGTTGGTGGTTCTTCTATCGTAATGATGCGGGGTGTTGATTGAAATGTTTTGCCATTTGCTTTGAACTTTAATGATGGTATCGTGAAAGTTCCTGCAGTCGTCGGTGTTAGGATAAATGTGAAAATAGTACGCCTTGTTGTTGTTACTTTTCCTTGAATAAATGTCGTTTGTTCTGAAGTGCGATTACTAAGTTGTTTGTAAATAGTAAATCCATCTATGGCTGGAAGTTGGGGTTCAACTTTTTGAGAAATATTTTCGAACACTACATACAGTGGAATCGGAACGCCAACGTAGCCAGTTTTATGCTGAAATTGGATAGAGACTTGTTGCGAGAACAATTGTTGTGAAAATGAAAAGACGCATAGAAGAACAAAAGAGAATAATGTAGTTTTTTTCATTTACCAATCCTTCTCAACCGGAACACGTTTTGCCGCTCTTCTTGCAGCAAGTACTTTTCTTCGCTGTTGTTCCTTATCACGAATGAGTTGGAGTAATCGGTTCGCCTCTTCTTTTGAAAGACGTTTTCCATCTTCCTTTACGCTTTGTTGTTTTAGTTCTTTTGCATTATCATCTTCTTGTTCAGCGTCGGTTGTTTCTAATTCGCCTTCGCTGATGTCTTGCTCGGATGAATCCTCTTCGGACTGCTCGCCGTCTTGTTGTTTCTGTTGCTCTTCGGACTGCTCGCCGTCTTGTTGTTTCTGTTGCTCTTCGGATTGCTCACCGTCTTGTTGTTTCTGTTGCTCTTCTTCAGATTCGCCTTCGTCTCTATTTTGTTGATTTTTCTCTTGTTCATCAGCAGATTGTTCGTCTTGCGTTTGTTCTTGTTCGTCTTGCTGTTGTTGCTGCTGTTCTTTTTGTTGTTCTTCTATCTGATCTTGCATTTGGTCAAGATTTTTCAGTACGTTCCAAGCGAATTCGCCATTTGCACGTGCATCCATGTCGTTGCGATCTATGGAAATAGCAGAGCGATAGCTTCGCAATGACTTTTTGATTTGGCTTTTTGCCTTTTCAATTGATTGGATTGCTTCTTCGCTAGAAGTTGCAGTGCCTGTCCCTTCGAGCTCGCTCATAGTTTTTTCAAAAATCGCATTGCCAAAGTTGAAAGCGCTATATGTGCTTAGCATGTCATCTTGGCTTAAAACCATTGCTCGTTCAAAGGAATTTGCGGCTGTTTCGAACGAACCTAATTCGTAATGCGCAATGCCTCTGTCGTAAAATATTTCAGCGCGTGGGCTTGATGTAATTGCTAGTTCATCCAAAGCATCTGCTGCAAGCTGCCACTTTTGTTGGTTCATATTTTCTTGAGCACGAGAAAGCAATTCTTCAGTAGAAGAAGCAACGAGCAATAGCGAAAATAAAATAGTAGGCAAAATCATGTCGATACCTCATACGTGTGTATTGCGCTTTTGTTTCGCGGTCTAAGACTGAGCCATGAATCGCCCAGTAAAAGAAGAAGGGCAGGGATTGCGAACCACTGAAATCTCGGGATGAATTGTTCTAGTTTGACACTGTCAAAGCTTTTGCCTGCATCTGTTGCAATTCGTAGTGCATAAATTGAACCTAAATCTAGATTTGCAGTTCCAGCTGGCACAAACGCTCCTCCGCCAGCATTTGCAACATTTTCTAGTTCTGTTGGATTCATGACCGACCATACTTCTTTGCCTTCATACGAAATATAAGAGGGTTGACCATACGATGTTGTTGGGATTCTCGCACCAGTATTCGAATCACCAATGCCTACGGTATATACAGTAATGCCAGAAGCCGCTGCATCAGTTGCAGCTTCAATTGGAAAACTTCCCATGTCTTCGCCATCTGTTAAAACAATAATTGTTTTGTAATCTTGGACTTCATCAGTAAAGCTTTTTTGTGCTAATCGGATGCCGTTCCCGATTTTTGTACCACCACGTAAAACACTCCGAGGCGAAACGTCATCTAGAGCTAAACGCAAAGATGCATAGTCAAGTGTAAGCGGGACGGTGAGCGCCGCATCGCCCGCGACGGTGACTAGGCCTGCTCTGTCACTTCCCATGACATCCAGAACGTCTTGAATAGCAGTCGTTGCACGGTCGAGACGATTAGGTTTTACATCTTCAGCGAGCATTGATCGCGATACATCGAGTACAAAAAATGTATCTATGCCTTTTTGTTCAACTTCTTTGTATTTTGTTCCCCAGCGCGGGTCAAGTATTGAAAGGCAAAGCAACATTGCCACTGCAATGAGAAGACCTATTCTAAATCGTCTTCGACCATTAGAACTTGTACCAGTAAGACGTGGAATCATCCGGATAGGAGCAATTCGATTGAGCAATAAAGAACGTCGTAAGTAACCGACAACTAGAATTACTGAAAGTGCAACGACTGCCCAGAAATAGATTACGTTTGTTGGAGTATTGAATTGAATATCCATTAATCTAAAATCCTATAGTAAGTAGAGCGAAGTAGTACATCTGCAATTAAGAACATAAATACAACGAATAAAATTGGAGGAATAGTAAATCCTGCATACACAACACTCTTGACTGCCATGTCAACATGATTGACATATGTTCTCTGTGTAATTTCAGTGCGTTCCATTTCGTCGATAACTGCATAGATTGCTTCAAGGGAAGCGGTGTCCGTAGCGCGGAAATATTTGCCATCTGTAATGCTTGCTATTTCTTTTAGCATTTCCTCGTCGATACGAACTTCTTGATTTCGCATGACAGTCCTGCCTGAAAAAACATCATGCACGGGTGTTGGTGCCCATCCATTTGTTCCTGCGCCAATTGTGTACACCTTAATGTTCATTGCCGCTGCCATATCCGCTGCAGTTTGAGGCTCAATATCGCCTGCAGTATTTTCTCCATCAGTTAATAAAATAATTACTTTTGATTTTATAGTCGAGCCAGATTCTGACTTTACACGTTCATTTAACGAAGAAAGACGCTCGACAGCGAGTGCTATCGCATCACCGATTGCGGTGCCATTTTCAGATTGTTCAGTCACAATCTCAATACTATTTAATACATCAGTAACGAGGTATTCATGGTCAAAAGTCATTGGACAGTTGCTGTCGGCGTACCCAGCAAAGGTAACAAGGCCAATAAGATCACCACTTCGACCATCAAGTGAACCCATGCCACCAATGAAATCGCCAGCGACTCGTCGAACAGCAGTAAGTCTATCAACAGCTTTGCCGTCAATCGTAAAGTCATGTGCATTCATGCTTGAAGAACGGTCAATTACCATTTCAATCGCAACGCCGTCTGCGGCTTGTTTTGTATTTTCGAAGCGTTTTTGCGGTCTAGCAATGCAAACAATCAAAAGTATGATTGCAATCGTTCGTAAAACCGAAGGAAGCCAACTCGTTTTACTTCGTAATGAAGCAGGAAGGAGTGAAAGGTCCACAGACGTGCTGTATGAAATGCCTGTTTTAAATGTGTAGCGATGCCAGTGCCACCAGAGTACTGGCACGATGAGCAATAGAAGTAGTAGCCATGCGTTTTGAAATATCATGCTGTCACCTTTGATGTTTCTTCGATGAACAATTCAGCTTTTTTCAATGCATCATTACTGCATGTATCGCCTGGTTCGTGTTTTGCAAATTTGACAAGGTCAGCTGCAACAAGGAATGAGCCAAGCGACTCGCGGTCGAAGTGCTCTAAGCGATTATTTTGTTTCGCTGCATTCAAAAATTCACGAGTTGTTTGGCCAGTTGCTGCGATTTTAAATTGTCCTTCAAGATAGTGTCGGACAATATCACTAAGAGAAGTATAAAACGAATGAACTTCAAAATTTGTGTTTTTAAGATTTGCAATATCTGCCATAGCTCTCACGTGTGGTGAAGGAAGTTGCTTCTTGCCTTTTGAAAAGCGAAACAAGAGCAAGCAAAGAGAACAAAAAGCAATGCTGCTGACAATAATTGAGGGTGTTGAATTTCTTGAAAAGAGTGGGACGTGCTCTTTAATTGAGCGAATGGATGTTTCTTTAGTTATCTCGCCTAGGATGGTATTAACCGTCACTGGGATAGAATCAATCAGTAGGGTTCCTTTTTCTCCAGTACCTTGTGTCCATTCAAGCGCGATGCCATCAAGCGCAGTTGTAGAAGCATCAAAAGTGTCAAGGTGAATCGACCAATTCCAAATCCGTCCTTCTTCGGAGGGGATATCTAATAATGTTGTTGTGTCAACTATTGTGAATGACCCAAAAGTTTCATCGTTATGTAGCGCAAGTTGTATTCCGTCTGGAGCAATCGCTTTTATCTGAAGAAATAAAGTGTCGCCCACAAGAAAATCAATTGGCTCCAATGATACTTCAACTTCAATGCCGTCTTGCTGGAGATTCACAATCGAAGTATCTGTCGGCAAAGCTAGAAGTGCAGGAAACAAAAATGGTAGTGCAAATAACATTATGCGCGCCTTGCTTCTCTTCGTTGGAAGAATTGACGCAACGCACCTGTAAAAGGTTCGCCGGTTTTTACTTTAATTTGATCGACTTTACTTCTTCGAAGGGTTTGCTCGATTGCGATTTCGCGTTCATTTGCAAGTTGCACCCATGCGCGCCGGACACGTTTTGAAGAGGTGTCTAGCAAGTGTAACTCGCCTGTTTCAGGATTTTCGATTCGCATTAAACCAACGATTGGAAGTTGAGTTTCAGAAATGTCATTTGTACTAACTGCAACTACATCATGCCTTCGATTTGCAATTTGTAATTGTTTTTGCCAGTTGCGATTTTGCATGTCTGATACAAGAAATACGATGGAGCGTTTTTTCTGAACTTTGTTCAAAAATTCAATAGCACTGCCGATGTCTGTTCCTTTTCCTTCGGGTTTAATTGCAAGCAATTCGCGAATTACTCGAAGGACATGTTTGGAACCTTTTCGGGGCGGGATGTACGTTTCAATGCGATCGCTAAAGCAAATTAATCCGACTTTGTCATTGTTGCGAATAGCAGAGATGGAAAGCGTTGCGCAGATTTCTGCGACAAGTTCATCTTTGAATTGTTCATGCGTACCAAAATGCTGTGAACCGCTGACATCAACGAGCAGGATGACCGTTAATTCTCGTTCTTCGCGATAGAGTTTTACGAATGGTTCGCCATATCGAGCTGAAACATTCCAGTCAATAGTACGTACATCATCGCCAACTTGGTACTGTCGAACTTCTTCGAATTCCATGCCTCGACCCTTGAAAGCAGAGTGGTATCCGCCTGCAAGAACATCGTCAACGAGACGTGCTGTTCGAAGTTCGATTCGCCTAACCTTTTTCAGGAGATCTTGGGGAATCATGTTTGCTACTCCTTACGGTACTGGTACAAAGTCCAAAATTGCTGCAACTATATCATCTGAAGTTTTGCCTTCAGCTTCTGCTTCATAGGTTGTGGCAATTCGATGCCGTAAAACATCATGTGCGAGGTCTTTGACATCTTGAGGAGTTACATACCCGCGACCATCTAGAAACGCGTTTGCTTTTGAGCAAAGTGTGAGCGCAAGAGTGGCGCGAGGTGATGCGCCGTATTCTACAAATTCAGCAAGTTCGGCAGAAACTTTTTCAGGCGTGCGAGTTGTTTGTACAAGTTCAACAATGTAATTCGCAATTTGATCATCGACATAAATTTTGTCGATAAGTTCACGTGCATTTGTAATCGATTCTGGATTCATGACACATACAACTTCAGTTGTTTGCGTTGTCGTAGCCATCCGTTTAAGGATTTCAAGTTCTTCATCTCGTGTTGGGTAAGAGACAATAACTTTCATCATGAATCGATCAACTTGCGCTTCAGGAAGTGGGTAGGTGCCTTCTTGCTCGATTGGGTTCATAGTTGCAAGAACAAGAAACGGATCCGGCAATTTGAAAGTGTCTGAGCCAATGGTGACTTGACGTTCTTGCATAGCTTCAAGTAGTGCGGATTGCACTTTTGCAGGTGCTCTGTTTATTTCATCTGCGAGGATTATGCTTGCAAAGATTGGTCCCTTATTCACAATAAATTCGCCTTTATCCTGCCTGTACATTAACGTTCCAGTTAAGTCAGCAGGAAGAAGGTCTGGCGTAAATTGCAAGCGTTGGAATGATGTGTTGATTCCCTTTGCTAAACTAGAAACGGCGAGTGTTTTTGCAAGCCCAGGAACGCCCTCGATAAGAAGGTGTCCATTTGCAAGTAAACCAATAAACATTCTGTGTAATAGATTATCTTGTCCGACGATGACGCCGTGCATTGAATCTTTTAAACGTGTGAATGGTTCACTTGCCTTTGAAACTTGTTCGCCAAGTGCTTGTATGTCTGTATGTGTAGGATTAGTCATTTGATTTATTGTGGTCATATTGACCTGTACGCGTATATTTTAGGATGGTTCGTGATGAATTGCAGAAGTTTTTTCGTAAAGTAGTACAATGCCATTATGACAGAAACAGCAAAAGTAGATGGGCGCTTAGTCGCATTACATTGGCCTCGCAATGCGACGGAAGCCACAATGGCAGTTGATACAACGAAGTTGTTAGAAGCGACCGCTGAAATTGAAGACAGTGCAGGTGTAACACATCGCATCGAAGTTCTAGTCGGATGGGATGCTGATTACTTAGTTGGAAAAGATGTTGTTACGAGCTCAACCGACAATGGCGTTGTGCTGAGCGAAAAGTAACTGCTATACTCGTTCTACGAGGCGATCAATTAAGAAACTAGATTGCTCGAGTGCTTGCTCTGAGAAATCTCCAAAGTGTTCGTGTACTTCTGAAAACATTTCTCTGAATGCTTCTGTATCTTTATTCAAGACGATTTCTCGGAGTTCGTCACCCGCAACTTTTAATGCAGAAAGAACAGTTTCTGTTTCGGGGTTATTCATTTGAATAGAAGCGTACAAGTTGGCTGACTGTGCGAAATGCCTCGCAGCCATTAACAACTCCATTAAATATATTGGCGATGTAAACTCGAGAGTTTTTCGAACATCGACATTGAGTTTTTGAATTGTTCTTCCAAGGACTTCGGTTGTTTGATGCGTTAGAACTTGGACAATACTCATTGCATGATCATGTTCCTCTGCAGTTGTATCAAGCACAGAAAGACCACGAGCAAGTAATATCGTGTTTAGCCAATCGTGCCAATTCGCGGTGTCACGTGCACAAATGACGGCAATGCGTTGCCCTTGCAATGAGTGAACGTTCGGTCCAAACAGTGGATGCGTGCCGATTACACTTCCTTTGAACGTATCAAGCATTGCTTGGACGGGTGCCTGTTTTGTTGATGTGATATCAACAAGTAGGGCATCTTCTCGGCAATGAGGTCCAACTTCTTGAATCACTTCAATTGTGTTGGCGATGGGGACGGCAATTAGAACCACTTCTGCTTCTTTTACAGCTTCGATATTTGAGCAACTTGTATGGATATCTGCGATAACAATGGTATGTCCAAAGCCCTCAAAGAGTTTTGCAAACAATTGTCCCATTTCTCCATTTCCGCCGATGATTGCAATTGTTTTTAGTTCAATTTCTTTAGGAATATCAACACCGAGGGCTGCTTGTCGGTCTCGGCTTGCCCAAAGAATCACGCGAAATAAACTCTCTATAACTTCTGATCGTAGTCCTACTGACTTAGCGAGTTCTCCTCTGTCAGCAAGTAATTCTTTTTCTCTTTTGAAGTCACGTATGCCAAAGCCAGTAATTTTTTTAACGGCAGCAACTCTCTCGACAATTGTATTTCTTTGTTGCAATAAATCGACTATTTTATGGTCAATAGTATCGATTTCTGCCCGTAGTGGAAGTAGTGCATCAGGCACTAAATTAGATTGATTTTGTTGTTCCATTTTGACCCTAGACAGGGTACCATCTTTGTTTCAACGTTAGTTACGATACCTCAACCAGATTCTCGGAATACTCAAAATGACTACTACATGCTGTCGCTCAACTTCACCTTATAGCCAATTCATTCAAGACTTTATGGGTGGCGTTACCGAACGTAATCCATATGAACCAGAATTTTTACAAGCAGTGCAAGAAGTTGTTTGTTCTCTAGAAGGTGTAATGAATAGCAAGCCGCAGTATCTCTCCGGCAACATTTTGCAACGAATTGTAGAGCCAGAACGCGTAATTCATTTTCGGGTACCGTGGGTAAACGATGCTGGTGAAGTGAAAGTGAATCGTGGGTATCGAATTGAGTTTAACAGTGCAATCGGGCCGTACAAAGGCGGGCTACGTTTTCACCCATCTGTGAATTTGTCAATTCTGAAGTTTCTAGGATTTGAGCAAGTATTTAAGAATAGTTTGACCACACTTCCGATGGGTGGCGGCAAAGGTGGCGCAGATTTTAACCCTAAAGGCAAGAGTGACGGCGAAGTTATGCGATTTTGTCAATCTTTTATGTCAGAACTTTTTAGGCATATTGGACCAGACACAGACATTCCAGCAGGCGACATTGGCGTAGGTGCTCGAGAAATTGGATACATGTTTGGCGAGTATAAAAAGTTAACAAATACATTTGTTGGTGTGCTTACGGGTAGGGGACTAGAATGGGGTGGAAGTTTGATTCGTCCTGAAGCAACTGGCTATGGATGTGTGTACTTTGCAGCTGAAATGCTTGCTACACGTGGTGAAACTTTTGAAGGGAAGACTTGTTTAGTTTCGGGGTCTGGTAATGTTGCGCAGTTCACTTGCGAAAAAATAAATGACCTCGGTGGTAAAGTGGTCACGCTCTCAGACAGCAGTGGTTGGATTTTTGACGGCGATGGAATCACCCCTGAAAAATTAGCATGGGTAATGGATCTTAAAAATAACCGACGTGGACGAATTAGTGAATATCTAACTCAATTTCCAAACGCGGAATTTCACGAACGTAATGATTCGCTTGATCATAATCCAATGTGGGCAGTGGATGCGGATTGCGCATTCCCATCTGCAACACAGAATGAAATCAATGCAACAGATGCCGATAACTTACTTCGAAATAATGTATGTGTTGTGAGCGAAGGCGCAAACATGCCAAGTACTGCGGAGGCACAAAATGTATTTGTAGATGCAGGCATTTTGTACGGTCCAGCAAAGGCAGCGAACGCGGGTGGTGTTGCTGTTTCTGGTTTCGAAATGGCACAAGCAAGCCAACGATTATATTGGGCTCGGGAAGAAGTGGATGATAAGTTGCGTCAAATTATGTCTCGAATACATCAGCAATGTGTTGATGCTTCTAATGAATTTGGAATTGAAGGTAATTACGTTGACGGCGCAAACATTGCGGGCTTCGTAAAAGTTGCGGATGCAATGATGGCCCAAGGCATCGTGTAATACTGGAACTTTTTCTATGTTTTCTTATTGAATTTGTTTATTCTGTGCTATAATTCACACAGTTGGGGAAATTGCATGCAACAAGGAATTGATGCAATGTCTTGAAAAAGTATTTTTGAATCGGCGTTCTTTGTAACGAGCGCTGTGCTTATTGTCATGCACGATAATTGTCGTGCTAAGGAGCAATGATTACATTGACTACTATGATTTCTATCGAATTTGGTGACCGAGTTACGCATCCTAAATTTCCTGAATGGGGAAGTGGTGCTGTAATTAAAGTTGAGAATACGCATGCAAATGGAGAGCCAGTGAAGCGAGTAACTGTTCGTTTCACGCACGCAGGTTTGAAATCATTTGTTGGTACAAGTTTTCCACTTGTCGTGATGGAAAACGATCATGCAATGCCTGGCGATACAATCGGTAAGCGTCCAGCGATTGCAGAAGTTGAAGATCTTGAACGTTCAGGTTTGAATCAGGCGGTCGAGCAAAAACTTGAAGAGATCATGTTTGCAATACCAATGGCATGCCGTGATCCGTTTAATACACTTGAACACCGAATGCGCAGGACGCTTGATTTATATAAATATGATACGAGTGGCAAAGGTTTAATGCATTGGGCGATGGCTCAAACGGGAATGGATGATCCATTAACTCGTTTTAACCGTACCGAGCTTGAGGTGTATTTCAAGCAATATTCATTTTTGTTGAAGAAGCATCTCTCGAAGTTACTTCGAGAATTCCAAGACGACAAATCCACATTGAAGCAAATTATCGACGAAGCACCTTCTGGTGCTCGCCGGGTTGTTTCAGAACTCTCTTAATTTAATCCGCGCCGTCATTACCGAAGAATTGATTGTCATCGTTGTCATCTTGGCGGGTGCTATCTCTACGAATTTGTTCAACAAGTTTTCTTAGGTAAACATTTTCACGCCTAGTTGCCTCAAGATCGAACACCATGTACTTCACGCTTAGTCGAAGGTAGTCAAGTGAATCTTGTAATTTAGAAACTGACTCTTCAATTTGCGATCGTTGAGCACCGTCATGTTGACATAACTTCTCAAGTTTATCTCGATGCACTTTTGGAAGTGTTTGCAGTTTCTCAATTAATCTGCACATTCTCTCTTCAATATTTCTCTCGTTCATCTCTGTTCTCTCATTCGTTTCTTAAGTTGTTTGCAGCAACACACGTGCTACATTGACAAGATGCACCAACTTAAGGAAACGTCCACTAAAGGGGACAATTTCTCGGCATACATACTGAAATGAACGATACTCTCGGACGTTCTATGCGGGTTATGCGGTATGGCAGTTTTAGAAGTACCTAAAGGCACCCAGAACGAATGCAACAAATATAATTGCGATTATTAATACCATCATTTTTTTGCGAATTTCGCTAAAATCAGGGTCACGATGTGAAGTGTTGCCTTGTATCCAAACACCGCAAGAAGGGCATTTGCTAACATCGTCCCAGATTTCATCGCCGCACTTTGGGCAATACCCGGTTTCTTTTTCGGAAAAACGTTCGACATCTTCTTGGCTTGGTCCTTCGTCATACATGAATCGTTATTCCTCGCTGGGGCTACTTCGGAATTGCATTTGTAATTCCTGGACGGAATTTCTTGCATCGTATAATTCGAAATTAATTGCTAGCGGTATATACTTGTTAAGTGTTGGCCAAGTGCCAAGCCCATCCCAAGGGTCACACAGTTTGAGGTTGTTTACAGTTCCTCGTAATCTTTTTGCGTTAAATGGGACCCAACCAGAACCCGCAAGAGCATATTCGCCCCAGACAACATATGACGGTTGGTCAAGTCGATGCCCGTCTGCGTTTACAGTGGTAATTCCAATCATTGGACGAGCAGGAATTCCAGCAGCACGAAGTGTTGCGATACAAGCACAGAGTTCGTCGCATGCACTGACTTGTTTGTCTGCAGTAAAAGCATATTTTGCACCCCTGATAAGCAAGCCGGTTGTAATTCGATTTTTATTATTCGCAAACAAGCCGTTGCTGTTTGTGTTTCGCAAACAATAACGTATGATTTTTTTGGCTGCGATATGAGGTGTAATTTCTTCTTTGTCGATGAGTTTGGTTACGATTTCATTAAAAATTGCATCGTTCGACCTCAAATACAAAGAAGGTTGTAAGTAAAAATCAACTTCCTCTGACCAAGTATCATTCCAAGCAATCAACGAAGCTGCAGCATCATCAAGCGTACTTGCGTACGCTGTTTCTGTAAAATGAATTTGATAATTGTCCGAGTCGATATATACGTGCCATTGTTTAGGTCGATTTTTTAATTGCTCATAGGTATAGGGCAATTCGGTATTGACTTGATTAGTTACTCGAAAAGAGTTTGCATCGAGGGTAATCCAATTAGTCTTTTGTACGTATGGCCATCCCAAACTCGTTTTGCTTTTAGGTTCAACTCGAATAGTGATGTTGTAAATCCGAGGCGTGTTTCGAGTTAGCGGAGGTTCTGGGTCTCCATCAACTGGAAATGCAATTCCAAGTAAACAGGGTACGCAGAGTATTAAGATGCAAATCCTAAACGAAACACACCGACCCCTTGGTTGGGATCGGTGTGTAATTGGTAATTGCTTTTGTTTTGAAATGTGAAACATTCGTTTCAGTTATTTCATTGGTTCTTCCATCGTATCGACAGTTACTGTTTCAGTAGTTGTTGTAGTCGATGGAGTATCCCATGCATTTGAATCAGCCATTGGGCGTAAGTAGATTTCTACTCGACGATTTTCTTTTGTGCCATCTGGGCGATTTTCAACAAGTGGTCTGAATTCGCCATATCCAGCTATTTCAAATCGTGAGGGGTCGATGCCATTTGCTGTCAGTGTTTTTGCAACGCTCGTTGCTCGAGCAGTTGAAAGTTCCCAATTTGTTGGATATCGTTGAGCAGATGATTTTGGTTGAATGTTATCAGTGTGGCCAACAACAAGGATTTCAAAGTTGTTTGCTTCTTGTGAGTTAAGGATTGTTGCAACTCGGCTGATTAAGTCTGTTGCGCCTTTTTTAAGAATTGCTCGACCGCTTGAAAATGTAAAATCACTTCCAAAACGAATCATTCCAGTTTCAGCATTGAACCACATATCGTCTGGATATGTTGCTGCGAGTGCTGCAAGTTTTTGCTGCGTTGCAATAGGAAGTGGGCCGAACTTAATGTCAGTAACTGTTGTAAGAAGTTGGTTGTTCTCTGCATCTATTGAGTCTAATTCATTTGCTAGCAAATCGTATTGACCTTGCAAAGCATTTAAGTTTGCTTCTGCTTGTGCAAGTTGTCGCTCGCGAGCCGCAAGTGCATTCGTTGCAGTGTTGCAATCTGTTTGCGCTGATACAAGTTGTTCTTGAAGTGAGTGGGTCGTAGTCCTTGCAGTATCGTATCGGTCGTGCTTTACACAGCCTGTTGCAGAAATACTGACAAGTGTCATGATGCCCGTTGTAAATAGTAGTGCTTTGCGCATGGTAGGATCCTCCTCTGTTGGCGCTAAATTTGTCGGGATCCGTCCCAACTTCGGGTACAGTGTAGCAATCATCGTACTACTCGTTTTAGAATTAAGACACTGAATGCCTAGAAATCTCATACATTCTGACGCAATTGCTGATTATCGAGGCGTTATCGCTTCGCCTGGCGCGGTTCTGATGAATGGAAATTGTATCGAAGCAGTTGGCACACCAGAAGAAGTAGGCACTCCCGCTGATGTTGAAATTACCCAAATTAACGGTTTACTTACACCAAGTTTTGTGAACGTGCACGCTCATCTAGACCTGAGTGGTGATGGAATTGCTCCGCCGCCAGATTCGTTTATCAACTGGGTTGAAGAAATTGTCTATCCGATTCGCGCAAAAGGTGAAGTTACACATGCAATCGAGCAAGGCGTACGCATGTCAAAAGAAGGCGGGTCAGTTATTGTTGGCGATATTGCAAGTTCTGTTCTTGCAGCGGAGTGTGCGAAAAAATTATTGCCTCGGTGTGTTCCATTCGTTGAATTGTTCGGTTCCGGCACACGGGGGCAATTAGTCGCTGAGCAACTGGGCCATGTAGAACATGCATTTGCGGTACAACCGCATGCTCCATATTCTTGTGGATTGGAAGTGTATAAAGCATCATTTGAAAGTGGAAGAAAAGTTGCAACGCATCTTGCTGAAACAATTGAAGAACTTGAATATGCAGAACTAGGAACTGGTGCGTTCTTGGAATATGTTCAACGTCTTGGCGTTTGGGATACTTCAATGAAAGCATGGAGCGAACATCCTATTGATGCGGTGCTTAAAATTGCAGACGGAGCACATTTTGTTTCAGCACATTTGAATTACATAGAAGATAGGCATTTGCCAATGTTGGCTCAGTCGAATATGTCCGTGGCGTATTGCCCACGAGCGAGCGTGTATTTCGGGCATACAAACCATCGCTGGAAGGAAATGGTGGATGCAGGAGTGAATGTTGCACTTGGAACAGATTCTTTATTGTGTCTCGATACGCCTGACAGAATTAGTGTCTTAGACGAAATGCGTTTGTTGTATAAAAGAGATAATGCTGACCCAGCACTTTTGTTTGGCATGGCAACCATCAACGGCGCAAAAGCACTTGGCGTTGATGCTTCTCTTGTAGTTCTGCAGCCGGGTGAAACTGCGGGTATTTTGGCTTTTGCGAATTGCCACTCGTTGGAGTCGATTCTTCAGGTAGAAGTGTTGCCGGAGTGGGTTTGTATGTAATGAGGCACAAAAGGGCAAAAAAAGTCTCTTGAGAGCCTAATAAAAGAGCATATTGCGGTGCAATAGCCAATTTCGCCGATATGATGGCGTTCGAGTTATGAGTCAAATTACCATACCAATCCCGTTTAATTGGCCCCACATTGCAAGTGGCACACGATATTCACCAGCAGCTTTTGCTTTTGTGCAAGAGGGTCTTGGTTTCACAACTGACATTTTTTCAGATCGAACGCCGACTCAATTTGAATTAAATGAACTTGATGAATTAGATCATCATGTGACAGGTCAGCAACTTTGTATTGGTCTACGTGATTTTGCAATTTCTCGTTTTGGTTTACTTGCACAAGTTGTACTTCAGCATTGGGGAATTAACAGGACTGAAGATTTTGGAGCAATTGTTTTTAGAATGGTCGAACTCGAACTTCTCAGAACATGCCCGCAAGATTCAGAAAGCGATTTCCGTTCGGTTTTTCAATTCGATGAAGCATTTCATGCATGCGAGTTAGCCGAGTGTATTGGCGCAAACCAGTAAGTGTCTCCAACGATGGGTGACGATTCTACTAAGCAACAACTTGATATGACAAAGTTACATCTTTGGCAGATTCAATGGGTTCGCGATTTATTTCTACTTTTAATTGGTGTGTGTGCAATTTGGCTCGGGTATGCAATGCGAGATATTACAATCCCATTGTTAGTAGCTTTATTGCTCGCTTATTTGTTTGAGCCATTGATTTCTTATTTGGCTAATCATTCAAAGTTTCCACTGGGTAGAATTCCAGTTATCTCCGGCATTCTGTTAGCGCTTACCGCTGGCATTTTGATTGTACTTGCAGTCACGATTCCACTGGTAATTTCGCAAACTTCATCTCTCGTGCATGAAATACAGGATGGTCATCTTAGAACAAAACTTGAACAACTAACAGAACAATATGTTCCTGAAGACATCCGCGAAGAAGTGAATAACTCACTGACGTATTTGCCTTCCGAAGGCGAGGTCTCTGTAGCGAAATCAGATTCAAGTACAACCGAAAATGAAAATGCGAACTTGTTAACGTTTGCAAAAACAACGGGAGGAGTAGCACTTGGAATTGCAGGCAAACTAATTCGGTTTGTGATTTTAATTGTACTTATCCCTTTTTACTTTTTCTTTTTCAGTCTTTGGTTTCCAAAAGTTGTTGCGTTTGCCCAGGGTGTTATTCCTGACTCTGGAAAAAGTGACACAATTGAATTGTTTACAAAAATGGATAGTGCCGTTGCTGGCTTCGTCCGTGGTCGAATAGTTATTGCTTTCATCATGGCGACGGTATTAGCGGTTGGCTGGTTAATTGTAGGTGTTCCATATGCAATTTTGCTTGGTATTGGTGTTGGCGTTCTTTGTGCTGTTCCATTTTTGGGATTGGTTGGAATTCCAATTTCAATTGGGTTGTTGTTCTTGGATCAACTCGGCGTTCCAGAAGCTGAACGGATGGCTTGGTGGGGCATTTTGATTTGGCCATCACTTGTCTTCGCTTTTGTTCAAGCACTTGATGGCTGGGTATTGACACCATTCATCGCAGGCAAGGCGACAAACCTTGACCCAGTAACTATTTTTGTGGCAGTGATTGCTGGCGGCAGCGTACTAGGTGCGTATGGCATGTTGCTTGCGATTCCAGTTGCAGCATGCATCAAAATTCTTATTCAAGATCGGCTTCTGCCGAAAATCCAAGCATGGGCTTCTGGCGAAGCGGATGATCCGCTTCCATTCGACGACTAAAAATTATCTGAGTTAATGGTTGGGGTTATCGACGCTTACGTTGTTTGAAGCGTTTTTTGTGGCTTTGAGTTTTTGTGGAGCCCCGCGAACCCATTCCAAGCATGGAAGGGTCGAAATCACCACCGCTGTTTTGCATTGCTGCCATTTTTTCAGCCATGCCACCGCCCGCCATTTGTTTTGACATTTTCTTCATCATTTGAAATTGTTTTACAAAACGATTGACTTCTTGTTGGTTAGTTCCCGAGCCGGTTGCAATTCGTTTGATTCGGCTTTTGCCCAAAAGGGTAATGTCATCTCGTTCTTTTTTTGTCATCGAATTTGCGATGGCTTCTATTTGGTCAAACTGCTTATCGTCAATTTGGACATTTTTAAGCGCAGCACCAACGCCAGGAAGTAATCCTAGCAATTGTTTCATTGGTCCCATTTTGCGAATAGATTTTAATTGTTTGATGAAGTCGTTAACGGTCATCTTTCCGCTTGCCATTTTGTCGGCAAGTTTCATCGCGTCTTCTTCTGAAATTTCTTCTTGCGCTTTTTCGACCAACGACAAAACATCACCCATGCCGAGGATTCTGCTTGCAATTCGTTCTGGGTGGAACTCTTCGAAGGCATCAAATTTCTCACCAGTACCAATAAATTTAATTGGGACACCTGTGACTCGTTTGACCGAAAGTGCAGCACCGCCGCGAGTATCGGAATCGAATTTTGTCAGGATAATTCCATCAGTTGCAAGTTGTTCATGAAAAGTACCTGCTGCGTTAACCGCATCTTGGCCAATCATTGCATCAACAACTAAGTAAACTTGGTGTGGTTTTGTCGTGTTCTGAACACCACGCAGTTCCTTCATCAAGTCTTCATCGATATGTAATCTACCAGCGGTGTCAAGAATGACAACATCAACTTTATCTTTGCGTGCTTGCTTTACGCCTCGCTTGCAAACGCCAACAGCAACGCCTGTAGTTGTGCCGTACTCGCCACACTTTTCTGGTTCTGCATAGCACGTTACTTCGCCAACACCTTTTGCATTTGTGTTTACATCATTTGCAATTACTTGCAGTTGTTCGACAGCAGCAGGGCGCTGAAGGTCAGCAGCAACGAGAGAAACTTTTTTGCCACGATTTTTGAGGTACGCTGCAAGTTTGCCACAAGTAGTCGTTTTGCCAGAGCCCTGCAAACCACACATCATGATGATGGTCGGTCCAGGATCTACCAACATAACGTGGCTGTCGACAGGACCCATAAAATCAATGAGTCGCTGATTGACGATGCCAATCATTTCTTCGCCAGGTTTCAGCGAAGTGGTTACTTGCGCGCCAAGAGCATCTTGGACGACTTCTTCGCAGAATTCGCTTACAACATCTACATGGACATCTGCCTCAAGCAAAGCTCGACGTACTTCGTCCATCGCCTCGCGAACGTTGGTTTCGCTAATTCTTCCGCGCCCAGAAAGGTTGCGGATAGCAGAAGTTAATTTTCCAGATAGTGTGTCAAACATAGGTTGGGGTATATTCTATCAATTGCGGACGAGCCAAGTTTGTAGCACGTCATGTTCCATGCAATTAATACATCTTGAGGCCTCTAGCCAGCCACGTCTTGCGGTAAGAATTCCATATCTGAGTTGTTCGAAATCTTCAGGGCGGTGCGAGTCAGTATTCATCGAAAGCATTGCACCTGCTTCGGCTGCTGCTCGAATATGGATGTCTCGTAAATCGAGTCTATAACTATTTGCATTTATCTCCAGCGCAGTATTGTGTTCAACAGCAGCAGCAATAAGCGTCGTCATGTCTGGCTCTAGTCCTTTTCGCTTGTTGATAATTCGCCCAGTCGGGTGTCCGATGATATGCACAAGGGGGTGTTCAATTGCAGCGAGAAGCCGTTTTGTTGCATCCTCAGTCGATTGCGATAATGCTGCATGTGGCGAAGCGACAATAATGTCAAGTTTCGCAAGTAACTCGTCGTCGTAGTCGAGCGTGCCATCTGGCAAAATATCAACTTCACTTCCAGCAAGAATTGTAATGCCGTCCATCGTTTCATTCACAGCGTGAATTGCATCGATGTGTTTGAGAAGTCTGTCCGGCTTTAGTCCGTTGGCTTGACCTTGGGATTGGCTGTGATCGGTAACTGCAATCGTGTGGTAACCCCGCGCTTTTGCGATGGTGGCCAACTCTTCAATTGACATATGCCCATCACTGGCTGTTGTGTGGCAGTGCAAGTCAGCTTTTATGTCGTTAATAGTAAGTAGATTTGGAGTATTTTTACACGCACGTTCGCCACGGTCTTCTCTTATTTCTGGTGGAATCCAAGGGAGTTGTAAGTCTTTGTAAATAGCTTCTTCAGTAGCACTGATGTCCGCAGGTTCAAGACGATATTCGTTCAATTTTTTATCTTGCGAGATGGCAATTTCACGAAGTAAAATGCAGTGCTCTTTACTCCCTGTGAAATATAAAAGTGCTGCACCAAATTGCTCTTCATCGATAATTCGTAAATCAACTTGCATGCCAGAACCAAGACGAATGCTACATTTGGTTTCGCCATGGGCAAATACTTTTGAAATGCCTTCGAGCTCGCAAAATGTTTCAGCAAGTAATGATGGCTCAGTTGTACTCACGAGTAAGTCGATATCGCCAATGGTTTCTTTGCCTCTGCGAATGGAACCAGCGATTGCACTATGAGTAATTCCAGGAAGTTTTTGAAGTTCTTCAAGAATTGATTCTGCAATTGGAAGTGCAATGCCAAGCCGTTCTCGATTACTCGTTGATTCGACAAATGAAAGAGCGTCGGCGATGTTTTCGATTGTTTTTTTGCCCATTCTTGGCAAATTGTCTAACTTCCCCGTGTCGATGGCAGTTCTTAAAGATGCAATGTCAACAACATCTGCTTCTTGCCAAAGTTGCCGTACTTTTTTCGGCCCGAGTCCTTGCACTCGCATTACTTCAAGTAATCCGGGTGGAATTGATTGACGAAGTTCTTCGTATGATGAAATCTCGCCAGATTCAAGAAACTCTTTAATTTTGGAGGCGCTACTTTTTCCAATACCCGAGATGGTTGTTACATCTTCTATTGTTGCAATGTCTTCTACTAAGTTTTCTAGAACACGTGCAACTTTTACAGTTGCGTTAATTTTAAAACCACTCTCTCCTTTAATTTCGAGGATAGTTGCCATTGCGTTAAATATTTTTGCCACATCTGTATTCGTTGACATTAAGCAACATCTCCAAGCCCAAGCGCTTCACCATGGGCGTGCATTAATCTTGATTTAAGAAGCGGTGAATGTTGCAGTGTTGGGTCTTGTTTAATCCATTTGACAGCGTTTCTCCGAGCAAGGCGAAGCAATTCAAAATCTCGTGGTAAACGAGCTACTTTGAACGGTGCAATTCCGCTTTGCTTCGCTCCAAATAATTCGCCCGGACCACGAATTTCTAAATCTCTTTCTGCAATGCGAAATCCATCTGTTGTTTCCACGATTGTTTCGAGTCGTAACAGTGCATCCTCTGTAGTTGGGCTTGCTATCAAGGCGCAAACTCCAGGGAGCGTTCCGCGCCCGACTCTGCCACGAAGTTGATGTAACTGGGCTAAACCGAATCTGTCTGCATGTTCAATAATCATCATCGTTGCGTTTGAAATATCTACGCCAACCTCAATCACAGTTGTTGCAACGAGAACATCCAATTGACCCTCGCGAAATTCTTGCATTGTTTTTTCTCGTTCCTCAGATTTCATTCTTCCGTGTACAACGCCGACAGAAGCGCCTTGCAAAAAACCAGTTCGCAAAGACTCTGCATGTGCGATTGCAGATTTTAAACCAGATTCGGTTTCTTCTACAAGAGGAACAACAACGTACCCTTGTTGCCCTTTATGTATTAGTTCAAGCATGAACTGGTATACCTTGTTTGATTGCGCTGGCTGAACGAGGCGTGTTGTAATTGGCGACCTTCCCGGCGGCATCCCATTGATTGTAGATACGTCAAGGTCACCAAAAATGGTAAGGGAAAGCGTTCGTGGAATTGGAGTAGCCGTCATTACAAGTGTGTGCGGAATGGAATGCTTGTCATCTGATTTATTGCGGAGAAGCGCACGTTGTTGCACGCCAAACCGATGTTGCTCATCGGTAATAGCAATTGCGATATTTGAAAAAACTACATCGTCTGTTAACAAAGCGTGGGTCCCAACAACGATATCAATTTCGCCTTCGCTGATTTTTAAAATCAATTTTTTTCGATCTTTGCCTGAAAGAGAACTTGTAAGAAGTGCAGTTTTAACTTTTGATCCTTTGAGTAGATTCGAAATGGTTTGAAAGTGTTGTTCGGCAAGCAATTCGGTTGGTGCCATCATCGCGGCTTGGGCACCACAAGTTACTGCCATTAACATGGCATGCAATGCGACAACTGTTTTTCCAGAACCAACATCACCTTGCAAGAGCCTGTTCATAGGAATGCTTGTCATAATGTCATTTGCAATTTCTTCAACGACTTGTTGCTGGGATTTGGTAAGTGTGAAAGGAATACGTGCTTCAATTCGTTTTTTAATTTCGTCATTCCATTCTAGTTTTGGTGCGCGCATCGTGTCTCGACGATGATGTCGTTTCATCATTACGCCAAGTTGTAAAAGAAGTAACTCATCGTACGCAATTCTTCTTCGTCCTTCTTTGGCTTGTGCTTCTTCTTCTGGCTTGTGGCACATCGCATACGCGTCTGCAAGTTTAGGCATTTCAAGTTCGCGCAACATTTCATCTGTTAGGTGGTCGTCAATTTCTGGTAGTGCGTCATCTAGAACATCTGAAATTAGTTTCGCAATCACGCTGGATGAAATGTGCTCATTCGCTCGGTAAACGGGGCGTAAATCACCTTCAATAGTTGCTGTAGGTTCGTCATCATCGATTTCTTCCCAGCGAGGGTTATTCATTTGAAGAAACCCTTTGTGCATTGTTAAAGAACCGTGAACGCGTATGCGCATATCTGGATGTAATGCTCTTGCAACCCACGGTTGATTAAACCAATTTATATGCATCCGGCCAGTTTCGTCTTCTACTGCAACTTCCAACTTGCTTTTTCTTCCGCGCCGCCAACCGGGGCTGACCTTGATGATTGTCGTTTCGATAGTCACAAGTTCAGGCGAAGAATCTCGATCGCCCAGAATGGTTTTTGCAGCCTCGATAGTCATACCACCATGATGTGTTTCGTAGCGAGTTGGAAGATGTTTGAGTAAATTAGATACTCGGTAAATTCCAAGTTCATGTAACGCACTCATTCTGTCTTGCGTCATTTGAGGCAATTCAGAAATAGTTGTAAGAAGATGTTTTTTTTCTCCGATGTTCTGCATATCTTGACTTGAGCAGGATACCATCGTATTCGTGGCTGACCTATTTACAAATAAACAAATAAGAGATGAACAGCCCTTGCCGCCAAAACCGTTAACGGTTTCTGAGTTGAGCAAAAAAATTGACGACGCACTTCAGGGAAGAATTGGTCGAATTGACGTTGTTGGGCAAATTAACTCGCCAAAATTAGGGAATCACTGGTACTTCACCCTTGCTGATGAAGAAGCGAAAATTGACTGC
This sequence comes from Phycisphaerales bacterium, assembly GCA_012965315.1. Lineage (GTDB taxonomy): Bacteria > Planctomycetota > Phycisphaerae > Phycisphaerales > SM1A02. Next base: position 20,483 of record DTSO01000005.1, on the reverse strand, counting down.
GCTATGTGGGCATCTCGTGTGACAACTATTGAAAGTGGTGAGTTTGAGGGCGGGAAACCAAAACAGGGCGACCTTGTCATCATCCGCGGTACGCTCGGGCACTATGCAAAGTACGGCAAAACGCAGATGTATGTCGAACGGATGAAATCAGCAGGAGATGAAAAGGGTTCTCTGCAACAAGCGTTTGACGCATTAGTGCTTGAATTACGAGATAAAGGGTGGTTTAGTGAGGAGCACAAAAAGGCACTACCAGCGTACCCAAGAAAAATTGCCGTCATCACAAGTGCGACTTCTGCTGCAGTTCGTGATGTAATTGAAACAGCAAGACAGCGTTGGACGGGTGTCGAATTGCTTGTGGTAAATGTACCAGTGCAAGGAAATGCTGCAGTTGCTTCGATAATCAAAGCATTGGAAAAAGTAGATGCGAATGCAAAATCGATGCAAATCGATGCAATTATTGTGACGCGGGGCGGGGGTTCTTTGGAAGAACTTTGGTCATTTAATGACAGGGGTGTTGTCGAAGCTGCTTTCCGTTGCGAAACACCCATCGTTGCGGCAATTGGTCATGAATCGGACACTTCAATCATTGAATTAGTAGCAGACCTTCGCGCATCAACTCCAACGCAGGCCGCAATGGTTCTCATTCCAGATAGCGACGAACTTCTTCAGATGGTGGACCATTTCAATCTTCGACTGACAAGCGGAGTAATTCGTGCAATCGAGCACGGGCAATCGAAAATTAAGCATGCACAAGCAACTCTTACATCCGTTTGTTCAACGAAATTGCACCAAAAAAACACCAACGTTGCCTCGCTTTCAGAGTCTTTAACTGCCCGAAGACCTCATGCACTCTTGCAAAAACGGCAAAAAACTGCGTTAACCCTTTCGTCCGCATTGCAGACGTATATCAAGCAAAGAATTGCTCTTTCAACGTCTAAGATTGACACTTTACAAGGTAAATTAGATGCAATCGATCCAAAGGTAGTGCTCCAAAGAGGGTTCTCGCTAACGGAAGATGCATCAGGAAAACTTATTCGCTCCGGAAAAGATGTTGCCGATGGGCAAAAAATCCGCACGGTGCTTGCTCACGGAACAATCGAGTCCAAGGTAGAGTGCACGACATGAGTGATAAGAAACAACAATCCACTACACCAGATACATTGACATTTGAACAAGCGGCAGATGAGCTTGATGCAATTGTAAAGCGAATTGATGCCGGCGAAGCAGACCTTGAAACAATGATGAAAGAACACGCACGTGGACAATTACTCGTCACCCGATGCCGAACATTACTTGCAGAGGCCGAGCAACAATTGAAAACGATGGAAGTGCAAGAGTTAGATTAATTTTTTTACGTGGGAAAGGACTCCCTGACATTGCTCATAGCAACACAACAAACAATTGACCAACTGATGTTTAAAGCGCAACTGCTTGAGCATTTGCCCGCTGCAATTTTCGTATTTATTCTTGGAAGTTGCGTTGGAAGTTTTTTAAATGTAGTTGTGTATCGTTTGCCGAGAAATATTCGCTTGTTGACACCACCAAGTTGTTGTCCATCGTGTAATCATCAATTGCGTTTCTTTAGGGAAAACCTGCCTATTATTGGATGGCTATCAATTCGCGGTAAGTGTCGTTATTGCAAAACGCCGGTCTCTATTGAATATCCATGTATAGAATTGTTGACAGGCTGTCTTTTTTTACTTAGTTATGTTCTATGTTTTTGGGTTTCACCATCGACGCCATTTTTAGGCGAAATTTTTGGTGACTGGTGGCACGTGAACGGTATCTACCGAACACTCCCAATGTTTTTAGCACTTGTAACTATGGTTGCGGGGTTGCTTGCGATGACAATCATAGACGCACGCACATTTACTATTCCAATTCAGATTCCACTATTCATGACTATCGTTGCATTTCTCGCGGCGGTTGTACAGAGTTTCATGACAATGCGACATACACCACAACAACTTTGGCCTTATCCCGAAATAGATTGGACATGGGCATTAGCGTCGTTTGGTGGGATGGCCGGCGTGGCTATAAGTACCATTTTGCTCAAGGTAGGCGTGTTCAACTATAGTTTTGCAGATTACGAAGAGTATGTGAAAGAGGGCGAAACTCTTTGCGAATATCCACATGCCCGAAGAGAAATGATGAAAGAAATGCTTTTCATCCTTCCTATAGTGATTTGTTTTGTAATCGGCTGGATGGTTGGGTATGAAAAGGGGATTCCATCCATGCTTGTGCAGGGTCTTGCAGGAAGCATGCTTGGGTACCTTGTCGGTGGTGGATTAGTCTGGGGAATACGAATATTTGGAACGCTTGGCTTTGGCAGAGAAGCCATGGGCTTAGGTGATGTGCATCTTCTTGCGGGTGTTGGGGCAGTAGTCGGCTGGTGGGATCCGATTCTTATTTTCTTTATTGCGCCATTCAGCGGGCTCCTTTGGGCAGCTTTTTCTGCAATCCTTGAGAAGATAGGTAAGAAGCAAAGTGAAATCCCGTACGGTCCTCATCTTGCAGTAGCAACTTTACTTGTTGTTTTCCTTCGTCCAGGCATACATTGGGTCTGGTCAGTCGCAATGCCGGGCGTACATCAGCCCACAACTGAAAAATTACAGATTAATCTTTATGAGGTCGATTTGACTTATAGAGTAAAACAAGGTTCAATACCACTAATGCCACACGTCGTTGGATGCGACAAAGTGAAACAGGATGTTTCTCTCGTATGTGGTTTTAAGTCCTCTTAAATGGAGAAAGGACACGCATGATGCGACGTAACTTATTGATGGTAGTAGCGGGAATGGCGGTTAGTTTTTCAGTACTGGGTTGTAGTAACAACATTGAAACAGAAAACGCCTTATTAAAAACAGAAAACGGAGAACTTCGAACACAGTACAAAGAAGCGACTTCTGCACTGCAAGCAGCGGATGATGATTTATCAAGAACCCGAGGTGATTTGCGCAACGAACAAGATCGGAGCGAAGCACTTCAGACGGCACTTGATACTCGCCCAGAAACAATTAATGTTTTTGAAAACATTGCTGGTGTAGATGTTGAGCTTCGCGATAAAAACCTAGCACTTACAGTTGCAAGTGACTTGCTCTTCAATTCTGGTAGTGCAACGTTGAAGAATTCCGCAAAAGGAACGCTCTCCAATGTAGCGTCTGCGTTGAATTCAACGTATCCAAACCAATCCATCGTAATCATGGGTTACACCGATACAGATAAAATTACAAAGAGTAAATTCAAAAGTAACTGGCACCTCGCATTTGACCGTGCATGGTCAGTTCGCGATTTTCTCGTTAGCAAAGGCGTTAACAAAGAAAGAATCGCAATCGAAAGTTGGGGACCAACAAAACCACTTGCTACTAAAGCTGCAAGTCGTCGCGTTGATATCGTTGTAGTAGACGATTAAGTCTGATTTTTTTCTAAACACGGCAAGCAGATACTCTCTGTTTGCCGTGTTTTTTATTTGCCTGTTTGGTAAGATGCCCCTTGTATGGGAATTCATGACAGACATTATTCAATGCCACGTAGCGGCGGTAGAATTGGGCAATACCCATATAACCGCAAACCAATCTCGGTAACGACTTGGTTGATTTTGATTTGTTTTGCTGTATATATGCTGGACCCTTTCTTTAATTACTTTCTTAAAGATTGGCTTCACCTGTCCACAACGCACTCTATTTTAGGGCTTCAGTACTGGCGCTTCATCGGTTTTCAATTTTTGCATGCAAATTTTCAGCATTTGCTTTTTAATATGATTGGTCTGTATTTCTTCGGTCCACTCGTTGAACAATATCTGGGCGGAAAACGATTCCTAGCGTTCTATTTACTTTGTGGAATCTTTGGGTCAGTTCTTTACTTGCTACTAAATCTCGGCGGACTCATTTTTGGTGACTCTATTCCTGGTTTGCTTTTTAATGACCCATCCACTCCACTTGTTGGCGCATCTGCAGGCGTGTTTGGAATTTTATTAGCGGGTGCTTATTTGTCACCAAATATTAAAGTACTTGTTTTCTTTATTATTCCGATGCGTTTATCAACGATGGCATATGGATTGGTTGGCTTAGCATTATTTACAGTTTTCTTTGGCAAGTCAAATGCTGGTGGCGAAGCGGCACATCTTGGTGGCGCAGCAGCGGGTTGGTATTTCATTCGCAACCCACATCATTTAAATGGGTTCTTTGATTTTCTTGGCAAGGCAGACCCAACATCAAAACATTTTGCATTGCGAGGCAAAAAGGCAAAACCAGAAGATGTCGATAAAATTCTTGACAAAATTCACAAAAAGGGTTTGCATAGTCTGAGTGAAAAAGAAAAGAAATTGTTGCACGACGCTTCAAGAAAAGGTCGCGAGGATACGTAGTTGCCAGTTCCTCTGACATTTAAAATACATCATAAAAGCAAGGAAAACGCTGCGCGAACTGGAACTGTAACAACACCACACGGGTCGTTTCGCACGCCAGCGTTTATGCCAGTTGGCACGAGGGGAACAGTAAAAGGGCTGACGCCACAACAAATTAGAGCGACAGGTTCAGATATTATTTTGAACAATGCGTTTCATTTAATGTTGCGACCAACGGATAAACGAATCGCAGAACTTGGTGGAGTTCATGCGTTCATGAAATGGAATCGACCAATATTGACAGACAGCGGGGGATACCAAGCTTGGTCGATGGCTGACATAAATACAATTGATGAAGATGGAGTTACGTTTAAATCTTATATTGATGGTGCAACAATTCGAATGACTCCAGAGTTTTCGATTGAAATACAAAATAATCTAGGTGCTGACATCATTATGGCATTTGATGATTGCCCTTCAAGCGTGGAACCTCAATCACAGAATTTAGCACGACGTCGACACGCGCTTACAACGCGCGATGGTGTTCTGACAGAAAACCAACATGAATTACGATTACTACAATCGTTAGATAGAACAGCTCGTTGGTTAGAGCGGTGCGATGTTGCACATCAGAAAAAAGATATACAAGCACTTTTCGGAATTGTCCAAGGTGGAGTTAATTTAGATTTACGAGCTCGCAGCGTTGAGCAGGTCTGTAATGTGGATCTCCCTGGGTATGCAATCGGGGGAGTAGCAGTTGGTGAATCACCTGAAAAAATCGTAGAAGTCGTAAAATTCACCGCAAATCTGCTTCCAGAAGAAAAACCACGATATTTAATGGGTGTTGGATATGAGCGAGATTTGGTTGCTGCAGTTGCCTCTGGTATGGATATGTTTGACTGTGTTTTGCCCACTCGCAACGCACGAAATGCCCACGCCTTTACTAAGAATGGTCATTTAAACCTACGTAATGCCTGTTTTAAGGATGATATCGGTGTTATAGAGGAGGGCTGCACCTGCGCATCTTGTGCAGCAGGAAACAGCCGTGCCTATCTCGCACACCTCTTTAAATGCAAGGAAATGCTCGGCGGAACCCTCTTGAGCATACATAACATTCACCACTTCCAGTCCTTGATGATAGACATACGGCTCGCAATCGAAGATAATTCCTGGTCTGCGCTACCTAAACGGTGGCCTGTTCTCACGATGTCTTAAACCCAATTCAGGAAATCTATTTTATGTTCTCAATCTTTAATACAAATGAAATAATCGTTCAATTGTCAAGTGCACAATTTGGCGATGAAGGCGCGCAAGGTACTGCTGGAACAACAGCTGATGGCGGAGCAAGTGGCGGTGCAGGCCAAGTTGCAACGGGTCCTTTTGGCGACAACTTTTTTCCAATTTTGATGTTGCTTCTTGTGGGCATGATTGTTTTTAGTTTCTTTGGTGGTAGAAAACAAAAGAAACGAAGAGCATCTATGCTTGATTCACTTGCAAAAAGTGACCAAGTACTTACTCGTGGTGGAGTTTTTGGAACAATCGTTGATATAAAACCTGACCGAGTTGTGTTGAAGGTTGATGAATCATCAAATACACGAATCACCGTTCTTCGCGAAAGCATCGAACAAGTAACAGCAGAAACTACAAGTTAATTTTTGAAATTATTCATTTTTTTCCCGTTCACTGACCTCATTTTGGATCACTAAAAGTTATGCAGAATCTCCTCTGGAAGATCATCCTCATTGTTCTACTTCTCATCGGTTGTGTATTTGCAATTACACCTCCTGACAAAAAAATCCGGCTCGGTCGCGACCTAAGCGGCGGTGTCAGTTTGATTTATTCAGTCAGAATGGATGAAGGTGTTGACAGGCAATCAGTCCTATCTCAAACAATCGAAGTTCTTAAAGAACGCGTCAATCCTGACGGTGTTTTTGATATTCAAATGACACCGCTTGGCACAGACCGAATTGAAGTGGTAATGCCTATGCCAAGTTCCGAAGTGAAAGAACTTGCCAGTGTTTATCGTGGATTTCTTGATGCATTGCTTGATGGGGCACAAATTCGTCCAGGATCACTAGACCTTGCACTTGCAGAGGGAAAATCGGTTGAAGTCTTTGGTGGTGAAGGCGTACGTGGAATACTCGTCAGTGACTTGCAACGGATGTACGACGAATTGGAATCTTCATCTGCACAGTTGGCTCAAGAACCATCAAATGGCGCACTTGAACAACAAGTCGCAGATGCTGAAATTGATTTTGAAGATACTCGTGAGCAATTGCTTTCGATGAGTCTTGATAGAAACGAAGTTGCACGGTTGCTACAACTTTCACCGTTAGGCGACCCTCTTCGAGATGGCGCAGGTCGAGTACTACGAGATGAAAATACAGATGAAGTATTACGAGGCATTGCACCACGCGATGTTGCTTTTGCTGAACTTGAAAGTGGTTACCCACATCTTTCAGAAGAACTCGGGTTATTGGTTGATTCCTTCAATGAGTATCAAGAAAAACGAACTGGATTTGATGATCCAGAAGATTTAATCCGAATGCTTCGTGGAGCGGGTGTTTTAGATTTCCGCATTGCAGTTCAAATAGGGAAGTCAGAAGGCCTTGATATTCTTGATTTGCGTTCACAACTGGCTTCAGTAGGGCCAGACAATACGGATTCTCCAATTGCGGGCTGGTTTCCAATCAACAATGTTGAGCAATGGGTAGAAACTCCTGTGCAACTTGCATCGCTTCTTGCTAACCCACAAGCGTATCTCGCATCCCGTTCACTTGAAGCTGCTGAGTACGATGGCGACGTTTACTTGCTTCTGTACAACGATGATTCACGTAGCATGACGCACAAAAACGGCAGCAAATGGTCCGTGACAAGTGCATATCAAACTTCAGATCAGTTTGGTCGACCAGCCATTGCTTTCCGTCTTGACGGTGCAGGCGGTGGAAAAATGGGCCGTATGACAGGCCCTCACGTCAACGAAGCGATGGCAATTGTGCTTGACGGCCAAGTCTATACAGCTCCAAATCTCAATTCGCAAATTAATGGTCAAGGACAAATTACAGGTAGTTTCTCGCAAAGCGAAATTCAATACTTGTTACGAACACTTGCAGCTGGTTCGCTCGAGGCACGTTTAAGTAGTGACCCAATTGCTGTAAACATCATTGGCCCTTCAATCGGTATTGATAACTTAAACCGTGGTATGGGTGCGCTTGGTTGGTCAATTATCGCAGTCATGGCGTTCATGTTGTTCTATTACATGTCAGCAGGGCTTGTCGCTGACTTTGCACTTCTTGCAAATGGGCTTTTGATTTTCGGAACGATGGCACTCATCGATGGCACTTTCACTCTTCCAGGTTTAGCAGGTGTTGTCTTGACGATGGGTATGGCAGTTGATGCGAACGTTTTAATTTACGAACGTATTCGAGAAGAAATAAACGCAGGTGCAAAAGATTTACGTGTAGCGGTGCGTGAAGGATACAACAAGGTGTACTCCACCATTATCGATGCGAACTTGACGAACTTGATTGTTTGTTTCGTTTTGTATCGCACTGCCACGACTGAAGTCAAAGGTTTTGCTGTTACGCTTTCGATTGGCATTATTGCGACACTCTTTACATCGCTCTTTGTGACAAGAGTTATCTTTAAGATTTACACAGATGTATTTGGCGTGAGAAAACTTCCAATGCTTCCGACAGTTATACCTGCAGTTGCAAGAATTTTGCATCCTGCAGTTGACTGGGTTAGCATGAGGAAACTTTTCTGGACTCTAAGTTTTGTCGTTTGTGGCATGTCAATCTTCTTGCTCTTAGATCGTGGAGTTACGATGCTCGACACGGAATTCCGTGGCGGTGTTTCAATGACAATGCGTACGCGTGTTGTTGAAGATGAACGATTACTCCTAGCGCATACTGGCGAAGACTCGGTGGAATCACGCGTGCATGCAATTGGTTTAGCAATAACAGGTGATTCCAACAAGGATCAAATTCTCGCTGAACTCGCTGGCGCTACAATCCTCACCATCGGTGAAGGGCAAGTTGATGCAAACGGTAGAGTGGTTTCTAACGCATTCCAAATTAAAGTATCTAACCCACCTGGCATCGAAGATGATGCTGTTGTAACTAAAACTGTAGTAGAAGCAATAACGGAAGCGTTTGGGAATGACCTTGATGTACCGCCTGCTTTATCATTTGCTGGAATTGGTACAACTTCATTTGAAAAATACACAAATCAGATTCCACAAAACGCAACAACCGTTGGTCAAATTCTCGGCACAAATGCCCGAGGCGATTTATCAGATTATCGCGGTGGCGTTTTACTCGTTGTCGAAAATATCGAACCGGCGACTTCGCTTGAAGATATTCAGAAAAGAATCGAACGGATGCGTCAGCAACCAGAGTATGCCCGTGATGCTGGTGGTCGCGAAGTAGAAGTATTTGGTGTGAAGCGAGGTGCAGGTGACGGGTACGCTTCGATAGCAGTTGCGGTATATGACCCAGACATGAATTACTTCAAGAACAATCCTGAAGTTGTTGATGAACGAGTAGCATCAAACGAATGGGAACTTGTTTCAAACGCATTATCACAACCGCAATCGCTCGATCAAGTAAGTAGTTTCTCCTCGCAAATTGCAGAAACCATGAAGGCAAATGCAATCGTCGCGGTCATTTTGTCGCTGCTTGGGATTCTTGCATATATTTGGTTTAGATTTGGTTCATTACGCTATTCGCTCGCTGCGATTGTCGCGTTGTTGCACGATGTTCTAGTAACCCTTGGCGCACTCGCTCTGGCAGGGTACGTTGCAAATATCACGTTTTTCAGTCAATCGCTGAAAATTGAAGCATTCCAAATTGACCTCGGCGTCATCGCGGCATTGCTAACTGTTATTGGTTACTCGTTGAACGATACGATTGTTATTCTTGATCGTATCCGTGAAAACCGCGGTAAGCGTCCTTTACCGACGCAAGAGATTGTGAACGATTCAATTAACCAAACAATTAGCCGTACGGTTCTGACATCACTGACAACATTAATTGCTGTCATAATCATCTATTGGACTGGCGGTGGCGGTATTCGCCCATTTGCATTTGCACTATTGATTGGTATCTTTGTCGGGACGTACAGTTCAGTTGCAATTGCAGCACCGCTTGTATTCAAAGGCCATTCAGCAAAGAAGAACGAGTTAGAACTTTAGGAAAAACACACTAATTTCAAGAAAATTGTAGGCAACAGCCGAACATATAGATAGGTGCCAAGGAGGGCTTCTTACTTATGTCAGGTACAAGCAAAACTATTGTTTCAATTTGTGTTCTTCTGCTCGCGTCACTAGTCGTTTATTATGGAATGACACCACCGCAACAAAGCACAGCAAATGTAGTAGATGTTCCAAGACCTAGTATGTTTGGTGGGGATGCTGCAGAAAAATTACTTGAGCTTGGTTTTCCTCCTATTGCAGCGGACATCGTCGATCAGGATGATGAACCTCTAAATGCGCCAATAATCAGTGCTGAATCTGATGATTCCGATGGAGCATTATCTACTTCGGTTGTCCAAAGGTCAGATAAAGAAGTTGAAGAAGAAAAGCCACAACCAGTTGTATTACATGAAACAGTAATACGAACATACATCGTAAAAGAAGGTGAAACCCTTGGCGAAATCGCATCTCGTGAGTTAGGAAGTTATCGTTCATGGCGTGAAATTGCAACTCTCAACGGTATCGATGATCCATCAAGGATTTCGTCAGGTAGGACACTTCGATTACCCGCAAGAGCGACTGTAAAGAAGAGTATTCCTGTGAATGCAGCGACTCCAATTAGCACACCAATTGCAAATGGCAAGACACACAGAGTGCTTGAAGGCGAAACGATGAGTTCCATTGCTGGTGATTACTATGACGATGTGAATAAGTATTTTCTAATCGCACAGGCAAATCCAAGAATCGACCCAGCAAGATTACAAATTGGAATGGTATTAGTAATTCCACCTCGTTAACGCGTAGATTCCTAATGTTGTCAGCTTTGTCGAGTACGATGCACGAATGAGCTGTACTGATTGGAAAATAGAAGGAAGTCGCGGGGAAAGTATACATGGAACAACGCATGATCCTGAAAGCGTTGCGGTTGGAGTCGTGCTTATTGGCCACGGATTCAAGGGATACAAAGACTACGGCATGCTTCCATGGCTTGCTGAGCAGTTTGTAAAGAGGGGGTGGATTGCACACCGATTCAACTTCTCACACTCTGGCATGCTTGCTGAAGACGGACCCTTTGTTCGCCCCGATTTATTCGAAGCGGCATCGTGGAATACGCAAGTAGAAGATTTGGAAATTTTGACGAAAGCGCTGCAAGTTGAGGGCATTCCGACGATTATCCTTGGGCATTCAAGAGGCGGACTAGCGTCGCTATTAGCACTTGGTAGAGGCGCAGTCGAAGTCGATGGAATTATTTCGCTTAGTGCGCCATCCCAGTGCAATCAACTCACAGCGGAAACACAGCAAGTGCTATTGCAAGACGGTTTTATTGAGTCACCATCCTCACGCACTAATCAAGTACTTCGGGTCGGGGCTAATTTTCTGCAAGAACAACTTGATGACCCTGAGGGTCATGACCTACTTGCACTTTTAGAAACAAATAAAAACAATGTTCTTCTTATTCATGGTGAAGACGACCCAACTGTTCCAGTTGCAGCAGCGCACGCGATACATGCAGTTTTGCCTGCTTCAACATTGAAACCTATTCCCGGTGGCGATCATGTGTTTAATACACAAAATCCATTCCCTGTTGATGATGCGCCTTCAGTGCAACTTCAAGAAGTTTGGGATGCAATAGCCAATTGGTTATAGAGGTAATTACTCTACATTTGCAGGTTCAGAAGTCGTTGTTTCAACGATGGGTAACTCGTCGACTATTTTTGTAGACATTTCAGGATTGTCTTGTTCTACATTCGCTGGCTTCGTGTGCACTGATGCTGCAATTTCGCCTTTATTTCCAACGTCATCTACTGTAACTGCAACGTGTTTTGAAACACCTCGTTCTTGCATTGTTACGCCGTACAATTTGTCACATTCAATCATTGTACGCTTATGGTGCGTAATGACAATGAAGTGACTGTTGTCGAGGAAGTGGTGAAGTGAACGGACGAAGCGGTGGGTGTTTGCTTCATCAAGCGCCGCGTCAACTTCGTCAAGGACGCAAAACGGCGATGGTTTTGCCTTGAAAATACTGAGTAGAAGTGCAACAGCGGTCATTGCTTGTTCGCCTCCACTCAATTGCGAAATTACTCGAGGTTGTTTTCCGGGTGGTTTTGCTTTGATTTCTATGCCTGCTTCAAGAAGGTCGACATTCCCATCTTCGTCAGGCAACATCATAATATCTGCACTACCGCCACCAAACATTTTTCTGAACATTCCTTGTGGTCCCGCGAAGTGTTCCCGAATTAAGTTAAAGGTTTCTTCAAACTTCGTTTTGCTTAGTTCTTCAAGTTCATTAATAAGTGAAGTGAGCGATTCGACGGAAGAGTCGATGTCAATGACTTGTTGTGCTAATTCTACATTGCGCTCTTCAAGATTGCTTTCTTCTTCAATAGCATCCAGATTAACATTACCGAGTTTCTTGATTTCAATTCGAAGAAGATTGCTTTCTTCATCCATTTCTTCACGGTTCTCTGCAGGGCGATCGGAGTCACCTTTGGTCGTGCGCCATGTGTTGTACGCATTGCTGACATCAAGTTCAAGTTCTTCAATGGTGCGGTCTTCAAGGTTTTCCCTGTTGATTTCTGCCTCTCGACGGCTCAGTTCAAGTGCATGGAAGTCACGCACGAGTCGCTCGCCTTGCTCACGAGTGTTTTGAAGTATTGTTCCAGCAGTTTCAACAACACAGTCCGCCATACGCATTTTTTCATTGAACGCTTCAAGCTCGACTCTGCATTGTTCTGCTACAACCTTACAGCGGTCTATTTCTTCTTGACTTTCTTGTTTTGATGCTTCGAATTGTTCAAGTTGACCCAGTCGTCTTGCGATTTGATCTTGAAGTAACGTTCGTTGACGAACGGATTCTTCAAGTGCTGCATCGATATGGCGGAGTTCACGTCTGTCTGCTTCGTGTTTTTCTCCTACCTGTCCAAGGTCAACTCGCGCAGCAGTTAGTGTTTCCGTTGTAGTTTCTGAATGCGATATAGCTTGGTCGAGATTGTCCCTTTCAGTAGAACGATTGGTTGTGAGCAATTCTATTTTGATCGTGAGCTCGGTCGCTTCGTTTTCAGCATTCGTGTGCTGCGTGTTACTCTGTAAAATTCGTTGCCTGAGCTCGTCATGTTCTTCAGTAAGGACGTGTACTTGTCGCGTACAACGATGTGTGTCATCATCGATTCGTTGTAATTGGTACTCATGTTCGACAACTGAATTTCGTGCATCACGCACTCTTGCTGCCGAGTCTCGTTGTTGTTGTTTTGCTTGTTCGCTTTCGTCAAGCAATTCACTTAATTGCGTTTGCCTCTGATCGATTTGCTGATCGAGTGCTGAAACTTCAACGGTTAGAGCATTTATCTCAATTCTTCGAGTGAGCCAGCCTTTCTGGTCGCCTGCCGTAGACTTGCCTACAAACATTCTTCCATCGGCTTCAATTAACTCAGCGTCAAGCGTGACAAATCGCCAACCGGGCATTTTGCTTTGCATTTCAATTGCTGTTTGCATGTTCTTTACAACAGCAGTCCGGCCGAGTATTTTCGCAGCGGCATGCTTTGCATAATCTGCAATTTGTATCAAAGTAAGCAACGCTGTAGCAGGGGAGTGTGCGATACTCGCATTATCATTTGTGGCATCCATTGGGATTAACCCAATTCGACCATTGACATTGTCAAGTGCAGATTCTACTTGTGCCACTGCTTCGTTTGAATCAACTAATAGAAGTTGCACATTTTGTCCAAGTGCAATTTCAACCAAGTGCGCATCCGCGTGGTTTGCATCTATCGCATCACCGAGCATCCCTTTGACTTGGGGGAATTGATTTGGATTATCCAGAACATATTTGACAGCATCGGTTAAACCCTCGCGAGCATGTTGCATTTCTTCTAGAAGATGCAATCGCGACCCAGAACTTGCGCGTTGGTGGCGCATTATTTCCAAATCATTGGTTAATTCTTCTGCGAGTTCGCCAAGAGAATGCGCAGCACTGTCATGTGACTTTAAAACTGCTTCATGTTGTTGCGCTGTTCTTGTCGCTTCGTTAATTAATGCAACGGTGGACTCGCGATTTTTCTGAAGCGTTGTATGCTCTGCTTCTGCAGTCAGTTTATTTTTTTCTGTTCGTACTTGCTGCTCAATTTGGCTGTTCAATCGCTCTTTTGCAGATTGGGCAATAGCATGCAACTGAGATTGTTTTCCTGTTTCCTCTTCAAGGGTATCTTGAATTGCTGAAAGTAAATCTTGTAGTTCGACTACTTTCTGTTGGAAGGACGCATGTTCGCTTGAAATTGTTTCGACTGTTCGGTCAATTTCAGCCAAACGCTCACCTGATGCAGCGATTTGTTCTGAAGCGCCTTCTCGTTGTCCTGAGAGAGAGTTTTCTCTATTTTGCATTTCACGAAGTCGGCTGCGTTCATCATCGACTTGTTGTTTCGATTCGTTAATCGAACGGTCCATCATTTCAATTCGTTGTTGTGAATGGCGAATTGTAGATTCGTGCTCAGTTGATTCTTGGATAAGTGTTTGATGGCTCGACTGCAATGTATGTCGGTCAACTTCTGCTTGTCGTTTCGCATCTTCTTGGTCAATGATGACGGAGGCAACGTGCTGTCGTTCTTTTTCGAGTGAAGAAAGTCTGCTCGTTAACCCATGTAATTGAGTGTAAAGTTCATGGAATTGGTCAAGTGCAACGTCTGTTCTTATTGAACGGAATCGTGCATCGAGGTCCGTAAACTTACGCGCTTTTTCTGCTTGGACTCTGACGATCCTGTTCGCGAACACGAACTAAGTTAACTTCGGTACGTTCAAGTTTTCGTTCCGCTTCTTTGCGGCGTGTTTTAAATCGTGCGACTCCAGCGGCTTCTTCGAGTATGCCTCTTCGTTCACTTGGGTTAGCTTGTAACATCGCTGCAACACGACCCTGTTCAATAATTGAATAGGCATTTGTTCCAATGCCAGTGTCGAGAAAAAGTTCCCGAATGTCTTTTAATCTAACTTTGTTTCCGTTGATTAAATATTCACTTCTACCATCGCGGTAAAGTCGTCTTGTTACTCCGACTTCATCTGTATCTACAGAAAGGAAACGGCGATCGGAAGGGTCGGAAGCGCTTTTATTCGTGACTGGGTTATCGAATGTGAGTGTGACAGTTGCAGCGCCTAATGGTTTGCGAACTGCCGAGCCAGCAAAAATTACATCGAGCATTGCTTCGCCGCGTAGACTTTTTGCAGAGCGTTCGCCAAGCACCCATTTAATTGCATCAACTACATTAGATTTGCCACAACCGTTTGGTCCGACAATTCCGATAATTGGTGCATCAAAAACAAACTCCGTTGTATCGGCAAATGACTTGAAACCAGCAATTGTAATTTTTGATAACCGCATGAAAAAAAGACCTCCTGTCATTTGTCATGGCTTCATCCTAAAGCCATCCCATGTACCAAGCGCAACCGTAGCCCTTGTGGGTACCCAATTCGGGTTTACATTGCACATAGTACCGAAAATTACGATTTTGCCAAGTAAAAAACAGCGAATACGCCCTGAAAAAGCCAATGTTTCATTAGTGTTATTTTAGGAAACGAGAATCTAATTCTTCGACTTCTACGGTTTCTTCAGTGCCAAACTCAGGTCTTGGGGTGTAGGTTGTTTCAGATGTCAAGCGTTGAATTGCAGCTAGAAGGCGGTCTTGTTCTACTTTAAAGTCAGCATTGAGGTATTGCTGGCGCCAAAGAGAATGAATAGCACCAATCGTTCGGCTGTACGTTAAGTCTAAACCGGGGGCGGGTGCTTCGGGTGTAGTTAAGTGAGAAAGGAACATTGTGAAGGTAGGTAAACTGGGAGAAATATTATCGTATCGAGACGAGTGTCCGGTGTTGTTTCTGTATTTAACTTCAAGTGCTTGTTCGTTCGTTTTTGATTCTTTGATAAGCAAGTCAGAGCCCCATGTTTGCATTGTCAAAGGACGTGTAATATTGATGTTGCCAGTTAAAATTATTCTTGGCACGCCAGTTTGAGTAACGTAAATTGTATTGTGGTCTGAATTAACAACAATTAAATCAAATTTATTTCCAATGGTGTATTTGTCGATTGCAGGGTCATTACGTGCAACGAGAGTTTCGGCAGCATGTAATCGAATTTCTAAATCGGGCGAGTTAAGAAGTGGGCGAAGTCCAACTTCGATGCGGAAATCTGCAGGCATTTTTTGTAATAAATCGAGCGCATCAAGCCGATTTCCCAAACCGATATCAGCATTAGCCATCTCGATTAGATGCGGTACACACATCGGATCTTTGAGTCCACCTCCTGCGCGAAGGGCCGCAAGTCGAGGAATTTCATCAGGGTATTCGTAGAGTTGTCTGATGATTGGAAGTGCACGATCGCCTAGTGATCTCCAACGCCAAATTGCGGCATCCGCATTTCTTGGGCTTGGGTCTCGTTCAATCATTCGTTTAACTTGCACTGCAATAGTTTCTGGGTTTTGCACTCGAAGAGTAATGTGCGTCATGATTTCCATGAACGAAATTACATCGTTTTTCCACGATGGAGGTACTCTGATTTCAATTTGTTCATCATTAATGCCTCTAGCAGTTGGTCCATCTTGCCCTTGTTGTTCTGGGAAAACTCGGTTAATGGCTGTTTGAATCATCGACGCTCGAGCGTGGCTTGGGTCAAGAAGGATGAGACGCATTGGCATGTTTACCATTACTTCGCCACCATCTAGAATTCTTCCTGATGTGCGGCTGACATAATCTTTGCCAACTGAATCCGGGTCTGCAAATGGGTTAATAAATAGTGGTCCAGATGCAACAGCAACTTCTCTAGCTTGCCCCTTGCCTGTAGTGAGTTGCCCAAGCCGTAAGTATGTCGGAAGGAGCATGCCTCCCTCTAAACTGGATGTAGAACTGCTCGGTTCTGCAAAAACATGTACATCAAATGTTGTACCCCGAAGAGAAGGGTGGTCGGGTTTCATATTCGACCGTGCTGGTTTTCGACCAGTTGCCGCTTGTGGGATAATCGCTTCAACAATTACGACTGAGGTGTCATCCGAATTTATCAATTCATCAGGTGTCATACTCCCGAAACCCTGAGTGGATTGTCCAACGCCCCTCCGTGCTAAGTCAGCAATCATATGTGCACGGACTTGCGGCGGGATTTCACTTGAACCAGTTCCATTTAAGCCGATGACCAAACCATACCCTGAACTTACAGATGGTTCGTAGGTATCACTATAGGTGGAGTCATATCCCATCAATGCGACATGGTGTTTCACCGTTCCTTTAAGCATGTTTGGAACTTCACCAATGTAACGAGAGTTTGATCTCTGGGCACGCTTTTGATCACCAGCTCGTTCGATTGAACTACAACTGGTAATAACAGTAATCAACAATATAAAAAGGGCTGTACGCATAGGTTAATTGTACCCTGAAAGGCAGTTTTTAATTTTCTTGTGATGAATACGAGTACTAGAGTACTCTAGCGAGTGCTAAACCATCACCGATGGGTAAAAGTGAGTAATCAATGCGGTTGTCAGAAACAAGAAACGACGCAAGTTCACGGGTTGCAATTGTGTTTGCATCGGTCGTTTCTAAGTCAATAACTTGGCCACCATAGAACATATTATCAATTGCGATAATGCCACCAGTTGAGAGGAGTTGCAAGCCAAGTTCATAGTAATTTTTACTGTTCGTTTTATCAGCATCGATGTACATGAAGTCGAACGAATTTGCTTTGCCCTCGTCGAGCAACGACGTCAGAGTTTCAACCGCTGGTCCGATTCGCAAATCAACTTTGTTGAACACGCCACCGTCTTTCCAAGCGGGTGATGCAATAGGGCAGTAATCTTTGGTCAAATCACAGGCGACGATGATTCCATCCTTTGGTAGAACTTCAGCGATTGCAAGCGCACTTGCCCCTGTATATACGCCAACTTCGATGGCATTTTTTGCGCCAATGGAATGAGCTAGGAATGCGAGAAATTGGAGTTGCACTGGAGAAGTGAGCATTTCGCCATTTTCTAATTCCATCGTTGTTTTGCAGAGTGCCGACATCGCCGGAGAGGGCCTGCAAGCATGTTCCTGTAGCCAGGAATGCATGTCTTTTGTGAGTTGTAAAGATTGGTTTGCCATTTGAGTTTCCTAGTTGTGGTTGGGTGTAAGTGTATCAGACGTTTCTGTGCCTGGTACACCTATACCTTGTACACATTGTTCAGGTAGAATATGGGGCTACCCTTTTTTTGTAGGAATATAAAATGCTCCATACTGCTGATCCAAACTTACGAAATGTTGCAATTATTGCACACGTTGACCATGGCAAAACAACCCTCGTTGATTCATTGCTTGCTTTTTGTGGTGCGATGACTTTAAACAGAGCCGAAGCGGAATGCATTCTTGACTCTGACCCACTTGAAAAAGAGCGGGGCATCACGATTACTTCAAAAAACTGCGCAGTTACATACAGGCCAAGTTCAGGTGAAAACGCAAATAAAACTTGTCGGATTAATATTATTGATACACCAGGTCACGCAGATTTTGGTGGTGAAGTTGAACGAGTTTTGAAAATGGCAGATGGTGTTTTGTTATTGGTTGATGCTTTTGAAGGGCCAATGCCACAAACAAGATTCGTTCTTGGCAAAGCACTTGAATTAGACCATCCAATCATAGTTGTAGTTAATAAATGTGATCGCCCAAATGCTCGGGTTGATGAAGTAGTTAACGAAGTCTTTGACTTGCTCGTGGCACTCGGCGCAAGCGACGAACGATTAGATTTTCATGTCATCTACGCTTCTGGTCGCGATGGTTGGTCAAGCGAAGAAGGAGACGTGCACGAAGGAGATATGCAGCCACTTCTTGATGCAATCTTGACGCACTTACCAAGTCCAGTTGGGTATGCTGATGTTCCACTACAAATGTTAATTGCAAGCTCGGACTATTCCCCATATTCTGGGAGGATCGCAATCGGCAGGATTGTTTCAGGCGCACTGTCTGCCGGGCAAGCGGTGATAGTTTGCCATGAAGATGGAAATCGTTCAGCAAGAGCACAAAAAGTGTATAGGTTTAAAGATTTAGGTAGAACACCTGCCGAACTTGTTTCCGTTGGCGATTTATGCGCTGTGGAAGGCATTGGTGATTTCGAAATTGGCGATACGATTGCATGTCCAGACCAACCGAATCCCATCGCACGTATATCAGTTGATGAGCCAACATT
>DTSO01000005.1:543-1723 GCA_012965315.1 Phycisphaerales bacterium | reverse complement strand
GTTAGAGTGAATGATTCGCCAAATGCTGGTACTTCAGGTAAATTTGTGACATCTCGCCAAATCTCTGACCGACTGCAACGAGAATTGCGAAGCAACTTGGCACTTCGAGTAGAAGCGGGCGAAAGCTCGGAAGAATTCAAAGTATCTGGCAGGGGTTTATTACACCTAGGCATTCTTCTTGAGAATATGCGGCGTGAAGGGTATGAATTAACGGTCGGGCGTCCTCAAGTTATTGAAAAAGAAATTGATGGCGTGAAGTGTGAGCCAATCGAGTTGTTGACCATTGATGTTGATGATTCTCATATTGGTGCAGCGATGGAATTGCTAGGCATTCGTGGTGGCGAAGTCCAATCGCTTGAACAACGAGGTGAGCGCATGCACATCGAGTGTGAGATTCCAGCGCGTGGATTAATTGGTTTGCGAAGTCACATGTTAACTGCGACAGCCGGAGAAGCGGTCATGTACCATTGTTTTCAAAAGTATGCGCCAACACGAACAACTATGTATCGAAGACCAACTGGCGTTCTAATTGCAACTGCTCCTGGGCAAGCGACTACCTATGCGATGTTGAATATTTCCCAACGGGGTGTTTTGTTTGTTGAGCCTCAAGAGGTTATTTATGGCGGACAAATTGTTGGCGAAAATTCTCGCGACAATGACCTCGAAGTCAATATTATCAAGGGTAAGGCTTTCTCAAATGTACGTGAAGCGAACAAAGAAGCGACCACCGTGCTTAAAGCGTCTCGAGAAATTACGCTTGAGTCTGCTCTTGAATACATTCAAGATGATGAACTTGTTGAAATAACACCAGATGCAATTCGAGTTCGAAAAAGAGAACTCAGCGAAACCAGACGAAAGCAGATTGCACGTAAAAACAAATAACAACAGTGTATACTTCGAGTATGTTCAAAATACTTCTTATTGCACTTGTTTGCTTCTCGAATGATTCATCTTCAACTACACCAGTTGGCAGGGGTGACGATTGGTGGGTGCAACGATGTTCAAAAATTCAAAGTGAAATTGATAAAGTTGGGGATGATTCGCATGTACTTTTTGTGGGCGATTCAATAACTCAAGGTTGGGAAGGCGCTGGAAGTGCAGTTTGGAAAGAAATGATTGCACCACTTGGAGCCGTGAATTTTGGAATTAGTGGAGATCGCACCGAACATGTACTTTGGCT
>DTSO01000005.1:0-530 GCA_012965315.1 Phycisphaerales bacterium | reverse complement strand
GAGTTTTTCCAGAATTTGCAGTTGTTATGATTGGGACAAATAATTTTGGTCAATCCAAACCAGATGATGAAGGCGAAGTTCTTATTGGTGTAGTTGCAGTTGTAGAAAAATTAAAAGAACTGTTTCCTGAAATGAAAATATTATTGTTGGACATTTTTCCAAGGGGAAAAACATTTAATGCAATGCGAGGTTCAATTCTTCAAGTTAATCAAATTTTACAATCGAAATTTGCTGAAGACGAAGACGTTCGTGTTTTGCAGATTGGACATTTGTTTACGGAATCAAACGGCGAAATTAGCACATCCATTATGCCTGATTATTTGCACTTGAGTGAAGCGGGTTATCAACTTTGGGCGGATGCAATACTTCCAAATTTAGTAGTTGAGAATACTAAAAATTAAAGTTGCGGCTCTTTTTTCAGTTGTATTAGCAAGGACCCCAAGAACCAACGACTTCTAATCCAATTGTTGAATGGATAGTTCCTGAAGATGCTCCATCTTCAATTCCATTATGCCTGATTATTTGCACGG
>DTSO01000004.1 GCA_012965315.1 Phycisphaerales bacterium | reverse complement strand
TAGATTGGCAACGGTAACAACGATGTCAACAACTGCCTTTGGACACGTGCATCTATTAACCCCAACGGGTAACGACATACTGGATTCAGGCTCACAGTATGAAATTTCTTGGCAAATCACGATTCCTCACAGCACGTTGAACTGGGACTTGTATTACTCAACAACCACCCTCAAAGGGCCGTGGCTTCCAATTGCCATCGACTTGCCTTTAGGTGACAATTCTCAAAACAGTATTCATACATATAACTGGATGGTTCCAGACACCCCAAGCGATACTGTTTGGGTTCGCGTAGTTATGGATAATACAAACGGATTTTACGATGACACAAATGATTTGCCGTTTTCAATAATCAGTTCACCTGCATGCGTTGGCGACACCAATAACGACAGTACTGTAAATGTTGGGGATTTACTCGCTGTCATCGACGCGTGGGGTCAAACTAATTCGCCTGCAGATGTTACGGGTGATGGTGTCGTGAATGTAAGCGACCTTTTAGAGGTCGTTGGAAACTGGGGACCGTGCGTATAAGTAACGTGTAACGTCTAGGGCATGCCTGTAGACGCTACTACTCATTAGCACTTTCGCTACTGGTTGCAGAGGTGTCTAGAGTTTCAAGCAGAACGAGTTTTATTTTTAGAGATTATGGCTACCGTAGCTGTCGTCAACGGTGCACTACGTACGATTACTCCCGATGCAGGATTAGTCGGCTTGCCATAATTATTCCCTTTCATATAAAACCATATACAATTTGTGTCTTATGAAATACATCTTAAAAGCATCTCTGTTTTCTCTTCTGCTTGTCTCCCTTACGCAAGGGCAAGAAAATGCTAGTGCGCCGTCACTTGACCAGCGGCTAGAACATCTCGTCAACAAACTTGAAACTAAACATATTGAATATCACATTCCGGGAATGCAGCTCGCCGTTGTTGTAGATGACGAGGTTGTCCTTGTGCATTCGTTTGGAGAATCAAACACTGAACTTGCGTTGCCCGTTACAAATAAAACACTCTTCGCCATTGGTTCCGTAACAAAATCATTCACTGCAACCGCAATTGCAGTGCTTGTTGATGAAGGAAAAATGCGGTGGGACGCGCCAATCACAGAGTATTTACCTGCGTTCATTTTGCCAATTGAAATAAATGAGGATGATCCCGAACGAACAGAAGTGCTCCTTCGAGATTTACTAAGCCACCAGACTGGTTTCACCCGCATGCAATTTCTTGGAATTAACAATTCGCTTTCGCGTAAAGAAATGCTTAAAACTGCGATTCTTGCAAAACCCGTAGCGCCAATTCACACTTTATTTTTATACAACAACGAACAATATCTTGCATCGGGTTACGCGGCTGGTAAGGTCGCTGGAAGCGATTGGAATACGCTGATTGAAGAACGGCTGTTTACACCCTTGGGAATGAACGACACATTTTCCTCTTGGCGTAGAGCGGGTAACGAATACACCGTTAGCGCCGGTCATGTTTGGGATGAGAAAGAAAAAGAATACAAACTTTATCCTTTACGCACAATCGATAACATCGGACCTGCTGGTTCTATTGTGTCAACAGCAACCGATATGGCAAATTGGGTTCGATTCAACCTTGGTCACGGCGA
>DTSO01000003.1 GCA_012965315.1 Phycisphaerales bacterium | reverse complement strand
AAACTTGAAACGAAAAATGGGATTTGCATTTCTTTTGAAACGATTGATGGGATAACTGCAATGACTGCTAAGAATCCTGCACCCACATATGTGATGCGTTCAACAACTGTTTCTAAATATTCGGCAGTTCGTGGGCCAGGTCGCAATCCAGGTATGAAACTACCGTTATCACGTAATTGCCTTGCCATATCTTCTGGGCTAAACACAATGGTTGTCCAGAAGTAACTGAAGAAGTAAATCAAAATGATGTAGAACACGATGTATGGATACTCACCCATTTGGAAATTCGCATTCAAGAATGTTGTTGTAGCGACCCACCAACTTGATGGATCCGGTGATGCTGAAGCAGCAGATTGAAGGTAACCAAAAAATGCTGATGGGAAAATCAATAGTGAACTACCAAAGATAATCGGCATAACGCCCGCGTGATTGACTCGCAGAGGCAAGTAATGACGACCACCGCCGTATGTTTTTCGACCACGCGTATGTTTCGCTTGTTGAATTGGAATTCTACGCTGTGCAACGGTAATTAATATTGCACCCGCTACAACGAATATAAACGCACCAACAAGGAATAGGACTCCTAATATGCCTATCTGCCCTGTTGTAGATTGTTGTGATGTACTAAAGCTAGACCAAACCCACTCTAGCGCTTGCGGCATTCTTGCCACAATTCCCGCAGTCAGAATGAGGGAAACACCGTTACCAATGCCATATTTGTCAATTTGCTCACCAAGCCACATCAAAAAGACGCTACCAGCAGTAAGCGCAGTCACGCCTGCGATGTAGAAAATTAGTAAGCCACCAGGGTTTAAAAATTCTGGTCGAATCAATCCCTGTGCAGCAATAAATTTGAGCCACATCATTGCTTGAATAAAACACATTGCAACAGTTGCGTAACGTGTCCACTCTGTAATTTTCGCTTGCCCAGATGCGCCTTCTTTTTTCAACTCTTGCAATTTCGGCATGACCGATTGCAATAATTGGAAGATAATTGACGCAGTAATGTAAGGCATAATGCCTAAACCAAATATTGTTGATTGCGAGAAAGAACCACCAGAGAAAATTGAAGCGTAATCGAGGAACTTGCCCCATCCACTTGAGTCTTCAGTTGCTTTTGCAGCTGCTTCGACCATTTGTTGTTGGTTTACACCTGCAAGTGGAATCCAAAAACCAATGCGATAGATCGCAATCATCGCAAACGTAAAGAATACGCGATTGCGAAGTTCAGAAATCTTAAAGATGTTTATGATTGCTTGAAACATACAGTAAAAACCTTATTCGTCTGAACCCTTATCCGCTACAGCTTGTGCTGCTGCCAGTGCTGCCGCTTTTTTCTTTGGCATAACTGAACGATCACGAACCCATTTTTTCTTTTCAATTACTGTAACGCTACCACCCGCTGCTTCGATTTTCTTCAGCGCAGATGTAGAGAACTTATCAGCTGTAATATTCAATGCGATTGTAAGATCGCCTTGACCAAGAATTTTTACAGGGTTCTTAAAGTTCCGAATTAAACCAGCTTCTACTAATGCGGTTGCATCAACTGTCGCGCCTTTTTCAAAGCGTGCTTCAAGTGAAGCTAGGTTCACAATGTGATAAACAGTTTTGAAGTCTGCGTTTGTAAAGCCACGCTTAGGAATGCGCCTGAAATATTGCATTTGTCCACCCTCAAACGCTGGGCGTCTTGAGTAGCCAGAGCGTGACTTCGCGCCTTTATGGCCACGACCACTTGTCTTGCCCGAACCACTACCGTGGCCTCGACCAATTCGTTTGCGGGCTTTATACTTGCCTACTTGTTCTGTAATGTCATGAATCATCATTGGTGGTTAATCTCCAAATTAAGGAAGGACTTATGCAGTCACTTCCTCGCTAATGTTTTCTTCATTTGTAGACACATCCACTGCAACTGGTGTTTTTTCGTGGGATGTTTCTGTGTGTGTTTTATCAATAGTTACTTTACGAAGTCGTTCGATTGTTTCTCGTGAACGAAGTTGTTGAAGACCATCAATGACTGCCTTCGTAAGGTTTTTATTATTTGTTGAACCGTATGCTTTTGAAAGACAATCTTGTACTCCAAGAAGGTCTAGTACTGCACGAACAGCTGCGCCTGCAATAACACCTGTACCAGGTGATGCTGGAACAAGCCGAACAGTACAAGCGCCAAAACGGCCTGTAACTTCGTGCGGAATTGTTGTTCCTGTGAGCGGGAACTCACGCATTTCTCGTTTAGCTTTCTTTTGCGCTTTTTCAATTGCATTTGGAACTTGGTTTGCTTTTCCGTAACCAAGTCCAACGCGACCCTTACGGTCACCACACACAATCATTGCGGAGAAACTAAACCGGCGTCCACCTTTTACGGTAGCTGCAGTTCTGTAAACACCAACTGTATTTGAGTCGATGCCGCTTTTATCTTCTTCGTATTTTTTATTCTTATTCTTGTCCATAGATCTTATCCGTTCCTCAGAACTTAAGTCCGCCTTCTCGAGCACCTTCAGCGAGTGCTTTTACTCGACCGTGAAATTTGTAACCGTTACGGTCAAACACAACCGATTCGATGCCTACTGATTTCGCTTTTTCTGCAAGGCGAACGCCAATTGATTTTGCTGCATCACAATTACTGCCAGCTTCCATTTTTCCATCTTTTTCAATAGTTGAAGCCGAGCAAAGTGTGCGTCCAGATGTGTCATCAATTAGTTGCGCGTACATGTTTTTACCAGTACGGGTAAGTGATAGTCTGGGTTTAGTCGGTACGCCGAAGATGTTCTTTCGAACGCTTCGTTTACGCCGTGTGTATCGTTTAATTCTTGCTGTAATGCGGTTCATGTTAATCTCCTTTGGCTACTTAAACGCCAAATGCTTTCCCCGCTTTACGGATAATAATTTCGTCGTGGTACATGATGCCTTTGCCGTTGTATGGCTCTGGCTTACGCTTGGAACGAACAAGCGCGGCGAACTGCCCGACTGCTTGTTTATCCGCGCCTGTAATTGTTACTGCAGTGCCTTTTTCAATTTCAAAAGTAACACCATCTGGTGCAATAATATCCACTGTGTGGCAGTAGCCAATACTAAGAACAATTGTTTGCCCTTGCGCTTTTGCATTCCAGCCTACACCAACAATTTTTAATTTCTTAGTGAAACCTTTTGAAACGCCTTCAACCATATTGTTGATGCAACTTCGAGTGGTTCCCCACAACGCGCGTGCAACTCTATTTTCATCCGTACCATCAGCGATTGCACAGCAGATTTGCTTATCTTCTTCGTTATGTTTCACACTCACTTCTGAACGCCAACCAAATGATAAATTGCCTTTAGGCCCTTTTACATTGATAGATCGATCATTAGCGTTTAGTTTTACTTCAACGCCTGAAGGAATTGTGATGGATTGTTTTCCGATACGTGACATAGTTCGTCCTCTTCGCGCCTTACGCGACGGTTGCTACAACCTCACCACCAACTTTTTCTTGTCGGCAGCGACGGTCGCTCATAATTCCACTACTAGTTGAAACGATTGCAATTCCAAGCCCACCTAGTGGTGCTGGAAGATCATCTACACTTCGATACACTCGACAGCCAGGTTTTGACTCTCGCTTGATGGTGTTAATCACTTGTTCTCCACGTTCACCATACCGTAGGTGAACGTCGAGTCGGCCTTGACGACCATCATCAATGACATCGAAACTTTCAATATACCCTTCATCTTTAAGGACTTGGGCAATACCTCTATTGAGTTTATTGTTTAGACATGAGACATCCGGTGCGTGATTTCTCACTGCATTTCGAATGCGTGTAAGCATGTCTGATGTTAGGTCTTGTTGTGACATTTCTAATACTCCAAATACATGGCAACTACGTTAGTAGAGCGATGTGAAACTTCTCTATTTACCAACTCGCCTTACGCATTCCGGGAATCTTGCCTTCCAAAGCCAATTGGCGAAGCATGATTCGGCTAATGCCAAATTTACGGTAGACACCACGACCACGACCTGTGATTTGGCATCGGTTTTTCTTGCGAGTAGAGAACTTAGGTTCTCTTTTCATTTTTTCAAATACGCGTTTACTTGCCATGTTCTTTCCTTATTCCTCATCCCGTACGAACGGCATACCAAGTTGAGCCAAAACAGCTTTGCTCAATTCTGGTGTTGAATTTTCAAATACGAGATTTATGTTCATTCCGTGTGTAAAGTTGACTTCTGCCATGTTAATTTCTGGCCAAACTGCTTGCTCAGTTACACCAAACGAGTAATTACCCGCTTGGTCAAATGAGGTGTCCTTTAACCCTCTAAAGTCTTTAATCCGTGGGATCGCAAGTGAAATCAAACGATCTAGGAAATACCACATTTTTTCGCCACGCATTGTGACCATAAATGCAGAGGGTGCACCTTCGCGAACTTTAAAGTTTGCAACTGATTTTTTCGCCAAAATCATAATTGGTTTTTGGCCAGTAATTTGAGTTAGAGTCGAGATAACAGTTTCTTTAATTTCAGGCTTTAATTTCTGATTATCAAGAAATCTACCAATCGCAATATTTACTGTGATTTTCACCAATCTTGGTGCAAGCGAAACATTAGCAAGGTTAAATTCCTTAATGATGCTCGCCTTTACTTCGTCGGAGTAGAGGGTCTCTAATCTTGGTTTGTCAATAGTAGCTGTCATGACTTACTTTCCTGTTGAACGTGCATCTGCGGAGTGAACTGAGCTGATGACTTTCTCGATTTTTTTTCCACTGTTGTCTCGAACTACGCCAATACGAACTTTCGCGCCGTCCTTCTGAGTTTCGAAGCGTAATCGCGCTGGCTTGCCTTCAACAACTGGGCTTACATTACTCATATGAATTGGCATTTCCTGCTTAATAACGCCGCCTTTTGGATTTGTTTGCGATGGCTTAATGTTCTTTGAACGAACATTTACACCTTTCACAACAACACGATCTTTTTTAATGAGAACACGAAGAATTTCACCGACGGCACCCTTATCGTTGCCTGAAGTAACCATTACCGTGTCACCTGTTCTAATATGCCTAGGCATTACACCACCTCCGATGCGAGTGATACAATTTTCATGTAGTTCTTTTCACGCAACTCACGTGCTACCGCACCAAAGATGCGTGTGCCGGTGGGGTTCATGTCTTCGTTGATTAAAACGCAAGCATTTGAATCGAAGCGAACATATGAACCGTCATTACGACGAGTTGGGTACTTTGTGCGAACGACAACAGCTTTGATTATGTCGCCTGATTTGACTTGTGAATTAGGCAATGCCTTTTTCACAGCACAAACGATGCGATCACCAACGCCAGCTGTTCGCCGTGTGTATTTACCGCGCGCGGTTGATCCACCAAGGACACTAATTACTAGCACCTCTTTTGCGCCGCTGTTGTCAGCAACTTCTAATCTTGATTCTTTTTGGAGCATTGTTCTATTCCTTCGACAGGTGTTTTACCTGAGCGATGCCTTAACAACACGGGTAACAACCCATGATTTTGTTTTTGAAATTGGTCGGCATTCTGCGATTTCTACTTTGTCACCAAGCTTTACTTCATTATTTGCATCGTGTGCTTGAATGAGCGTGCGGCGACGAATGTACTTGCCATATTTTTCGTGTTTAACTGAAAATTGAATCTCCACTTTGCAACTTTGGTCGCGAGCATCGGATGTAACGATGCCTACTTTGCGAGATGCATTTTCTGGAATTATTATTTCTTTTAAATGACTCATAGTTTACGCCTTGCTACGCATTGTTTGCTCAGTGAGCAATCGCGCGATGTCCTTACGAAGTTTGCCGTACTGTGAAGTGTTTTGAATCTTCTCAGTTACGCCTTGTGTTTTGAGTTCGAAGAGTTTCTTTCGGAGGTTACCCACTTCGATTGAGAGTTCTTCATTACCTAGTTTGTGAACTGCTTTTGCTTTCATGTCTTCATTCCTTCTCTGTTACACGCTACTGCGTTAAACAGAAAGTCTCCGTCCTACAAACCGGCAACGTACCGGCATCTTGTGTGCTATCCGAGCAAATGCTTCTTTTGCCATATCTTCTGGAACACCACTTATTTCAAAAAGGATTGTT
>DTSO01000002.1 GCA_012965315.1 Phycisphaerales bacterium | reverse complement strand
ACCCTTGTTGTAGCGAGTCTATTCTTATGTATTTCCTATGTAGTATTTCTGTTTGCTCATTCATTCGAGGTCTTCGCGATAGCCCAGATATTTCTTGCTGCTGGAATCGCGTTTAATAGTGGCACAGATACTAGTTTTCTATTAGAAACAACTCAATCGCTCGACAATGAAGAGGCCTATGCCCAATGCGAAGCGAATGCGACACGTTGGAATTTTTTAGGCACAGCATGTGCCGGAGTCCTTGGTGGTATTGCTGCAATACCTGATTATCGAGGAGCGTACGTTCTCTCACTTGTTGGTGGAATTGCATTAGTTGTAATTACGTTGTGTTTCGTAGAGCCTGTACGAGTGAAAAGAAAACACCGCTTGCGTTTCTTCTCCCAAGTAATATCGTGTTTCAAATTACTTAAAAACATTCAACTACTGTGGCTCTCGGTATTTGCAGTGTTTATGATTGTCCTCAATCATATTCCGTACGAGTTTTATCAACCATACATTGAAGAACTTGCAAAGGAATATGAAGTCATTCAAGCAACACCCTTCTTATCGAGCATACACCTCACTCTAACGATGCTCGTTGCTGCCTGGATTGCATCGAAATCTATCAAGATCCGAGACAGAATTGGTATAGGTGCAACCCTGCTTTCTGCAGCAGGATTACAGATTGCGATGATGACAATCATGCATTTCTTTGTCAGTATCCCTGCTGCGATTGCGACATTACTGAGGAGTTGTCCAAGAGCATTAATAACAGCGCCATTAAATGTAGCAGTTGCGCCGAATGTTCCAGCTGAACAAAGAGCAACATTTCTTTCGCTTCAAAGTTTATTTGGTCGACTTGGTTTTTCATTGACACTTGCAATGTTCGCAACTGTCGCAAGTGGAAAAGAGTGGACTGATATTTCCTTAATGCTTAAATGGAGCATGTGGGGTGGACTTGTCGGGTTCGTCTTATTACTCATTACCGTTCGCTGTATTAAGAACGAGGCTTCTTCTTCGAAATCGTAAGTTTTGTTTTCTTTGGTTTTGACGCATTGCTACAACAAGAATTATTCTTTTTCCATTTTGGGAAAAATGGACGAACTAGGACAATCATTGCAATGATTACAATGAATGTCACAATCCAAAATTGCCAACTTTCAATAGGCATTATGTAACCGCCATCGTCACTGCAGTAAATGTAATAAACGCTGCAACCCAAGCAAGTACGGTCATGTATCCAAGTTGGAGCATTGCCCAGTTCCAAGAACCAGTTTCTCGCTTTGTCACCACAATGGTCGGCAAGCACTGCATTGCAAGGACGAAGAATACTAGCAAACTTGCCGCTGTAGGGAGGTTAAACACCCTTTTTCCATCGTCACGTTTGGCATACTCTATTTTTTGAAGTACGCCTTCATTATCAACATCACCATCGCCCGCTGTCAACACAGCAAGTGTTGAAACAAAAACTTCTCGTGCTGCGAAACTGGTCATCACTCCCACAGTTAATTTCCAGTCATACCCAAGTGGCGCAAATACTGGTTGGATGAACTTGCCAAGCTGTCCAGCAAAACTCCCTGAAAGTTGAGATGAATATTCAATCGAATTTGCTTCGTCGTATAGTCTTTCGGATTCATCTCGATTC
>DTSO01000001.1 GCA_012965315.1 Phycisphaerales bacterium | reverse complement strand
CTCTGCACCTCGCAGTGGGGTTGTTTTATGTGTTCCTCATCACGCTATTTAATGTGCAGTCTTTCAATTGCCAACAAGAACCCCCCTCTTTGCTTTTCAGGCAGTCGTTCATACAACTCAAGCAAGTACTTCACCTGAGCATCTTCAACATTAAATGGTGTGGATTTTGGTGTGCCCTGTTTTTTAGAGTTGTCTAAATCGTTGTTTTCAGTATTAACAAGTTGCTTTTGCACACACAGGTTCGAGTCCTGTATGGCCCATTTACCCACACCCGCGTGCTGATGCATGTGGGTGTTTCTCGTTGCACTGTCTACAGTTACAGATTCTTTACGATGCTTCGCTATCTTCGTCGTCAATAGCCGAAGAATCCGATTCTTTGGAAATCCGGTTGAGAAATCGGCCTATTGGTTTTAACTGTACACGCCAAACCCAAATTGCTGGAATGATAAAGACTGGAAACCAAAGGATTGGAAGTTGCTCGAACACAGAAACATACTCCCAAGCAGCTGCTGAGTCTCTAGGATCGCCTCTGAAAAAGTCATATCTTGTAACCCAAAAATATAACCAAGGGAAAAACATGAATGCACGAACAAGATAGATGAAAAGAATAACTGCAGCAGTTTGATAAATACTCCACCTGAAAAGTGCGCGGTTCCAGAGGCCCTTTTCCTCAACCTTATTTAAGATGAACGAGTAAATTCTGTATAGTGGTTTTCTTCCCCACACCCACAATGCTGGAAGAACAAAAACTGCAAATCGAATGGTTTGAAATGGCCATATGTCATCCCGCCATAGATCAAAGAAAGCATTGTCTAATCTATATTCTAATGCATTTTGAATTCTATCTAAAATATTTGAAAAATCTAAGTTTTCTTTTGAACTCTTGCGAGCAAAATATTGAGCGGTGCTAAAAATATAACCGAACACTAGAACAAATAAGTAAATCGGAATAATCCCTACACAAATAGCGATAAATTGATATGTAAGCCAACGAATTACAGATGGAGCAGCTGTTAATGTTTTAATTATGTTCTTCATTTCAACAACCGAAAAATCATTGGGTATCTATACACGGGAGAATCCGTGGTGCTCTTTGCTGTCTTAATTGCAGCGATAATTGGAAATACCAGGAGGTAAATGCCTAGAACTATTAACAGGAAGTAACCAATCGTTACGACAAATAACAATATAGAGAGTAATACCATAAGACAAGAAAAAACAAATAGGTTCATGGCTTCTCTTGTATTGTCACGGACAAATTGATCCGTTGTCCCTTTATCAGAAAACAGAATTCGCAATTGTATTATTACACTTATAAATGGAAGCACGTACATAAGTAGGAACGCCAAGTGTGGCAATGCCGCAAAGGAAGCATTTGGTTGCTTATCTCCCGAGCCATAGAGTGTGTTTGTATTGTTCAACTCGGCCATCAACCAATCATAAAGGAATCATCGACTGGGTGTAAGTTACCTAATAAAAAAATAAACTGTTAAAGCAACCACTGTACCGGATTTTGATACACCCCCTAGTGACGATTGTTTGTTTTGTACGTTTTCAATATCACCAGCAAGGTTTACGCTAATTAGGTTCGAGTCCTGCATGGCCCATTTACCCACACCCGCGTGCTGATGCATGTGGGTGTTTT